>DASRMG010000110.1:0-28283 GCA_035648035.1 Desulfosporosinus sp. | reverse complement strand
GCTTCTACGACAGAACCCATATCCTGAACACTTAGAAAGATCGCCATACTGGCTTGATGTTTAGCTAAGGCTGCCAGCGCTTCACGTTCTGGTACCGGTGTGCGTCCAGCCATGCGAGTGAGAATCAAGGTCTGACTGATCTCTGGTAAGGTAAACTCGCGTTTAATGGCGGCTGCAGCAGCAAACACCGAGCTGACCCCAGGAATCACCGTATACGGTATAGATTTCTTGTCTAAATGGTCGAATTGTTCCTTGACTGCCCCGTACATACTGGGATCTCCCGTATGGAGACGAACAATCGTTTCCCCGTGACTAGTTCCCTCCTCCATTAAAGTGAGCACTTTCTCGAGCGTAAGGTGAGCACTGTCATGCACAGGTGTTCCCTGCGGGCAAAGTTTCAGTAGCGCCGGGTTGACTAAAGAACCAGCGTATATCACTCGGTCGGCTTTTTCTAGGGCTCGAGACCCTTTAACCGTGATAAGTTCAGGATCACCTGGGCCAGCTCCTACGAAAATCACTTCGCCGTTAGTTTTTTTCTGGTTCACTGTTTTCCCTCCCTAATAATTGTGTTTTGACGAGTAATATGCTAAGATAATCGATTTTGTCAGAGGTAAAATCCTGGGGTTTAGGTTCCCAGCGGATTTTCTCACCCGCTTGTCCCAGGCGGGTTAACAAGACTGCTTTTCTCCCACGCTCTTCGAGGAGTGTCAAAATTTCAGGCAGTCTTCGGGAGACTTTCATTAAGACTAAATTAGGGAAGTCCAGATATTCCCCAACATCTTCGGTACTCGGCAGTATCAGGAGGGGCTCATCCCCGGTGGCAAGTGGCATATTAATTCTAGCTGCCGCGGCTGCCATAGCCGTAATCCCTGGAACCGTTACGATACATTCCTGCGGTAGTTCCTCTTGGAGAATGTTAAGTAGGTAACTATATGTACTATAAAGCGAAGGATCACCTAGTGTGATAAAAGCGATGGATTTGCCCTGTTTCAATTCGCCTAGGAGAGTTTGTGCCCCAGCTTGCCAGGCCGCTGCTAAAATCTGTTTATCCGCAGTCATGGGCATTTCTAGTTCAACTAGGCGTACCTTGGAGGGACAATGAACTTTAGCGATATCCCAGGCGACACTTTCTCGATCAAGCTTGGATTTAGGGATGGCAACAATATCAGCGGCCTGTAAAACGTCGACAGCTTGTAATGTCAAAAGACGTGGATCACCGGGACCGACCCCGACTCCGTAAAATTTTCCCCAGGTTATAGTCATAACGCTTCCCCTTTTCGTGCTGATATAATAAAGATTGGATTCATAGCTTGTGCCATATGAAGAGCTTGTACGGCTTTCCAACGAACCACCTGAATAGACACGGTATCAATCGCTTGATAGTTAAGGTCTGTAAGCAGTTTCAGGCCTTGAGACACTGTTTCAAGGGTCACTGCCGTAATCACAATTCTTCCCCCATCAACAAGCGGAACCGTTTCCAAGATTTCCGATAAACGCCCATGACTCCCACCAATGATACAAACCTCCACTGAAGGAAGTTTCCAAAAGACATCTGGCGCAGCTCCTGGAATAAGCTGGATATTTGAAACGCCAAACTTGCGCTGATTAGCAAGTATCAGTTCCTGCGCCTCTGGGTTATGTTCAATCGCATAAACTACGCCTTCAGAAGCCAGACCTGCCGCCTCAATACTGATGCTCCCCGTACCAGCTCCAATATCCACTACGCGGTCGTCTTTTAAAATTTGAGCTTTAGCGAGTACTTGCACACGTATTTCTGCTTTAGTCATGGGAATCTTTCCCCGTAGAAACTCTTCGTCCGGAATCCCAATTCTGTAACCCGTCGATGGGAGATCCTGTATAACATTTTTTTCTCTAATATTGATATCTTGTCCAGCCTCTGGATAGAGGATAACAATAGCGTTCTTTAATAATGTTTTTTCCTGAGCGAAATGCTCTGCATCCATCGTCACCCAATATTCCTCTGGATAAGCCAGTGCATTGCCTACTGACATTTTCGGATTATTACCTCGCTTAAGATAGAGTGCTGCAATTTTCTGAGGCGTATTGTCTCCACCCGTTAGAACGGCTGTTGGATGAGTTATCACCTCAGGTAGTATTGATAATTCTCGACCGTGAACACTAACAAAGTTTGCCTCCTGCCAAGGAAGCTCCGCTTTGGCAAAAGCAAATTGCAGAGAACTGATCCCAGGATAGACGTCGATTCTCTCCTCGGGAAATTCTTTCTTAAGTCGGGGTAAAAAACTGAAAAATCCAGGGTCTCCAGAGACAAGAACGCCGATGACTTTCTGCTCCAAAAGTGCATTTCTGATACATGCAACACTACTGGCTAGGTCTCCAGATAGGGTATACTGCTGCCCTGCAAAATCAGGAAAGAGCAGGAGTGCCCTAGCTCCGCCAATTAATACATCGCATTGCTTTGCAAGTTCAGTGATTGCAGGAGGCAACCATTCTTGCCTTCCAGGACCGATTCCGATCACTTGTAACATAAATAACCCTCTTCCTGGATTTTAGTAAGCTTAATGAAACCAAACGTTAATCAATAGGTGGGTAAATAAAATACGAACCAGAGCGGTTCGTATGGTTTACCCTAAATAAACACACACATCACCCATTGCCCGTAGGTCTGTGATATTTCTCAAGGCAGGTTTCCTGGCTTCAAATCATCATTCTCTTCCATGAAGTAATTCATAAGAATAAAGAGAACTCCTTGTTTACAGTGGCGGGACCGCGTCGGACGTTCGCCGACTTCCCCTTTAAAATCCTCAATAGTTGAGGAACCTTAAGAAAATTATATGAAATTTCCAGACGTCAACTCATAGTCTATTATTTGTGTATTATAACTTAAATCATACTTTTTAGAAAGGACTTTTAGAGATTAATCCAATATTTTAAGCTTACATTTACAAAATTCTCACGCAAGTTAAATAACTTGGGCGAGAATTTTGTATCTTAATCTATTTCTTCGCGCACGTCGTCGAAGGTATTAAACAAAAATGTTCCATTTAATGGCAAGGTTTTAGTACTTATATCTATAATATTATTGACGCTGCTCCACTGACCACACCCAGCCCTGTTCTTCTACAATTTTACGAGCTTCCAAATCCCAGCCAACGGGTTGACCGTTCAATAATGTCATGACCGTTCCAATGCTTAAGCGCCCATAAGAGAAAGCCTGAGCCCTCTCACTTGCCAAGTGGGCTAGGTTATGAAGTAACGGTTGCTCACCCAGGAGCAAGAGCTCTTTGGTGGCACCTTCGGTCGTTGGAAACTCTGCCAGGTATTTCAGGGTGACACTATTTACACCTGCTAGTGCAGCATGCGCTAGTAAGATTTCCATTCTAGCATCTGCAACACGATTGTGGGTATGGAAAATGCCCCCCGAAATTTTGATTAGTTTTCCTATATGTCCTAATATAATCACTCGTTCTATACCCCTGTAAGCCGCTTCTTCCAAGAGATAACCTACAAAGTTACTCATCTGTATGACGGCTTCAGGTGGGACCATAAAACGCTCCGTTGCCACTCTATACCCATAATGCCCCGGAGTGAGCACGATGGTTTTATGCCCATAGGCTACTGCCTGGTCCAACTCTGGAAGGATGGAGGTTTTAAACGCTTCCTCTGACATCGGCCGTACGATGCCACTTGTCCCAAGGATAGAAATTCCTCCGATGATCCCAAGTCTCGAATTAAGGGTGCGTAAGGCAGCAGCTTCTCCGGCAGGAACTTTGATGATGATTTCCAGTTCTTCCTGTCTGAAAACCTCCCGAACCGCTTCAAGGATCATTCTTCTAGGTACCGGATTAATGGCACTTTCTCCAACAGAGATTGCCAAGCCTTTCTTTGTGACAGTCCCCACCCCTTGGCCCCCTTGGATGTGGACTTCCCCTTGTGACGAAATGTAGCGCACGATCGCCTGGATCTCAAGACTATGTGTAATATCCACATCATCTCCGCCGTCTTTCACAATACTAGCCATAGCCTCTGGATATCCCAGCTTTGAGCTATGGATGGGCATTGTTAAGCGTGTTGAATTTGGCAAGGGAATCTCTACCCGTTCAGATAAACTGTCCCCTTTAAGTAGTAGACAAGCGACTTTAGCTGCACCAGCGGCACAACTTCCTGTAGTATAGCCTTCACGCCAAGTATGTCGATCTTTATCTCTTGCCATAGTTTCTCTCCCATTACCACTTTTATCAAAATAATTAATCGTCATAGAAATTATAAATCATGTTCTACCTTAGTTCAACTAATATCCAACAAGCCCCAGTATATGAGAGATTATAATAGACCTATATGCAGTCTGAATCGAACAAAAAGCGCCGACGTAAGTAACAAAATAGAGAAAGATAATGCATAGTAATCCTTCAATGAAAATCTTATATCGCGCATAGATGTCGAAGTTCTCGTCAAACCGTATCCTCTATTGAGCATTGCCATTGATAATGAATTAGCCATCAAAATAGAGTTGATGAACATAGGGATCATGAGTGGCAGGTGCGATTGAAGGGCTCCGATCATCCCTTTTTCATTAAATTTTACGCCGCGAGCTCTTTGTGCCTCTACGATGAGTCGGCGTTTCTTATCCAAAGTCGGAATAAATCGTATTGCCGTCGTGAGCATCATAGTCATCTCAACAGGAACCTTCATTATTTGAAAGAATTGGGTAAAATCATCCATTGACGTCGTCGAAGTTAACACAGAAGAAGCAATCATCATGCTAAAAAGGCGAAGAGTAAACGTAGCACCCATTAGAAGGCCCCCCACTGTTGCCCCCAAGCGGTCACCAGGTAAGATATAGAACAGAATTGCTTGGCTCGTGGCCTGATCAAAACGATCAGGTGTCATTGTAAATCCTGTGATTAAAGTAATCATGATAATAATAGGTAACAAAGGTGCTAACATTTTACGGATCTTTCGCAGAGAGATTTTTGTCCAGCAGGCAAGTATTCCCGTGAAAGTTACGATCAAAAGTTGATATATAGGGGCTTGAAATATAAAGGAAAGAATCAAAAGAACTAAGAATCCAAACATTTTGGCCCGTACGTCGAGTCGATGGAGCATGGTGTCGCCTGGTAAATATTCTATAGACATTCTTGCTTCTCCCCTCTTTCGAACATCGCGGTAAATTCGCTTGCCTCGATGAAGGTTTCATGGGCTAGAATATCCGACAAATGCACGGAGAGCCTACATAGTTGGGGAGGTATGATGGCAGAGTCTAACAACATTTGGTCGTGGGAAAATACTTCCTGTGGGGTACCATCTAATAGAATATCGCCATCTTTCAGAACAATGACTCTCTGAGCATATTGGGCTACTAAATCCATATCATGAGTGATCATAATGATTGTTGTCCCTGCAGCATGTAGTTTTTTAATTAAGGCCATCATTGTCTGAACACCTGCCCAGTCAGAACCAGTGGTCGGTTCATCAATAATAAGCAGTTTGGGTTTTAAAACAAGAATCGAAGCGACAGCAATCATTTGCCGTTCTCCTTTACCTAAGCTAAACGGATGAACACTTCGAAACTTTTCTAACCCAGTATACTGGAGGACCTCATCGACACGATCTTTGATGTCTTTGCCTTTGTAGTTCGCATTTTTGAGGCCGAATTCTAATTCTTTTTCAACCGTCGCCGAGAAAATCTGGTGATCGGGATTTTGAAAGACGTAACCGATAGTTTTTGATAAATCAGAGGTGTCATAGTGTAAGGTATTCATGCCCTCAACGATCACTTCACCACAGGTTGGTTTTAATAATCCGTTAAAATGTTTCGCTAGGGTTGTTTTACCTGCACCGTTTTGCCCAATCAAAGCCACGAACTGTCCTTCTTCAATCGTCATATTCATTCCACGCAAAGCAGGCTCACCTGGGTTGTACTCATAAATCAAGTGACTAACTTGAACAGCAACCGACTTTTTGGAGCGTTGTTGCTGCAGGCGATTCTTTATTTGTCCATGCGGTTGTTCGTGCCAACGTCCGAATTCAGGTAACAATCTTCTAATCAAATCTTCTGCTGACGAGGTATCTAGAGGGATTTCTGCAAAGGAAATCCAGCCCTTTTCAAAGAAATGCCAACCAATCAAGCTGACAGGTATAGGCTTGATCCCAAACTTTCGCAAAAGAAGAATATTGCGAAAGAGGTCACTTGGAACGCCTTTCCAAACCACTTCGCCTTCGTTCAGTACGACAACTTCATCCGCCTTCTTGATGACTTCTTCGCTGGAATGATCGACCAATAATATCGTTAGGTCCTTTTCCCGTCGCAGATCATCTAACGTTTCATAAATTTCTAATCTTCCCAATGGATCAAGTTCGGAAGTCGGTTCGTCAAGTACCAAGATGTCAGGTTCCATCACGAGAACACCGGCAATCGCTAAGCGTTGCTTTTCTCCACCAGAAAGTGCCTCCGTTAAGCGTTGTTGGTACCCTTTAAGACGAACTTTTTCTAAGGCCAAATTGACTCGTTGTTTAATCTTGTTCAATGGGATCAAGACATTGCGGGGACCAAATGCGGTATCTTCCTCTACGATACGACCAATAATTTGGGTCTCTGGATCCTGTAAAACAAGTCCGAGGACTTTAGACATCGATTGGACGGAGGTTTTGCCTACATCCTTACCTGCTACGCTCACCTGTCCTGTTAGTTTCCCCTCCAGAAGCTGGGGAATAAGACCATTCAAGCATAAACTCAAGGTCGTTTTACCCGCCCCTGAGGACCCCATAAGGACCACGAATTTTCCTTTTTCAACAACTAAGGTAACATTTTTCAAACTAGGTTCCACTGAGTTCGGATAAGAATAAGACACTTGATTCAGTTCAATCGCATTTTCATGGCGTTCCACATATTTCACCTCATAACCTATATGAGCCGACTGCCCTTAATTGCTTTGTAGGCTACTGCCGAAATAATAACGTTGAGCGCTGCTCCAACGACAAGAAACGGCATCAGCCCCAGAACGCCTGCCATACCCATAATTGGAAGCATGGCAAAGGCCGACACAACCCCATTCAGGATAATAGCCACGATGACTGCGGGAATCAAACCAAGCCTCTTATTAACCCAGTGATAGGTGACCGCCCACATAGCCATTTGCAACGCAATATACAGGTGAATGGGAATGGTCATAGGGAATCCAACCACCGCTGACGTCAGCAAATGTCCAAAAGCAATCACGATGGCTCCTGTTACGCCTCCAAAGGCTAAAGCACAGAAAAAGCCTGGAGCTGAATCCATGCCAATGGTTCCAACAGGACTTGGAATCTTAATAAGCGCTCCCACGGCACTTAGGGCAATAAAAATGGCCATAATAGATAGTCTCTTGACCTTCCAAGCAGAGAGTTTTATAGCCTGTTGTTCGGTTCCAAGTTGACTCATAATAAATTCCTCCTCATATTTTGTATAAGTAACCAATTTTAGTTAAAGGCAAGTCTGGGAAACTAGAAAACTTCAGTTCTAAATCTATCGATGATGACGCTGAAAAAATAAGACACGTTGAGGGCCCCGCTGATTTTTCTAAATTCAAGGCACACGTTGGATCAACGCACAACTGACTGTTTACCGTAGCGGCAAGTTGGTTCGCTTCTGAAAGTATTCCTCTTGAGCCGACGGGAATGATGTCATGAATACTTAAAATCTCCAAGAGGTCTTGAAGTGCTTTGACTGGTACAATTTCTGGATCCTCTGGATTGTTGAGCTCAGCGCCTACTTTTGGAAACCCTAAACAATAGATCTCATCACCTAGTTGAGCTGTTCCTATCCTCAAGAGGTTTTTCTCAGCCAAACCAATCACACTGATCCCGAGCCCGGTCTGTTGAGTGGGCATGTTTTTTTCTGTACTGATCGCCATGGGTAGTGCTTTTAATCCGGCTGATTCCAGTTCATCGTTCACCCCCCTTAATAGTTCATCGCCAGTCGGGTACGGCTCATTCGAAATCGCCACGGTCAGCATCTGAGGCACAGCCCCTGTGGCCAGAACTTCCAACAAAGCAACACGTGCGGTTAACTTCCCAGTAATGAAACATGGAATCTTGAGCGCATCTAATTCCTTCATACCAATGGCACCACAGGAATCACATGAAGCCACCAAATACGAATCTTTATTGATCAAAACGACCTCAACATCGCGACCAAAATATCCCAATCATTTCACCCCCTTGACTTATAAGGCACATAAAAAAGCTCATAGTCTAATCCTCATTGTTAACGTTGTCGTTAAAAATGAAAACCGACCATGAACTTTACCTTAATTCATGACTAACTAAGATTACCGGCAGGTCTCCTGACTTAGAATCATCAACTTAATGCGCCTTCCCAGTTTCCCAGTGGCAGTGCAACAGTCTCCTCTTTACAGTGGTGGGTCCGTCCGGGATTCTCACCCAGTTCCCTATTCTCCCTTTGCAGGGCACCAGTAACAAACGAATATTCAGTTACCCATTATTTTAAGGCAAACAACGTCGAATTACAAGGTATTCTTTTCGACATCATCCCCTTCTTTTTCAGATTCGGTATGCCTTTTCCATAGTTTATAACGTTCTAGGTCCTCACTAACCTGAGAAATAACGAAGCCAGCCACCGCTGCGTCATCCACCAATCCTGCAAAGGGAATATAATCAAAGATTGCATCTAAAGGAGAAACAAAATAGATAATTCCTAAGATAATCATTAGGAGCGAGCGCTTGGGCATTTCCTTATAGCTGCCGTGGATCCAATCTCTGAATACCGCGAATAGCAGCTGTAACTTATCCCAAGTTTCACCCAAGGCACCTCGGCGAGCTGTAGCCTTCTGAAGTGCCTCATTGAGAAGTCCTAAGGATTTTTTCTTATCCTGGAGATACTGGCTTGCCTTCCCTTTATAGGGGTCCAATCTTTCATTTTCAAGCTTGTCCATGTTAAAGGCTCCTCTCCAGGTGCTATCTTATCTGTTTAATTTGGTTTTATCCAAGTATCTTGTCCTTTATAACAGTTTCTTATTTCAGACAATTCTTTACGGCGGTCTAGAAATTCTCGAACTTGGTCCTTCAACCAGACTTGAAAATGCTCAGTTAGCGCTTCTTTTTGAAAACGTTGACCCGTTGGTCCAAAATCCCATTGAAGGCCGTTTTCAGAAGCGCAAATAGTGGCTTCTTGACCACAAAGAGGACAAACGGCATGATTAGACTCAGGAAACTTCCAAATATCAGACCAGCAAGTGGGGCATTGACCCTCTTCCGGTTGCCGAGGAACACTAAACAAAGTCGCACCCATTGCACGAATGCGTTTGAATGATGTTGCATTGTCCAAAGCTTGTCCTGGCAGTGCACCCAAAAATACGTAGGCATCCTTGACATCAAAGCCTATAAAACGAGCGTTGGCGATCAGAGCGGATAAAGTATATCCTTCCCACCCCTTAATCCCAGTCGTGCCAATGATCACACAAGGTTTCCCCCAAAGCACGTCGAGCTGTTGAGCAAGCGCAATAATCCGATCTCCAAACAGCTTTATGATGGCGGCTGGACCGAGAGCATAGCAAGGCGCTGACAGAATAATCCCATCTGCTTCTTTTATCTTGTCCAACAAGAAATATAAATCGTCCTTGACTGGGCAACACTGATCTGAAGCTAGGCAAGCATAGCATGCTCTGCATGGCTGAAGGTTTAATTCCGGCAGTCGGATAAGTTCCAGCTCAAAATCTTCTCCAATTGAAGCAGCTGCCTCTTTAATCAAGATTTCTCCATTAGCAATTTTTCGTTGTGACGCCACTAATCCCAAGATCTTTTTCATGATTACCTACCTCTTCCTGTCTGTCCTCCTTTCAAAGGAAGACATCAAAGTCATTTAGATTATTTGCCCTCTATACTCAGTAACCCATGGGAGCAATAAACTTCAAGGCATCTTCTGAAGAAACATCAAGTCGTTGCACGTTCTTATAAATCTTTAAATTCCCTTACCCCCAATATTTAATCTCTGGGCACGATCGGTCATGCTACTTAGCCAAAGTTTAACTTCAGCAGTGACTAGGTTCTTATTCAACCTCCATTGCCAATTTCCATAGATCGTTCCAGGCACATTCATTCTGGCTTGTTCGCCCAGCCCTAAGATATCTTGCATGGGTAGGATAACCCACGCTGCTTGACTCATATAGACCTCTTCAATCAATCCGCGACAAGCATTTTTACTCGATATTTTTGGGTTCACCACGTTACTTTGCGTGCTTTCATCATCTCCTAGATTTTTTTCATACCAACCTAATAACGTATTATTATCATGAGTTCCCGAATAATAAACAAAATTTGTGTCTTGCTTGCTGGCTATCTCTGCCACTGGAGTGAACTGAAGTACCTTCATTCCTGGAAAGCCCAGAATCTGCAATAGTACCATAACTTCAGGTGTTATCTCTCCCAAGTCTTCCAAGATGAATGAACATTTCCCAAAGGTTTCAGCCATCATGACGAAGAATTTTTCCCCTGGTCCTTTCATCCAGCGACCGTTTTCTGCTGTCTTTTCGCCTGCACTAACCTCCCAATAAGCTTCAAAACCTCGGAAATGATCCAGACGAATGTAGTCAAACATCTCTAGCCCTATTTGGATTCGCTTTTTCCACCACGCATACTGAGTCCCTACTAATGCATCCCAGTCATAGACAGGATTTCCCCATAACTGCCCAGTCTTGCTAAAGTAGTCTGGAGGTACTCCTGCAGTTTTATCCGGTTTACCCTGTTCATCCAAAACAAATAAGTTGCGGTTCACCCATACATCACAGCTATCCGCGGCGGCAAAATGGGGTAAATCTCCAATCAACTGGACGCCTTTAGTGTTCGCATAAATTTTAAGTTGATCCCATTCATAGAAAAAAGTATATTGTAAGAATTCAATAAAACTAATCTTTTCTTGGAGAAGTACCCGATACTCCGCTAATTTTTCCGGTTCACGGGAAGCAATACCGCATTCCCAATCATACCATGGTACCTCTTGAAAATGAGCCTTTATAGCCCTGAATAGGGTATAATCATCCAGCCATTCTTCATTCTTAGTTTTGAATTTCTGGAAGTTTTCCTGTGAAAGATAGATTGAATCTGAAGAAACAGCCGAGCTAAGTGGTCTAACTTCCAGCTTCTCCAAGAATTTCTGATAGGCCTCCACGAGTAAATCACGTTTCAACTCTTTATAAGCAAGGAACGTTAAACTTTTCCGCAGACCAAAGCTTATAACCTTTTCGGCTTTTATCCGTGTCTCTTCTAGATTCAAAAGTCCAGTATCAATCATATGGTCGATACTGATCAAATCAGTGTTTCCAGCAAACACTGATTCACTTTGGTAAGGACACTCTGCGACTCCTGCAGGATTCAAGGGTAATACTTGCCACAAAGATTGTTGAGCTTCATCTAGGAAATCTACAAATTCATAAGCCTCTTTTCCTAAATCGCCCAGACCCCAGGAAGAAGGTAACGAACTAATATGTAATAATACCCCGCTCGAGCGATTAAGTCCCAAATTATTAGGCATCGTTTTTTTCTTAAATAGAGCTCTCATACCTAACGCTTTGATGGGTAATGCATTCAACGATTCTGGGGCAAGCCTTTCTCCATTGATTAAGTCAATGACAAACGATGGCTGCAGCTTTTCATTGAGATTCACTGTTTTTGTTTCCACTGAATGACGATTGATCAGAATAGTGATTTCTTCCTCTTCCCTTGCTCGTGTAAAACCGTAAACATCTGGTGTGAAAAAGAATGACTTAAAGTCACCCGTTTGTAGCACCTCATATTCAGCATGCATTCGCAGTATTCGCCGATACCAATCAAGGATCTCGGCATCCTCCTCGCCCCATGGATAGGTACCCCGATTGTATGGGTCAGCATAGCCTTCCACACCGGCTTCATCTCCATAATAGATACAAGGAACTCCGGGAAATGTCACTTGAATTAAACTAAATAGCTTTAGCCTTTGTATCGCCAATTTTCGAGCATTCGGCGAAAGTCTAAAGGCTCTCTGCTCAGTTCTTGTCAGATTATTTTCTGCAGGTGCATCTCCTAAAAGAGTTAAAATCCGTATCGTATCATGACTACCGATTAAGTTCATGGCGGCATAGAAATTTTCGCGGGGATAATTCTCGTACAAACTCATGACCTCATCTTGAAGCACGCTGGAATCGCTTTGTCCAAGTATGAATTTGAGGAAACTCGCGCGGAAAGGATAGTTCATCGTTGAGTCCAATTCATCCCCATATAAATATTCGCGTTGTTTATTGAAGCTTATTTTATTTGAAGCATCTTCCCACACTTCTCCGAGCAGAACAGCCTCGGGGTTAATGCTTTTAATTGCTTGTCTAAGTTCTTGAATAAACTCATCAGGAAGTTCATCGGCAACATCCAACCGCCACCCAGCAACTCCAAGGTTTAGCCATTGACTGATAACACTATCTTCCAAACCAAATATAAACTGTCTATAGGATGGGTTCATCTCGTTGACTTCAGGAAGCGTATCAACCCCCCACCATGATTCATACTCTTGGTGGTTAGGTTTAAACTTATACCAGCTAAAATAGGGAGACTCCTCCGATTGGTAGGCGCCAATCCCGGGGAAATTGCCATCTTTATTAAAATAGATACTGTCACTTCCGGTATGACTAAAAACACCATCTAAAATGATAGAAATCCCAAGTTGTCTTGCAGCATGAATCAAGTGTACGAAAATACCCTCGTCTCCATACATTGGATCAATCCTCTGATAATCTGCTGTGTCATATTTGTGATTACTGGGAGCGTCAAAAATAGGATTAAAATACAGAATGCTTATACCTAATGCTTTTAAGAAAGGCAGCTTTTTAATGACCCCTCCCAGAGTTCCCCCAAAAAAATCCCAATCGGTCACTCTGCCCTCTTCGTCCTTAATATAGATTGGCAGATCAGACCAATTGGTGTGCAACATAGCATTTTTCCTTGGATAAGAGGAAAACCCGTTTTCATGATCATTATAAAAACGGTCAACAAATATTTGATACATGACCCCTCGTTTATACCACGTGGGAACTAATTCTGGCTTATGAACCGTTATTTGATAAGAAGGAGGTTCTTGTTCCCAAAGCGCACCCTCACCTCCGATTCTTTTTAGGTTATTGCCATAATAATAAGTATCAGAGCCTGTCCGAATCACAAAATAGTACCAGATGAGTCCGGGAATGTCGGGCACTTTATAGTTTCCCTCGAATAGCAACCCATCTTCACAACTTTCCTTACTATTTTGATGTAAGGAAAGTGCTATTTCACGGTTTGTTACCCAGAGCCGAAGAACACAGGTTTCAACAGGTTCAGCCGAAAGCGTTCTCAATCGGAACGCAATCTCCTGTCCACACGTCACTGCCCCAAACGGTTCTCGGTAAAACAGATCGTGAGAATTATGATACGCCTTAAACACGTTCATGATAAAGACTCATAAATTTTGATATAAGCATTCGCTGATTTTTCCCAACTGTAATCACCTTTCAAAGCATTCTGACGAATTGTCTCCCAAACTACTTTATCTTCTCGGTATGTTTTTACAGCCCGTTGCACCGCAAACAATAATTCATGAGCATTATAATTAGAAAAATTAAATCCATTACCTACACCCGTCGTTTCATCATAGGGTATCACCGTGTCTTTTAAACCACCAGTTTCCCGAACGATAGGAACTGTTCCATAGCGCATAGCAATCATCTGAGAAATACCGCAGGGTTCAAAACGAGAAGGCATCAATAACATGTCTGCTCCTCCATAAATTTGATGCGCTAATTTATCAGAGAATTCTAATTTCACAGCCAGGTTTTCAGGGTATTTTGAGGCGAAATACCGCAAAATTTCTTCGTAGCGTTGGTCTCCAGTTCCGAGGATAATGATTTGAACATCCAGTGCAAGTATATCTTGCATAACGTGGACCAATAGATCCACGCCTTTCTGGTCTACTAGCCGAGATACCATCGAAAGTAGTGGTTTATCTCCGCGAACAGGAAGTCCAACAACACTTTGTAAGTATTTTTTATTTTCTTTTTTAGCCACTGCAGAATTACTAAATTTCACCATAAGATAGGGATCCTTCATAGGATCATAAACGTTATAGTCAATGCCATTAAGGATTCCCGTGAGAGACTTATCCCTTTTCCTTAAAAGTCCATCAAGGTTTTCTCCATAATATGGATCTTTTATTTCCTCTGCATACGTCGGACTGACTGTCGTAATCCTATCTGAATAAAGGAGAGCGGCCTTCATGAAATTGACTGCTCCGTTAAATTCCAAGGTATTGTCTGTAAAATACTCCATTCCCAGTCCCACGACATCGCTGAGAACTTCCTGAGAAAAAATCCCCTGATATTTAAGATTGTGAATGGTAAATAGAGTTTTTATCGGATAGTATAGGGGACCATGGCTATAAAATTCTTTAAGCATCAATGGGATTAAGGCTGTATGCCAATCCTGACAATGGATAATATCTGGTTTAACCCCTGGTATATGCATCAAACTTTCTAGAGCAGCACGGGAAAAAAAGGCAAATCTCTCTGCATCATCAAATTCTCCATATATGTTTGGACGCGAAAAATAATATTCATTATCAATAAAGTAATAATGAACTCCCAGGTAAACCATTTCGTCCAAACCGCAATATTGTTGTCTCCAAGCCACTGGGACATCAAAATGAGCCAGATGTGTCATATCTCGTTGAAAGTGCTCTGCAATGGTACTGTACTTCGGCATAATAACCCGTACATCTACGCCTTGTCTATGTAAGAAGGCAGGTAATGAGCCCATTACCTCACCCAAACCACCTGTTTTAACAAATGGATCCGCTTCTGCAGTCACAAAAACCAGTTTCATACTCTCCCACCTTTCAAATGCTAGATTACAGTACTTTTAGAGACAACTAAAGGGCTATTTAAACTCCCTTTTAAGACGTTTTCTCCGTTTACCTTTACATATTTATCTAAAATTGCATACTTTATTTGAGCATTTTCATAAATATGGCATTTAGGCATGATGATACTATTCTTTATTTGGCAACCTTGCTCAACGATTACACCTCTAAATATGATTGAGTTAGACACTTCACCGGAGATAGTGCAGCCACTAGCAATCAATGAGTTACTGACTTTAGCATGTGTAGTGTACCTGGTTGGGGGATTATCAACAATTTTTGTATGAATCCGATCTTCCCCTAACCATAATTTCTCACGAACTTCACAGTCTAAAAGATCCATACTTCTATGAAAATAATCCTTAACTGTGCGTATTGGCCAAAATATTGAATCCGTTGGAGTGCCGTAGAGTTTGAGGACTTTCAGATTTGTAATTAAAATATCGATTAAGTCTAAACACCCCAGGGAACTGTACTTGTCGATAATATTCAACAAAAGCTCGCGACGGATGATTAACATATTAGCAAAATGAGAGTGACCAGTATGTGAGCTTTTCAGATCACTTTGGACCCAAATGTTTGAAATTTTCTGGTCGTTGTCCATTTCCAGGAGACTGTCATCGATAGAATTACCTAAGTTATCGCACTCTTTATAGATTAATGTAGCGTCCGCCTGTTTTTCTTTATGAAATTGCAAAGACTCCATAAAATTCATATTATATATTTGATTACCACTACTGATGACCACATTGTCACTAAAATCCTTCTCTAAATACTCTAAATTATGTTGTAAATCCTTAATGCAAAATGTATGATTGTCCCCTGCCAAACCATGCATGACTCCCGGCAAGATAAACATACCTCCGTTTTTTCGTTCTAGGAACCAGTCCTTTCCAGC
The DNA here is from genome assembly GCA_035648035.1 of Desulfosporosinus sp. Classification (GTDB taxonomy): domain Bacteria; phylum Bacillota; class Desulfitobacteriia; order Desulfitobacteriales; family Desulfitobacteriaceae; genus Desulfosporosinus. Next base: position 12,498 of record DASRMG010000110.1, on the reverse strand, counting down.
GCCTAAGTGATCCAGAAGCGGCCTATACTGGTGCGGTGTCACTAAACCAATGGTACTTATCCCGGAATTCACCATGCTGGATAGCGCGAAATCGAGAATTCGATATCTTCCCCCAAAGGGAACCGCTGCTACTGGCCTGTTTTGAGCAAGACCATCCAAGGTGTCAGATCCACTATTAGCAAAAATAATTCCGATAGCTTTTGGCATCATTTCCTCCTCCTTTCAAAAAACGCATCATCGGGTTCTGTAAACATTCTCACCTGCGGCAATTTTAGAACCGCTAGGTATTATATGACGATCTTCAATCACCGTAATTCCATCTTGATCCGGAGTGCTTTCGCCCTCAACACCGACAATAGATCCACTAAGAATTTCGGCATTTTCCCCAACAATGGTTTTACTTACCATGGAACCTTTATGAACTTTTACATAAGGTAATAAAATAGAATCTTTTATTTCTACCCCTTTCCCTACAAAAACGCCGGATGCAAGGATTGAATTGCTCACCTTACCATGGACAATACAACCGTTACAGACAAGGCTGTTCTCAATTTTTGCTGAGGACCCCATAAAGTGGGGGGGTAAAATATCTTCATTTGAGAATATCCGAAACTTAGGATCGAAGACATTAAGGAAGTGACCCTCTCTTAACGACTCCATATTCGCATGATAATAGCTTTCAATGGTACCTACGTCTCTCCAATAACCTTGAAAATTATAGGCATAGACTCGTTTTGCTTGTTTAAGTTGCTGTGGAATGATATTTTTCCCAAAGTCATTATCAGACAGATAATCTGCGTCATCTTCAATTAATGCTTGTTTTAGTGTCGCCCAGTTAAAAATATAGACACCCATCGAAGCAAGATTACTCTCTGACTGGGGCGGTTTTTCTTGAAAATCCGTGACCCGTAAATCTTCATCAACTGTCAGGATACCGAAACGAGAGGCTTCCTCATGAGGGACCTGAATGGTTGCAATCGTTATCTCTGAATTCTTCTGTTTATGAAACTTTAACATCAGGTTGTAATCCATTTTATAGACATGGTCCCCTGATAAAATAATCACATATTTAGGATTATAAAAATCTATAAATTCATAGTTTTGGAATACAGCATTCGCTGTGCCGTTATACCAACTTCCTTCGGAATTCCCAAGGAAAGGGGGAAGAATATGAACCCCACCACTAAATGGATTATCTAAGTCCCAAGCCGAACCCAACCCGATATAAGAATTAAGTAGAAAAGGCTTATATTGGATCAGAATGCCTACGGTATTAATGTTTGAATAGGTGCAATTACTCAAGCTGAAGTCTATGATTCTATACTTACCACAAAAAGAAACTGCTGGTTTAGCCCGATTTAGGGTTAGACCATTTAGTCTACTTCCTTGCCCACCTGCTAGTAGTAAAGCTACACATTCCTGCTGTTTCAACTTAGCTCACCGTCCTCATAAATAATGAATCTGTCTTGCAAACTATTTAATAAGACTATTATCGTTAATGTTTCGATATCTAACCTTCCATATCCAATCCGCATATTCTCTGATGGTTCGATCACTTGAGAATCGTCCTGAGTTGGCGATGTTGACAAGGGACATTGCGTTCCAAGACTTTTGATTTAGATGAAGCATCTGTAGCTTGTCATGCATTTCAAGATAAGAATGAAAGTCTTTTAAAACAAAGAATTCATCGTTATAGATCATCAGAGAGTCAAATAAAACTCTGAATTCTCCTCCCATGTTGTCGAAAAAGCCACTACTTAATTGATTCACACACGTTCGAATATCGGAGTTAGCGTGGTATTCATCCCAAGATTTATAACCCCCTACACGAGCGTAGTCCATGACTTGTTCGGCTGTTAGCCCAAAAATGAAGATATTATCGGCACCGACCGCTTCCTTAATTTCCACATTGGCGCCATCTAAAGTTCCTAAGGTTATAGCGCCATTCATCATAAATTTCATATTCCCGGTACCTGAAGCTTCTTTACTTGCCGTAGATATCTGTTCACTAATATCTGCCGCAGGGTAAATAAGCTCGGCCTGCGTCACATTAAAATTCTCAATAAAAACCACTTTTAGTTTTTGATTGACTAAAGGATCATGTTCTATCTTCTCACTGAGTGCATTAATAAGCTTAATTACGACTTTCGCATAATGATACCCCGGTGCAGCTTTTCCACCGAAAATAAAGGTCTGAGAACCCTTCAAGGAATTCGGATCGTTGAGAGCCTTATTATATAAGTGCATGATCTTTAGAACATTGAGTAATTGCCTTTTGTAGGCATGGATTCTCTTTACTTGAACATCAAAAATCGACATAGGGTCAAGGACAATTCCTTGTTTAGCCTTAATCCTTTCAGCCAAGCGACATTTGTTTTCGTATTTCACTTTCGCCATTTGGTCCAAAAAGCTGGGATCATTCTTGAATACTTGAAGTTTCTTGAGTTCTCCGGCATCTTGCTTCCACATATCACCGATTGCCTCCGTGATCAAGTGAGACAATTTAGGATTAGCTGCTAAGAGAAATCTCCTGTAATTAACACCGTTCGTTTTATTATTAAATTTATAACCAAAAATGCGATAATAATCTTTAAACACCACATCCTTGAGAATCTTAGTGTGTAATTGTGCAACCCCGTTCACCGACGAACTCCCAATAATAGCCAAATTGGCCATGTAGACATAGCCATCTTTGAGAATCTCAGTTTTGTTAATCACTTCACCATCATTCATAAATCTTGCGATTAAATCTTCCTTAAATCTTCGATCTATCTCTTCAATAATCTGATAAATCCTTGGTAGAAGGCCACTGAGTAGATCAATCGACCATTTTTCCATGGCCTCCGGCATAATGGTATGATTCGTAAAAGATACGGTGTTCACTGTGATATTCCAGGCCTCATCCCAGCCCATTCCTTCTTCATCAATGAAGAGGCGCATCAGCTCAGGAATACATAAAACTGGGTGAGTATCATTTATATGAACGGAAACGCGTCGCGAAAAGTCATGCAATGAATTTGAATGGTTCCTCTTTTTATAACTCCTTATAATGGAACCTAGCCCTGCGGCAACAAAAAAATATTCTTGTTTAAGCCTTAACTCTCTTCCGGCGGGACTACTATCGTCTGGATAGAGAATATAGGAAATAGACTCAACTTCTGATCTATTGCTCGTAGCCTGATTATACTCCCCACGATTGAAACAGGCTAAATCTAGTTCTCCACTCGTCGTTTCTGCACTCCATAACCTTAAGTTGTTAATGTACAAAGGATTATCATAGCTCATAATGGGGACATCATAGGGTACTGCAAGCACTGATTCATAGTTCTCGTGTATAAAGGACGTTTTCCCCTCAATAGTCCTAGTTCTCACATTGCCTTTAAATTTTATCACAACGGCCTTATCAGGTTTTCGTAGTTCCCAAGGATATCCATTTTTAAGCCAATTATCCGCTACCTCAACTTGATTGCCACCCACTATTTTTTGTTCAAATAAACCATACTTATACCGAATTCCATTACCATGTCCCTCTATTCCTAAGAAAGCCATAGAGTCTAAAAAGCACGCAGCCAATCTTCCTAAACCCCCATTACCTAAGCCAGGATCAACTTCTTGTTCTAATAAATCATCAAGATTAATACTCAGCTCTAACAAACTTTCTCTCACGAGTTCCTCTATTTTAAAATTCACCAAATAATTGTGAAGCAGTTTACCAATCAAAAACTCCATTGAAAAATAATAAACCTGTTTTCCCTTTGTCATAGATTTTTTGTTTATGCTCCGATGATAACTCATTTTTTCTTTTAACAATGCGACGAGTGCAACAAATTTATCCCATTGGGTCGCGTCATCTAATACGATCCCTTCCCCCTGATTCACTTTCATGATATAGGCTTGCTTAAAACTTTCTTTATCCGTAAACATACAATCTGTTTCCTCCAATACTTAACTTACCTATTCCACAATAATAATAATATGACACAAAACTGCCTTAGAAATGTTGATTAAGCAACACTTCTTGGTCCTGTATCATAGCACCGTATTACGCTGTTTAGATTACTTTATCTATTCTATTAAACACTGGTTTATACCTTCATTAATTTACATAAATTTGTAATCAATTGCTTTGACCTGTAACATTTAATTCACTTCGGTCGTATTAAGATGTAGAAGGACACTAAACTGCTGATAACTTTAGTATTATTATTAGTGATAATATTATTCAAAAAGGAGGAAATGATATGTCAAAACGCTTGTATCGATCTAGCTTGGATAACAAAATAGGTGGCGTCTGTGGGGGCATCGCAGAGTATTTTGAACTTGACCCAAGCCTGGTCAGGATGGGAGCAATTCTTCTTCTCTTCGTAGCAGGCACGGGCTTTTTAGCATACCTTGTCGCCTGGGTGTTCATTCCCTTGGACAATAATGATAATTCTTAACACATTGTCCCTTTACTTAAACAATTTCGCCGGTGTTCAAGCTACATCGTACCTTGTTGCATCGTAAACATCTTGTGATAAAGTCCTTTTGATAGTAAAAGTTCCATGTGCGTACCCCTTTCAATAATCTTTCCACTGTGTAGTACCAAGATGAGGTCAGAATCTTGTATGGTTGAGAGCCGATGGGCAATCGCAATGGTGGTTCGGCCTTGGCGCATCTTTTCAAGGGCCGTCTTAATCGCTTCTTCTGTTTCGGTATCCACACTTGCGGTTGCTTCATCTAAGACTAGTATTTTGGGTTTTCCTGCTATAGTACGAGCAAAACAAATGAGTTGACGCTGCCCGCTTGATAAAGTTGCGCCTCGTTCTCCAATCGGTTCTTTGAAACCCTGCGGGAGTTTCATAATGAATTCATCCGCCTGCACAAATGATGCCGCTTCCCCAACTACCTGCTCACTCACGGCTGGTCTGGAGAGGGCAATATTATTGGCAATATTCCCCACGAACAAAAAGGGATCCTGGGCCACAAGTCCAACTTTAGCGCGTAGCTCATCATCGGAAAACTCTGATAAAGGTGCTCCATCTACGAGGATTTCCCCATGCGTGACAGGATAGAAACGCATGAGGAGATTAGCAATCGTACTCTTTCCGCTGCCAGTATGTCCTACCAGAGCCACCGTCTGTCCTGAATAGGCGGTAAAACTGATGTTCTTTAAGACGTCTCTCCCACCGTCATAGGAAAAACTAACATTCTTGAATTCTATCTGTCCATCGAGGATCGAGGGAGATACAGCTTTTATGACCTTCCTAATCACCCGACCATCATCCAACAGTTCAAATACACGTTCGGCTGCAACTAAGGACTGTTGAAACTGAGACAATCGTTGCATCATGGTATTAACTGGTTCAAAGAAGCGATCAAGGTAGTTGATAAAGGCATAAAGCACCCCGATTTGGATCGGTTCATGCAACGACTGAAGCCCAAAGAAGTTTAAAACAAGGATAAGGGCAAAAGTATAGATTAAATCAACTGCCGGACGAACAAACAAGCTTTCCAATCGAATATTGGTAACGTTGGACTGGTAATAGGCATGATTAATCTTAGCGAACTCTGCTCTGAAGCGCTTTTCCTGGCGCATAGCCTGCACAATATTCATCCCTTGGATGGATTCATTCAATTTGGCATTGAGACCGCTCAGTTCTTTCCGCATGGTTCGATATACCTTTGTACTAACCTTTCGGTACACAACCATCAAACAGACGATTATCGGAAGCAAGGCAAGGCAAAAGGTCGCCAAACGAACATCCAAGCTAAACATGGCAATAAAAACACCCACCAGAAAAACAAAATTTTGCACTAGAGCCACAAGAACGCCTACGAATAATTCCTTGATCGCTTCAGTATCATTTGTAATTCTAGAAACTAACGCGCCCGTGGGGGTTTTGTCGAAAACTACTAGCCCCAAGCGTTGAACATGGTTGAAGACATCGATGCGTAATTGTTGAATGACTGTTAGGGCAATTCGATTAAAACTCACCAATTGATAATAGTGTAGACCCACGGAAAATATATGTAGCCCCAAATACCCTCCCCCCAAAAGCCATAATGCCTGTTGGTCAAAGGAGCGAGGCATGAGATGGCGATCGAGAAATATTTTTACTAAAATAGGGCCAAGGACATCCGCAAGGGTGGCAAGTACTAGGATCACAAAAGTTACACTCAACGCTTTGTAATGGGGTTTAAGATATGTCAATAAACGCCGAATGACCATATCACACTCCCCCTTCTTCAATCAGAGACTCTAATTGCTGACTTTGATAGGTGGAAGCATACCAACCCTGGATTGCCATGAGTTCGGTATGTGAGCCACGCTCAGTGAGCATCCCGTTGTGAAGAACAATAATCAAGTCAGCATGTTCAATGGCACTCAAACGATGGGAGGAAATAAGCGTTGTTTTTTGATTTCGAGTCTCCTTTAATGCTTGTAAAATTGCTTTTTCTGTCTTGGCATCCACTGCTGACAGAGAATCATCAAGAATAAGAATGTCAGGTTTAAGTAAGAGAGCCCTAGCGATTGATATTCTCTGTTTTTGTCCTCCAGAAAGGGTCACCCCCCGATCGCCGACCAAGGTGTCGTAATTTTCTTCAAAACGCGTAATATCCTCGTGAATGGCCGCTATCTCGGCAACGCTTCTGATTTCCTCCAGCGTGGCCTCTGGTTTACCGAACGCAATGTTCTCCGCAATTGACGTTGAAAACAGAAAATTATCCTGAGGAACATACCCAATCGATGTCCTCAAGGCTCCAAGTGTTACATCATAGATCGAATGATCGCCTATACGAAGATCCCCTTGTAACAGATCAAACTCTCGCATGAGAAGGCGAAAAAATGTCGTCTTACCACTACCTGTCTTTCCAACAATCCCTAACGTTTGACCAGGTTTGACTGTGACGTTAATTTCTTTGAGAACCTGTTGGTGCGTTCTTGGATAAGTGAACGAGACCCCACGATAGGTTATTTCTCCATGGGGGACACGATCCGTCACCCCTTCACGTTCGACAATCTCATGTTTAATTGTCAGTAGCGTATTCACACGGTCATAAGAGGCTCGCCCACGTTCTAGAATGTTGAACAACCATCCAAAGGCCAGCATCGGCCAAATAAACGCTCCCAAATAAATCGTAAACTGAGTTAACTGCCCAAAGCTTAAACGCCCATCAACCACTTCTTTTGCTCCAAAGGAGATGGCGAGAAAAAATGAAATTCCAATAATCAATTGGATCGTAGGGTCAAACAGAGCATCCACTTTGGCCACTGCAAAATTCTTATCCACAACGTCTGCTGATAAGGTTCGAAAGGCCTTTTTCTCAGCTTCTTCCTCACCAAACGCTCTAACAACTCTGACTCCTGAGATGTTTTCCAAGACTTTATTATTTAGATCAGAAAAAGCCTCCTGTGCCTTATGAAACCTTTTATGTAACAAAGTGCCATAATAACTGGTTGACCAGGCCATCAACGGCATAGGCAATAACGTAATCAGTGTAAGTTTCCAACTGATAAAATAGGCCATTGACAAGATCACCAGACTCCCTGTTGTCAGAGAATCAACCAGTGTCAAAACGCCCACCCCTGCAGTCATCTCAATGGCTTGAATGTCGTTGGTGGCATGCGCCATTAAATCTCCCGTTCGGTGCTCCTGATAAAACTGCGGAGACAACTGAGTGAGGTGTTTAAAAAGCTGTCTCCTGAGCAACTGCCCCAGTCGACTAGAAGCTCCGAATATCGTTAAACGCCAAGCATACCGTAACCCATAGGCCAAGAAGCCTGCACCTAATAATAGCAAACTCCACTTAAGCAAGATCTCCTCTGTCATATTTCTCTTGTCAACACCGTCAACGATGACCCCAACCACATAGGGCGGAAACAGATTGATCAAGGCTACTATTAATAAAACAAAAATACCCATGCTGTAGCTTTTCTTCTCTAATCTGAAAAACCACATTAAATCCCTAAAAAGACGCATGAAATCTCCCCTCAAATCTGATGGAACCGTTGTGCCAACTATTTAACAAAGTATATCATAGACCATTTCTAGATATTTGTATTGTCCTAAACAACTAATAAGCGCCTTCAGCTTAGTGCTGACGGCGCTTATTAGTTTTACTTTGGCATATTTTTCGTGTTTGCGCAGGACTCAGGGGGAGATTGTGTCGCCTTAATTTTACAATCCTCACAGATTTTTAAGCCATGGTCCTCGTATACATCCTCGCTTGAAATTTCAGCCTTGCACTTTGCGCAATTCGTGTTCATAATTCCATCTCCTTAATAGTTCAAATAATATATTTTATTAACTTATCTCTATATTGCTTGATCTATTCAAGAAAGTGGGCCATTCCCTAAAATTGACACTAGAACTTTCTTGATTGACTATAGTTGTTTTGTTATACTAAGCAGAGTTATTGTAAAATATCGTTGTGAAAGTCAACGTTTAGAGCTCAACTGAAAGAAGGAGAAAGAAAGTTATATGAGAAAAAAGGGTAAAATAAGAATAAAAATGGTTCTAGCCTTTATTGGCTATAACCTAATTTTTGCGTCAATACTGGCTCCCTTTGTAGTATTCTGGGGACCTTTCGAGTCCCTCAAAACAATGGCGGTTGCCACGGTTGCAACCTCTCGACATCCACAGGTTGTTCAGTTTTTTCTGTCTCAAGCAGAAATAGATCGGATTATGAACCTTAATGATGAACAAGGCGTCAACATAGGGCAAATAATCAGTAGCACCAAAGTCGTTTCAGATTCGGGTACGGGTATCACCATTGAAGATATTAAGGGTGCAAGCTTCAAAGGTAAAGTCATGTTAATTAAAGACCCAAAACGAGTTAAATTAGCAGTCACTAAAGAAATTGGTGTCACAGGAGAACGTGTCACCGATCTCGTTAAGGATATGGGAGGCATTGCTGGAATCAATGCTGGCGGTTTCTATGATCCCTCAGGCAAAGGAAACGGAGCGTTCCCTGACGGTTTAACGATGCACAACGGACAACTGGTCCATAACAACGTGGGAGACAGAGCGGTTAACATCGCAGGGTTCGACGACAAAGGGAAATTAATACTCGGTGAGATGACTGCCCAAGATTTAAAATCAAAAAACATGCGCGAAGTGATCGCTTTTTGGCCTAATCTTATTGTCAATGGGAAATCTGTGCTTAAAGGGGATGGCAATTGGGGCATTGCTCCCCGGACTGGGATTGGACAAATGGCAGATGGAACCGTTATTTTTGTCGTCATTGATGGACGTCAGCCCACGTGGAGTATCGGCGCGACCTTAAGAGACCTTATGAATGTCTTTGAAGATTATCATGCCGTGACCGCTGTCAATCTCGATGGTGGTTCTTCCTCTGAAATGGTCTATAACGGCAAAGTCATCAATCGCCTTTGGAATATTTTTGGTGAACGCTATATTCCTACGGCCTTTGTTATTACGCCATAAAATACTGCTAAGAAAGGAGCATTAAAGCTATGCGAACACTGCGCATCATATTTGTTTGGACATTAGTCTCGCTATTATTGCAGAGTGGAGGGTACTTCTTTTTGAACAGAGAAGTTCAAAAAGTTATGACCCCTGTCTTAAAGGAACCCATCACGCTTGACCTCACTGCTACGATCCCTGGTTCTGATCTGCAAAACATTCAATTATCCTACGCCAAGGATTATTTAGCCTATACTGAGAACGGCACCTTCAAAATATTTAATCTTAAAAAGGGAAAGCAAGTTTTTGAAAAAAAATCCCCTTCTACCACCGACAAGACGATGGGAGTTTGTACGTACCAATGGTTGCCTGATCGGAATACATTAGTTTATTTCTATGCCAAGAAAAATCCCAATGAAGTAACATCCGTTACGGTGTATCCTAAAGCCACTGTCAAAACCCCTCAGATCAAAAACACTGAAGACCCCAACCAAAAAATAGAGAAAGTGATTCCAGTCGAACCTAGGATAGAAAAAAGATATGGAAATCCTCAAATTACAGAATTGTATTCACTTGAACTTGGAGATAGTGACGATGAGACGACCCTTCCAGATGATCGTTTTAACCAATCAATTGACAATTTACCCAGAGGCGGAAAAATAGAGAACTTGGTTTTCTCAACGTCTTCTAATATGATTTATCTCACCGTTAAAAACGAATCAACGCAACTATTAATGCAAATTGATGTCATGAAAGATGTAGAGACTCTGAATAAATCCGGAGAGGCTATCGATAATATTGCTGCTTCAGATCGCTATGGTACAGTCTATATTGATAGTAAAGTTGGCAAAACCAGTCAAGTCGTTGCGTTGGATGGTACGGAGCGTCGAACCATCTCTAAGAACTCGGATGATACCATCTTAGGCATTAGAGATGGAAAAGTTTTTATTGGTGAGGTCATAAACGATGAACTGGTAAAGATAAAAACCACTTCAGACCGCTCTGAGTTGAAAAGTAATCCTACACTAGAAACTGAATGGGAAGGCTCAATTCCTTTCAAGAATACACGCATGCTCATCAGTTCAAAAGGCCAAGTCATTGTCTATAATAATCAGACTGCCTATATTGTGACAACTGGCCAATTAGAAGAGATTAAACTGCAGGGGGATGAAAACTACGTCTCTCTCGATGGCGCAGAGCTTATTGAACTTACCCAGCAAGGAACCTCTACGGTTGTTAAATTGCGAGCACTCAAAAACAAGAAATAATGACCTTTAGAAGTGCGTATTATACGCTTACACACCTCACACTAAAAAGGTGATAGGAATTCATAGTAACTATGAGATCCTATCACCTTTCTTTTATACTCCCAATCTTGATTGGGAGTATAAAAATATTATCGAATCGATTCGTTTATTGGCAGCGGTTTTATTTCATGGCCTTTATTAAATTGGCTTGAGTCACTTCATTGTGTGAGCCATGCCATAAGACCTTCCGTTGACTGATAAGAAATACTTGAGGGGATTGATGTTCAATCCCTAATTCGTCTGCCACTTGATTGGAAACCCGACGGGAGTCCACCACGTTGATCATCCCTACCAAAACCTCACCAGAACTTTCCTTGATAAAATTCTGCACTTGACGCCAAGCACGGATACTGGTAGAACAGGTCGTACTATGTTTAAAAAGTACGACCTGATGCCGTCCAGATTCATCCAAAATATCTCCCAATTGTTGAGAAGATGTGATTTCCTTGAAGACCGCCATTGTCTCTCCTCCTTTATAACTCTATATTATTATAACAAAAACATCCTGGTTTTATCGTTAAATTTTATATGTGCCTTTCCGCTCAACTTTCATGGGGGAATGACCCTCTTGAGTGACACTGAGAGGCGGCGACAAGGCAGCAAGAACACCACCAATGACGACTAAAATACCCCCTCAAACAAAGTGTCTCCCATTCCTAACCTTATTCTATTTCAGCATACAGGACCATTGCAACGTAGATGACCATCTCAAACATTAAGGCTTAAGGCCTTAACCTACATATTTAACCACAAGAATCGGTCCATTGAACCAAAAAGGAGCAAGTATTATACTTCCTCCCTTGTAAGATAGAGCTAGGGTTGATGGTTCAAACCCAACTCGAACGTTCTTTGATAACTTACATCATATTGTTCAGGTGAATTAGTTGACACGTTAGACCTCTATCACTAAACATCGTGTTATGATTATTCTTGTCAGAGAGATAGATGTGTGTGCCTCCTGGATCCCTCTTCTGAGGTCTTATCCGTGAATTAGCGTGTCACTCCACAAGAATGATTCGATGTCGGTAATTGTCAAGCTAGTTGTCGCTAAACTCCTAAATTTTAAATGGAGATTTGGTCTAAACTCATGTATGCCTCTACGAAGTAAGAACGTAGCTCTCGGGGTAAGGTAACGACGCTCGGCGCTTGCCAGAAGGAACTTTTGTGATCTGCGGTTCAAAAAGTCCCTTCGATCCTCAAGCTTGTCATGCGAGCTGTTGTCCATGGGATGCCAGCGAGCATATCCTCGCCTTCGGCTCCGGTATCCCTCATGGCACCCGGACAACTAACCCTAAGATTGATCAAACGACTTATAACATTAGTTTTATGGTTTTTATGTTGAATACGTTTAAGATGTAACTTTCGCCTCAACTTGTTCTCTTGATATTCGCTCTGGATTTAGCCACACCTCACTCTCGATGCTCCAATCACGTGTTTCACCGGACCAACGTTCGGGATGGTTTGCTTTGGCTTGTTCATAGAGTTTATGCCGGTCTTTCAGGATGTCCCAGGCTACTCCACTATGCCTTTGATAAGGTGTTAGGAAATTTAGACCGCTGTGACGGTGTTCATGGTTGTACCAACGTACAAACGCTAACACCCAGGTTCTCGCTTGGGTTAGATCGGCGAATCCCGACAAAGGGTAATTTGGGCGGTATTTACAAGTTCTAAAAATGGACTCCGCATAGGGATTATCGTTACTAACTCGTGGGCGGCTTCTGGAAGGGGTGATGCCAAGCTGATATAAGGTTTCTAAGAGCGAGGCCCCTTTCATTGGACTA
>DASRMG010000109.1:0-4938 GCA_035648035.1 Desulfosporosinus sp. | reverse complement strand
AGGAAGGAGTATTTTATTCTTACGCGTTGGCAACACAAGTAAGGCGATCCCTACAAAGGCTAAAATAGTTGCTGTCCACATAAAAGGAACAAGGCTTGCATGTCCATCAAGTCCGACAAACGCATACTTAAAGGGGGCCATTTCTTCCGGCACACTGCTATAAAAAGCTGTGAACACCTCACAAATATAGAAGAAGACGTTAGCAATCATGGCATACCTAATAATTTTCACGAGCGATTGGATTGCCCCAACACCCGGAGGATCCGCGTCAAATTTACTTACCTTTCGTACGATTAAGACCAAAAGAATAAGTAGTGCTGGTCCAGCAGCGAAGGCAGATGCTAGAAAACGTGCTGCCATTATTGCACTAGCCCAGAAAGCTCTGCCTGGAAGACCAGAATATAGAAAAGCTGTAACTGTATGAATACTGAACGCCCAGGGGATTGAAAGGAGAATAATAGGTCTAACCCATTTTGGTGGAGGGGTTCCTTTTCGTTCAGCTCCGAGAGTGGTCCAGCCTACGACAATATTTATCACGAGATAACCAACTAAGACACACATATCATAAAACATAACTGAATTTAACTGTGGATACAGGAGAACATTTAGAATCCGCATTGGTTGACCAACATCGACGAAAATGAACAAGATACACATGATCACAGCGGAAATCGCCAAGAATTCACCGAGGATAACCATTTTTCCAAATTTCTTATGGTCATGAAGATAATAAGGAGTGACAAGCATAACTGCAGATGCTGCAACACCCACCAGAAAGGTGAACTGTGCAATGTACAAGCCCCATGAAACGTCTCTGCTCATACCTGTTAGTCCTAGACCATAATTATACTGTCTGAAGTATGCCACTAAGCCAACTGCGATCACAGCAAGCAGGAAGATGATCCATGCCCAGTATCTTTTACCACCTGTCAGAGCTTCTTCAAGCATCGTCGTTACCTCCCATCAGGTAGTACACACTCGGCTGGGTGCCTAACTCTGCTTTACGTCGAATGGTGTATTTAGAACCAATAATTTTTCGCACCTCAGAGTTAGGATCGTCCAAATCGCCAAATATCAGTCCACCGTTAGAGGCCTCTACACAGGCTGGCATTAAACCATCTGCCAATCGTTCCACACAGAAAGTGCATTTTTCTACAACGCCCTTTGTTCTCGTTGGAAAATTCGGATCAATCTTCTCAATTTTAGGTCTAGGATCACTATAATTAAAACTCCTGGCTCCAAATGGACAAGCCCCCATACAAAATCTACACCCGATACAACGATGGTAGTCCATGGCGACAATTCCATCAGGTCTTTGGAACGTCGCCCCTGTTGGACAAGCCTTGACACACGGTGGGTTCTCACAGTGATTACACATTATCGTAAAAGGCAGCTCTTTAAACTCGTCAGTCAATCTTTCGTTTTCTCCACCAGAAAATGCATGTTCGTAATCGTCTTTCCATATCCACTTTATTTCATCCTTTGGATTACCAAAGTCAGGAATATTATGAATACTTACACACGACTGAATAACTCTTTTAAAGTCATCTTCTGTTTTGAATTTACTCATGTCAACAACCATAGCCCAGCGGCTTGCTTTTAAAGCTAGTTGATTAGTAGCATATTCTGCTGCTGCTGCAACTTCTTTTTTACGGAACCCAGTAAACGCAATTGTGCCTCCAAGACCTAAGGCAGTAAGCATACTAGCTCTTCTAAGAAATTGTCTCCGATTGATGGTCATTTAATTGCCCCCTTTGGCTCAAAGTGGCAGCTCCAACAGGTTGGCACCACAGCTGAATAAACATGGCAAGAAGAGCAGAATATTGGCGATTGATTTGTTGCTGGGTTACTGATACCATTATTCGTTGCTGGATTACTCATACCTGTATTTGCTACTTTCTCTGCCTCGGTTGTATGACAGGTCAAGCAAGTATCTTGAAGACTCATGTCAAAGGACTTCCCTTGACTATTGATATATACAGTCTGACCATTGCGTACGACTTCTGTTCTCCATTGATTGAGTAGTTGCATGTGATTAGTTCGCATATACTCTATTGGCTCAACACATTGCTGGTCAGCAGGCGCAAGAGCCAGGATGGCCGGAGTCTTCAGATTGACATCCGGACCTGCATTGGCTTTCCCCATATTATAGAAAAAGGGGAAGGTAAGGAAAGCAACAAAGATAATAAGCGACGCAATTATTTTTCCGCCTTTATACATTACTCAGCACTCTCCTTTCCAGGTAGATCTTCACCACGCAGGTCAATAGTTCTCGGTATCTCACCCTTCATCACTAGCGCATTCCCAACCAGCTCATGAGTACCAGTCACCCCTACCCCAGGACACCAGTAGTCCATAAGGGCGGGTAATGCTGCACGATCGACAGCGCATATATTGGCAAGCATGTTAACTCCATGTTTTTCTTGTACATACTTTACAGCATTGGCACGCGGGAAACCGCCTCTCATCCGCTGTTCCATATTTTCCGAGGCGTTGAGTCCAGATCCACTACCACAGCAGAAAGTCTTCTCTCTGATCGTGTTTTCAGGCATCTCGTAGAAATTGTTGCAAACAGCTTTAATGACTTCACGGGGTTCCTCAAGAAGTCCCATACCCCGCGAGGGGTTACATGAGTCATGATAGGTTACCTTCAGATGATCGTTTCGACTTGGGTCCAGATTAAGTTTATTGTGTTTGATCAGATCGGCTGTGAACTCGGTAATATGAATCATTTTCGTAGATTTAGCATTTTCAAAGACGGTTCCTGTGATAGGTGATTTTGGTACTTCAAGGAAGTCAGCCGGGCCGTTCCAAGTATCCTGATATTGATTAATAACCCTCCACATATGACCACATTCTCCACCTATGATCCATTTAACCCCTAGCCTTTTAGCCTCAGCGTAAATCTTACTATTGAGTCTCTTTGCCATGTCATTAGAAGTGAAGAAACCGAAGTTTCCACCCTCTGAAGCATAGGTGCTCCAAGTGTAGTCTAGTCCGAGCTCATGGAAGAGCATGAGATAACCCATACAGGTGAAAATACCTGGCTCACCAAGATAATCCCCAGACGGTGTCACAAACAGAATCTCAGCACCTTTTCTATTGAAGGTTGGGGTTACCCTAATTCCTGTAGTATCCTCTATATCATCACACATAGACTCGATATTCCCCTTAAAGGCATGAGGTTCAATGCCAAGGTGATTACCCTTCATATAGCAATTGGCGACAGGTCCAGAGATCCAATCAATGTTTAAGCCCACTAAGTTCAGAAGTTCTCGGCCAATGATGGTCACTTCTGCTTGGTCGATACCATATGGACAGAAGACAGAACAACGACGACATTCAGTACACTGAAAGAAGTAAGACCACCATTCCTTTAGTACATCTTCATTAAGTTCTCTCGCACCAGCTAAACGTCCAAGAAATTTGCCAGACTTCGTGAAGTATTTTTTGTAGACTGATCTTATCAATTCCGCTCTTAGAACGGGCATATTTTTGGGATCACCTGAGGCAATATAGAAGTGGCATTTATCGGCACAAGCACCGCACCTAACACAAATATCCATAAATATTTTAAAAGAGCGGTATTTAGCAAGCCGTTCTGCCATTCCCTCTAAGATTGTTGTTTGCCAGTCCTCTGGCAACTTCCAATCTTCGTCAGCTGGTGACCACTGTCTTGGGTTAGGTAAGCCAAGAGCTAGAAGATCTTTTTCCTTTGAGCCCCAGCAATAGTTACCAGGTTTGAGCACAGTTGGTGTATCCATCCAGTCCGTTGCCGGTGGCTTGTAATCTATCTGAGATAGTTCTTGTGGCTTTGGAGTTTTAGCCTTCTCTACTTTCGCCATTCACGATCACTCCTTTTCTACCGGTATACCAGCTTTTATCATTTTCGCCCTGAATTCGTCTTCATATTGCGCGTAGGTATGAAGCTCAACTTCATGATTCCAGGGATTGATGTGTCTTACCATACGATTGTTACTAATCATGTTACGGGTTGGGCTGAGGAAAACACCACCAGAATGCATCAGCTTACTCAAAGGGAAGTAGGCAAACAATGTACAGATGAGAAACAGATGAATATAAAATAGAACACCAACTCCTAAGGGGAGTACAGGCTTAAAGATTGTTAAACCAATTGCCAATTGCTTGACAGCGACAAGATCTACCTTATAGAAGTATCGCATTAGTATGCCGGTAGTCGCTATGCCCATTATCAGGAAGAGCGGGAAGTAATCCGCGGCCAGTGAAATATATCTCACCTGTGGAATAACAATTCTTCTAACAAACAGGAAAGTTACCGCTATTAAAAAGAATGCATCAGTCAAGTAAATCGCTGGTAACCCAATTTGTAGAATACCATCAATACTTTCAAGTATTTGAACGAAATATGGTATGGGCTCCAAGAAAAACCTAAGATGTCTAATAACTATTATGAGGAACGACCAGTGAAAAAACAAACTACCAAGCCAAAGCCATTTAGCTGAGCCATAAGATAATTTTGGACCATTAGGACCTTCTGTTAATTCAGTCTTTGTGTTTCGGAACAGTGAACGGAACAAAAAGACTTCTAACGCCATTCTAACGATCACACCGAAAATGCTAGTTGGATTTTCAATCTTATTTTGCTTGATCCATGGGAGTGATTTTTGCTGTCCAATGGTTGTTGGGATACGAAAAGGAACAGGTGACCGCCCCCATTTTACGACGCGATAAATGAAGCCACCTACAAATAAAACGAAAGCTAAATAAGGGATGATAATACCAAAAAGGAAATGTAAATTTGCCACGTTCACACCTATGGTGGCGACTAGAATGAGTAAAATTACTGCGAGTAAAGAAAACAGCGCTTTCACTCTACGACCTCCTTTCTTTAAATACTAGTTTCTTGATCTCTGCGTTCAAATTCTTCCATTGGGATTTCATTCATTAGATTGGCCT
>DASRMG010000108.1:0-38632 GCA_035648035.1 Desulfosporosinus sp. | reverse complement strand
CATGATAACACCTCTTTTTTGGTTGTTTTGGTTAGCACTTAATTATACCAAAAACTGAGGCTTCATGCGGATTTTCATCGTTTTTTGTCTCTTTTTTATACTTATTTTCGGCTAGTTTATCTGGGTGCGAAAGTTCAGTTAACTTTTAGTGGGCTAAACCGTAATGAAATCAAAGAGTGTAAGGACTCTGTTATGCTCTCCCAAGTATACAACAAGGACCGTTACTCTTTAGTAACGGTCCTTGCCAAGTAATCCATAAAAAGTTTAAAGACTTGGGTTAAGCCCAAGCTTTTGAATTATCTTAAATGGGCGAATATCTGTCCAAGCGTACCCAATTGGGGTCCTATCTATTATATTTATCTTCGCGACCTCTGGATATAACTTTTCAAGCTTTTTCCGCAGTCTTAAAATGTATTGTCTAACCACACCATTATTTTCGGAGTCTTTCCACAGCTCTTTCTTTAATATCTGGGTAGATACACGATCTCCCTTGACCATTAGAAAGGCCAATAAATCAGCCTCTTTAGGTTCCAGTGTCACACCTTGTTGTGATGGTAAAAGTGTAAAGGTATTGGACGGGGATATTAAATGAGAGAACACATATTGTATTACTTCCTGACGTAGATCCAACACTACGCACTCTTCATTGGACTCATATATCTCATCTGCTTCAGTGCCTGGCATTATTTTCTCGCCTTTTTTTGTTGTTAAAATTACTCGTCTTTCTTCTGAGAAGCTCGTAGATACATTACTCCTTGGTTGTTGAGGAATATCATTTGATGTTGAAATACTCTTATTTCTAATCGTCTTGAGTTTATCTCTAACCTGGAGTTCAGCTTGTAATAATTCAGTATTAATTACCTGTTTATTCAAGTCCTTAGCGTGCTTCAACGCTTGCTCGGCTTCTAACACATTGCCAAGCGAACTATTACATACTGCAAGAACATAGAATGCTCTAATTTTCTCTTCTCGTGATAATATTGAGGGATCAATTTCAAAGTTCAAGTACCTAATGCCTTCATCCCATTTCTCTTCAATCGCAGCGAGCATACCTAAATAATAGCGACTGCGTATGTTTCTCGGTACCAGTCGCAATGATTCGTTTAATAATTTCCTCGCTTCTTCATAATTTCTGCGTATTTCCTTTTCGTTAGAAGCGATGTCAACTAAAATTTTTGCTAAAGAATATCTATAAGCAAGATTATTGGGTTCGTGGAGAAGAAGCTCTCTATGTAGAAGAATACTATTTGTATTTTCTTCCTGTTCCTTCTGTAGTTGCCAATTTTCATGTAGTTCTATCAAGTACTTATGTCTCAGTTCATGATTTTCACTGCCATATATCCCTGTAATATTATACCCTATCATAAATAGGGCTGCTTCCAATGCTCTTAGGTTTCCAGTGCCAGAATAGTCAAAATACGATTTGTATTCTTCTAATAGATTACCTAATAGCCAGCTGGCTCTAATATTGTTATCAAGGTAATTTCTATTACTCAAGGTTGGGAACCTGTACATGCTTGAGCTTGGATTGCTCCCATGAAATGCAAATAATAGCTCAGGAGGGATGTTCTGTAGGTGGTTTTCCTCGCAGTACAAACGCACGAATAATCCAAGAGCCGCTCCAACTCTTCCATCGTACATAATAAGATTATTAATAATATGAGAATATATATTGATGAAACCAGAGTTAATTTTAATTTGGCGAAGCCTTTGATCATTTGTATCACATACATCTAAATTAAGCAGTTGCCTTGACTCCATGCTTTTTAGGTGATCAATAACTTGATTGCTATTATTAATTAACCACTCAGAGTTAGTCCGTGCTGCTCTTGCATTATTTAATCTACCGCTTATAAATATAGAGTTACAAGATCTTAAAATTCCCTGCCTATTATCATCCAATATGCTTTGATGCAAAGTTGTAGAGTTTTTATTATTAATTTCTTGATTAGCCTTAAAATAGCCATTCCAATAATAGTTCTTATATGCAGAATGCAAGCAATTGCAAGACCAAAACTTCTTTCCTTTACCTTCGTAATAAATATGGTTAAAACTATTTTGTGCATCTAATTTTTTTGCCAACCAATTTATAAATTCTTTGACTAATTGAATGCTAAGGAACTCATCTTTCCTCATATTATTTATCCCCTTTCTTGTGATCGGTTGTATTCAAAAGCAATCTACTTCGTATTGAAAGAGGTTTTGACATAGGGGGACAGGCTCAAAATGTGCTGAAACGCATTGCTTCACAATGGATGAATTGGTTGCATTTTTAATTAATAATATTTAAATATACTGCTTTATATGTGCCATTTTTACATAAATTATTCTAATTGACAATAATTAATGTTATTATTGCTTTATTCAAAAACAGGCGAGCTATGTCGTAAGTCTTTGAATTTTGGTATTGAATATTGCAACAGCCTTACCATTACGCAAAGCAACTGAACCTCTCCCGTGCTTATGAAGTGGATATAACACCATCCAATCAATGGTTGATACACAAATCCCGCCAATTGGCAATAAATAATGTTTTTATTGCCTTATCTTCTAAGATTTATATTATTAATCAATAAAAACATTATTTATTGCTTAATGACTCAAGGTATTGATGTATAGCTATGTCCAGGATTTCGTTATAATTCAGACGCTCTTTAAAATGAATCTCATCTAAGATGTTGAGCGCACTGTTGGTGAACGCATATGTGCGTTTAGTAGAGAATGGTTCGCTCGTGAACGATGAAAATTTAGGTGGTTTTCCCGGCCCTTTCGCCGGTGTAGCATCCAAAATCGTCCGTTTATTTACAAATCCTTCTTTTTGTTTATTGCCAATAGATTTTAGTTTTGAAAAACTTCCTTCTAGCATTATTCTAGCACTTCCCTCGCTAGCTGGTCATAATCGACAGCTGCCTTACACTTTTTATTATAGAACGCTGTGGGTTGTTGCTTTTCTTGACTGTATTTAACTGCAGTATTCACCCTTATTTTAGTCTTGAATATCATGTCTTGACCTAGATTTTCAACCATGCCGTTCATAATATCCTTGTACAACTTTTCACGAGCATCATACATTGTTACTAAAACTTTGGTTGTGATATCGGGATTAAGAAGATTTTCTCGAACCATCCCAATTATTTCAAAGAGTCTACCAAGGCCTTTAATTGAAAAGAATCCCGGGCAAACGGGTATAATTACCATTTGACTTGCAGTCAGCGCATTAAGCGAGAGTAGCCCTAAATTCGGGGGGCAATCAATTAATATGTAATCCCAATTATTCTTTATCGGTTCCAAAATTTTTCGCAAGATACTTTCTCGATTGATGGCAGATGCCAGAGTAATATCGGCGTCAGCAAGTTCTATATTTGCTGGCAATAAATCCATCCCGTATTTCGTAGAAATGATGTAATCTTTTGCTTTGGCACCTTTTTTGGTTAGCAAATTATAAATAGTTCGATCGAGCTTTTCATCGTCAATACCTGCGTTAACTGTCGTGTTTGCTTGAGGGTCCAGGTCCACTAGCAATACACTCTTCCCCATTTGCGAAAGTGAATAACCAACATTCACGCATGACGACGTTTTACCAACCCCGCCTTTTTGATTTTGAAAACTTATTATCAATTTATCAGCCTCCTTCAATTAAGCAATAATAACATTTTTTATTGCTTATTACTATGATATGTTTAAGTTTTTAGTATTATAAATTGACAATATATACTTTTAATATTGCCTAAACTTGATTTGCTCATTTTGAAGGATACCAAAGTGGCACCCACTGCTCGTTCAATCGGAGTCCATTTACGTGGTCGTTTTCTTTTCGCGTTCTTTAACTTGGCGACCAAAGCAATAATATATATACTGATGAAAGTAAAATGGTCAATTTTCACGAGCAAAAGGCCATTAGCCTAATATGCCACCAGCAAGATGAATATTGTACAACTGAAAATTTGTCCCGATACTTTGCCAGGACCATAATATTCCGGATGCCTATGTATCAAAGATTCAGACCTGGTATACTTTCACTGAGCATGAAAGACTTAATCTTACGATACTAACTGCGCCCGTTAGGCTAAGCGTATACAGCTTAAAAATCTAATGAATGAGTGTAGCACCTACA
This sequence comes from Desulfosporosinus sp., assembly GCA_035648035.1. Taxonomy (GTDB): domain Bacteria; phylum Bacillota; class Desulfitobacteriia; order Desulfitobacteriales; family Desulfitobacteriaceae; genus Desulfosporosinus. The sequence goes on along the minus strand of DASRMG010000108.1, from coordinate 34,518 downwards.
CCCATTTATTAGATTAATATTTAGTTATTTAACTATAGTTTAAACGGAACAACTACTACTGGCTGGGACTATCCTCTAACGCACCTTCCCTAGCTTCCAACCCTATCGAGATGCCTGAAATACCTTTAAATATTTTTTCATTATTCCACCGCTTCCTCTTGCGCTATTAGCACTTTATTTGTTCCATTAAGCAGTGAATTTACATCCACAGTAATCAAATTGTCAAATAATTCAGGGTACATTTGACCAATTACCAATAAGTCACGCTGGTCATTTATTAGCAGTATAAGTTTAATTTTTCTACCCGCATTCAACTTAAAATATTCTCTAGATTGAATCATAAAATATTTCAATCTATGCAATGCACTAGACTCCCCACATGCTACAGATTCTGCTATATAGAATTGTTCATAATCACTATCCAAATCTTTAAACCCAATCCACGCAGCTGGTGCAACTACCGAAGGTAAAAATTGATAATCAAATAAGTAATCCTGATTACGCATCGTTTCCTTATAGTTTCCAGCCCTTATAAGTTCGCCTACACATTTATTAAAGAAATCCGGCTTTATCAATTGTTCGAAAATAAAATTCGTATCACCCCATGTGCATGTATACCAATTTACCTTACCACTTAATTCGTGTTGTCCAATATACTCAGAACTCAAGACTTTGATTTTATTGAGTCGTTTCCAATTAATCTCTCCATCTACAATAAATAAAACTGTATGTCTGCCTCCAGGATTAGAGGCAAAGTATGTCTGATAGGCAGAAAGCTTTTGATTAATGTTTCTCATGCTCTCTCTGCCACTATCAACTTCAATCCAAAAATTACAATTTTCAAATTCGAATCGTGCATCTGGTCTTAACGTTGCTTTTTTCCCTAAAATGGATGGGAGTACAGGCGATGATCGCCTATCCGTAAACTTGCCAGTGAATAAGTCATCAACACTGACTATTTTTTCTTGAACTAATTTACAAAAAATGTCCACTATCCTTAAATCGTGCCGGAATAATACAGGATTCAATTTAAAGCTTAAATTCTGCAGCTCCCTGTCAAAACAACATTCTAACCAATCTTGCGCTTCATAAATACCTTTTTTGCTCAGGTAATACACATTCACCCAGCTTGTACCTTTAGATAACCTTTCGCATTTAACATATTTGTTCAGCATTAGTTGACGCAATCGTGCTCTTGTTCCATTTGAATTTTTAAAATATAATCTACTTAACTGTTCAGACGTACCAATTCCGAAAAAATATAATGTTGTGATTAGCTTCAAATCTCGATTATTTAGTTCCACATATTCATCTCCTTCTTCTGCCCTCTCTGGTGCCTAGGGCTGGCTTCCCTACTATACCTAGTGGCACTTAGGGCAAACAAAGATCATCTACAATCTTCATTCAACTAAGTCAAGTTAATTATGAACACATTCCCCTGCCTTCACGTAAGGACTGCTCTTTGTAACTCAAGAATTAAAAAATAAAAAACGCCAAGCGTTTTACAGGCGTCCTTTGAAGAAGCCAGTAAACCGTTCAGCGTGGTTTGTTTATCCTTACTGAAAATATGAAGTTTTTTAATCCTAATTCTCCCAGCCCAAATACACAATCTTTGATATGTTTACATTATATATTATTATATTTAACCAAGCAAATATATTCTTACAAATTTAAGCTAAAATTTTAGTATTGGAATTTCATATTCATGGGGTAATAGGGGCGTATAGTTAATCTCGTAAAAACGCAGTTATTTTGTCATCTGAGATTGCGCCTAAAACAGCGTGGGACATCCATTACATGGTACGTAGTGGTTGCATATTGGTATGACTATTGGTGATATCAGGATATGCATACTAATATGCGTAGGAATATGCACGTTCTGACCCTCACATCTAACCAGTAAGAGGTTTGGTCTTGATTTTTCCCATCCCCCCTCAAGGATCGTCATAATTTTACAAACATAAAGCCACCTTAGATAGTGCCTTCCGCTACTACAAATGCTTTATATATATTTGGGCAATTTATACAATATGGCAAGTATGAAGCAGCCACTCACTGTGCGTCAAGTCATTAAGGGGAACGTTATTACGAGCGTTTAGCTCTTATGTACCACTTCGACCCAGGTGCTTTCTGCTTAATTATTAAATCTGTAAACAGATCAAGTTGATTATTATCCCTTAGAGTCCTCAAGTCCTCTATAAAATAGTGACCTCTGTTATTACGGTCATATTCGTATAGATTTTTCTCTACTAGAAGACTCATACAATCTTCTGGAGTAACTTCAGATATCTTATCAGCACTTAACCACTTGCTTAAAACTTGAGATGCTCCCTATCCATAGCGACTCACCTTTCTGATTTTTTTGAGAAGTAAATCTTTGCAACGTTAACATCATTAATTTGTTTCCAATTAATATGGTCCAGAAGTATTTGTTTGCCCACCGAAAGATAGTCATACTCAGTCGCATCAAACTCCTCTTCAGTTACATTAAGTATAGTAAGTGTATCATTAAAAGTACCATTGCCAGCTAATTGCGAGTGATAAATTTGCGAGTGTCCCTGTGCACTCTGAGATAATGGTTCGGTGTCGTCAAGATCTAAGACAGAATGGGCAATATTGCGCGGAGTGTTAGCATCTTCTAAAATAACCGTTGCTGATTTCATCGGTAAAAGTTCTTTAATATCACTATCAAGTTGATCATATCGATGATTAATTTGTCTTATACTTGAAGCATCTTCAAAGTTCTCCCTGGTAAAGATCTGAAGATGAATCGCGGCCAAATATGAACGTATTGAGTCTTCTCTTTGACCCAATAGGTAGCTTACTTTTCCCATGCTTATGTAAGCTTGAATATCACAAGGATCTAATCGTAATGCTTGCATATAAATTTCTTTTGCGTCTTTTAACGCGCCACTTCTTTTCCTTTCTAAACCTTGACGCAATAATGCTTTATTGTCCGCTCTTATTCTATATTTGGTTCCGTCCGCACACTTCACTGTTCCCGGACCATCCCATTCGTCTAATTTGAAATTGCCTTTGTATTCCGCTCCGTTAGCGGACCTTATTGTTCCATGACCGTCTCTATTGCCATTCTTCCATTCGCCCTCATAAACAGCTCCGGTCGAGTATTTCTAGACGCCATGGCCGTCCCTTTCACCATCCTTCAATTCGCCCTGATATACTTCACCATAATCGTATTTACGAATATGATGAATTGGTGAATTACTTGATTCCGTTCTCTTTATCTGACTAGTGGCACCTGGATTATCTGCAAGTTCAGTTAACTTATCTTTTGTAAATAAAACAACACCAATCCCAAAAGCCAATGTTTTATCTAACCAGCCCATTAATCTATCCCTCATTTCTATATGTATTAACATAAAACCCATATTCAAAGATATTGCATTTAGACCAAACTGTAAATCTGTTTCCTTATATTAAATTTAATTGCTGGGGCTCCAAGTGGCAGTTCTATATACTTATACACTATCCTTCACACGCTAGCCCAGGGCCTACCAAAAGTGTTAGATTAATAAACCTACCTTGTATTTTTTATTTATATTTTCCCATTCATGGGTAGATTTTAAGACTATTGGCAAGAAATCATTAAACGCCTTTTTTATTTCTGCAGAATCTGGTGGGATTGATCCAGTGTCAGCGACGTTTTTATAACCTGAAATAATACCCAGTAAAATTGTCACTGAAGTCCGTAAAGGCGGTAGATTCATTGGGCTTGGGTTTTCTCTATATAGTGAAATTTCAATCCACGCTCCCACGTAGGGAGCGACCAAACCCGGTTATAGGGCCACCTACGCCAGCACAATTTCAATCCACGCTCCCACGTAGGGAGCGACACTAAGACGGGACCGCGCAAAGGTTCGTACGACTATTTCAATCCACGCTCCCACGTAGGGAGCGACCTAAGCGTTGGAACCCTCATTCCTACAGCTATCCAATTTCAATCCACGCTCCCACGTAGGGAGCGACAAAAGGTAAGGGATGGACGCTCAACGACGTTGACATTTCAATCCACGCTCCCACGTAGGGAGCGACGAAGCGAAAACATCCATTTGTTAGGCCGGCAGTATTTCAATCCACGCTCCCACGTAGGGAGCGACTTGGATATGCTAACGGTGGCATCCCAAAAAAGCGATTTCAATCCACGCTCCCACGTAGGGAGCGACGATACAAACTGGGCTGAATTTGGCAGAGAAGCAATTTCAATCCACGCTCCCACGTAGGGAGCGACCAAGCTCGAGAATGAGCAAGCCAAAGCTGAGAAATTTCAATCCACGCTCCCACGTAGGGAGCGACTAGGGAGTGGAGAGCATGAAGAGTATACACATAATTTCAATCCACGCTCCCACGTAGGGAGCGACACGACACCATTAAAATTAATAAAAAATTCCACAAGATTTCAATCCACGCTCCCACGTAGGGAGCGACGTAGATTATACAAAAGCAAAACATATAGCGGAGAATTTCAATCCACGCTCCCACGTAGGGAGCGACTCAAGGAACATCAGACAACATTATGAAACAAATTATTTCAATCCACGCTCCCACGTAGGGAGCGACCTCCGTTTCTCCCTGCATATACCTCTTGACCACGATTTCAATCCACGCTCCCACGTAGGGAGCGACTTGGCTTAAAAAATGGAACGGTACACCAGCAGAATTTCAATCCACGCTCCCACGTAGGGAGCGACCGGATGGATCCGCGATGTCCACATTTGCGCGGGATTTCAATCCACGCTCCCACGTAGGGAGCGACAAACTTTCAGGAAGATCCCAGTTTACACTCCAAATTTCAATCCACGCTCCCACGTAGGGAGCGACGGGATGTCTCATTCACAGCCTGACAGTATTCTCCATTTCAATCCACGCTCCCACGTAGGGAGCGACGTGTAATATTCAGATTAAGTGGGTTATCCTTCATTATTTCAATCCACGCTCCCACGTAGGGAGCGACTTATAAAGTATAGTAAGATAGGAGGAATAGAAGGTATTTCAATCCACGCTCCCACGTAGGGAGCGACAATGTATTCTGGGCAGGTGGTTTAAATGGATATTATATTTCAATCCACGCTCCCACGTAGGGAGCGACAGGTCTATTGTAATCGAACCCTGCAACGTAGCAAATTTCAATCCACGCTCCCACGTAGGGAGCGACCATTTCATCACTACACCGCGTCCATCCCCAATGTATTTCAATCCACGCTCCCACGTAGGGAGCGACGGATGAAGATGATACTCGTCAACGATTCCGCACTATTTCAATCCACGCTCCCACGTAGGGAGCGACTGTTGACTAGCTCTCCAGCACATTCTGGACAATAGATTTCAATCCACGCTCCCACGTAGGGAGCGACCAGCGCCCTGAGTCTTAACCAAGCACCAGACTTGTAATTTCAATCCACGCTCCCACGTAGGGAGCGACTAAAGACTCCACCGCATATAACACTGTGATTAGTAGATTTCAATCCACGCTCCCACGTAGGGAGCGACGCTTAATACACCTTCTCCGTTATCGAGCGAACTAATTTCAATCCACGCTCCCACGTAGGGAGCGACGATCAAGAAACGAGGGGGAAACAAGCATGGCAAAATTTCAATCCACGCTCCCACGTAGGGAGCGACTGCAAATACCCCGTACAGGACTCATATCCTAAAATTTCAATCCACGCTCCCACGTAGGGAGCGACAATGTTGTCGTGTTGTTCTCCCTTTGGACTAAGATTTCAATCCACGCTCCCACGTAGGGAGCGACTAGAAACGTCATAGACCCTATTGAGAGCATGATAAAATTTCAATCCACGCTCCCACGTAGGGAGCGACCAATGACACACATTTCAAGAATCCACCTAAGCTAATTTCAATCCACGCTCCCACGTAGGGAGCGACCATGAAGAGAAGGGTTATTTATTTTGGGCGAGAAAATTTCAATCCACGCTCCCACGTAGGGAGCGACGGATACTTTTTTAACAATTCGATTACCTTTAAGCAATTTCAATCCACGCTCCCACGTAGGGAGCGACAAGTGATGCCTTGTGCAACCATATTCTATCTGAATTTCAATCCACGCTCCCACGTAGGGAGCGACAATAAGTGATTGAAGATTATTAGCTTTCCATGTGATTTCAATCCACGCTCCCACGTAGGGAGCGACGCGTCAATAACTAAATTGTCAGGTGTAGTTATTGAATTTCAATCCACGCTCCCACGTAGGGAGCGACTCCTCATTCCCTTACTCTCTAAAGATGGTCGTTATATTTCAATCCACGCTCCCACGTAGGGAGCGACTTTTGACTTCAAGAGACTTGAATATTCCTATCTAAAATTTCAATCCACGCTCCCACGTAGGGAGCGACTTAATTATCTCGCCAACAACAGTTATTATCTCTCTATTTCAATCCACGCTCCCACGTAGGGAGCGACTTCGTATTTTGCGTGATCGTCGCGATCTTCTACAGATTTCAATCCACGCTCCCACGTAGGGAGCGACCTCTTTTCTGAGTGCTTATCCATTGAGCTATCCATATTTCAATCCACGCTCCCACGTAGGGAGCGACGAAATATCTCAAAGAGTTGGCACAAGATAAAGCAATTTCAATCCACGCTCCCACGTAGGGAGCGACGTAAACTTTAACAATATATCTGAGTTGTCTGCGCTATTTCAATCCACGCTCCCACGTAGGGAGCGACAATGTTACTCAGAACAATGAAGATGATGATGGAATTTCAATCCACGCTCCCACGTAGGGAGCGACGCAATCGTCCCATTTATGGCGCGAGGTTCCACAGATTTCAATCCACGCTCCCACGTAGGGAGCGACTGCCATCCCTGTATATAGCGTCAATAACGTCTTATTTCAATCCACGCTCCCACGTAGGGAGCGACCATGACAGGAGAGATTATATCTTACAAGGATTACATTTCAATCCACGCTCCCACGTAGGGAGCGACGACTACCGATATGCTCCATCTATTACTATTTAAGGATTTCAATCCACGCTCCCACGTAGGGAGCGACAATGTTCTTCCGTAACCTGCTACACAGCCGACTTATTTCAATCCACGCTCCCACGTAGGGAGCGACGTGGTAATGAGTTTTACATGGGTGCTAAGTTAGTCGATTTCAATCCACGCTCCCACGTAGGGAGCGACAACCTGCCTTATGGCTTAAAGCTATTAAATGGTGAATTTCAATCCACGCTCCCACGTAGGGAGCGACTGTTGAGTTTGTAGTATCTGCAAACGCAGTAGTTGATTTCAATCCACGCTCCCACGTAGGGAGCGACAATAACGCCTTGCTATGTCGATCACTTTCCAGAGACAATTTCAATCCACGCTCCCACGTAGGGAGCGACAGTAGTTGACCAGCTAAAGTCATTATTCCTGCATAATTTCAATCCACGCTCCCACGTAGGGAGCGACGGTTGGTAATAATGATTACACAATTAGAGCAAAAAATTTCAATCCACGCTCCCACGTAGGGAGCGACGCAAACACTTGAAGTTGTTCACCGAGAAGATAGAGATTTCAATCCACGCTCCCACGTAGGGAGCGACTGGCGAAAAGATAAAGGATAATGTGTATCAGTATATTTCAATCCACGCTCCCACGTAGGGAGCGACCCGGCAAACTTCATTGCAGCCTTTCCAGCTCCTAAATTTCAATCCACGCTCCCACGTAGGGAGCGACTTTTAATTTAATTGCTTCTCCTTGACATTTTTTAATTTCAATCCACGCTCCCACGTAGGGAGCGACATTATTTGGTCATTATCCATATTGTTTTTATAAATTTCAATCCACGCTCCCACGTAGGGAGCGACCAGAATGGACGTATTTTGTTTCAACCCTAATTCTGATTTCAATCCACGCTCCCACGTAGGGAGCGACTTGAAAAGGTTGGTAGCTTCTAGGAAACTAAAAAATTTCAATCCACGCTCCCACGTAGGGAGCGACAGCAAAAACTAACATAAATCCACTCGACATGAGAGATTTTTGTTAGTTTTCTAGACTTTAATTACAAATCACATCACTCCTATAATATATTTTACTTTTAACAGGACATTTTCACTATATTTACGGTGCGAAAGCTCCTGTAATTTTGTGATAGCTATGCATTCGCACTAAATTATAATTGTTCCCTCAACATCAAAAGACTCCTTAGCGCCTATATGCTCAACCTTGCTTTTATAATTATTTCCTAAAAAATAAAACCTCAAACTATCAGTATCCTTGTTAATAATTTGTTCAAGTTTATGATGTACCTCACGGAATTTAGCAGCATCGAGTACACATTCAAATACAGAATTCTGAACACGTTGACCATAATTCACACATTGCTTCGCAACTTGGCGCAAACGTTTCCTTCCAAGCGGAGTTTGTGTATTTACATCATAAGTAATCAGTACCAACATTATATCAACACCTACTTCCACATAAAAGTGGGATATGCGTCCAAATCACCTCTGATAAACCTGGCAAGTAGCATTGCTTGAGCATAAGGTACAAGTCCCCATTCTAATTTTTCTTGTAAAAAAGGATGTGTGATTATTTCTTGCTTCTTGCTTTGCCAAGCTTTCAAAATTTCTTTCCTTGTATCATCATCCATATTCACAGCACCGTTTTCTTTTTGGGTAAACCCGTCTGCATTTATCTCTCTTTTATTAATTAAGGAAATAACAAAACGGTCGGCATAAACAGAACGTAATTCCTCCATCATATCAAGAGCGAGCGAAACTCGCCCAGGTCTATCTCGGTGCAAAAATCCCACATAAGGATCAAGCCCAACCGTTTCTAGTGCCGCGGCAACATCATGCGCTAAAAGCGTATATACAAAGGACAACATTGCGTTAACATTGTCAAGAGGAGGGCGTTTATTTCGAGAGCGGAAATAAAAGTGTTCTTTCTGTTGAAGAATTAAATCGTCAAATACGCTGAAATATTGTGCTGCCGCTTCGCCTTCAAACCCTCTCAGTTGTTCTAAATCTTGGCTTTCTCCAACTAGTTTTAAGGACTTTACAAGAGTTTTAGAAACTCTTTTTAATTTATCAATATCCAGTCTTGCTGCGTAATCCCGAGTTGCACGCTCAATCACCCACCGGGCATTGTAAATCTTGCCCGTGATGAAACTTCTAGCAATTTTATTGCTTTCAACAATACTATCTGAAAGCCTATATTGGCTCTTTCTTAAAGTAACATTGCCTCTAACTTCTCCCACTATCCTCCCCAGGAACTTTCCATTTTGTTTCATAAAACTACGCAATATTACGTTTTGCACATGCGCCCATTAATGCTGGACTTGCACCCGTATAGCCAAAGGCAATAATCCCTTCAAGATTATGCAATGGAATTCTCGCGATTTCTGCTTCATCCTTTAAAATCACAATATTTTCTCCATCAAGTGATAAATAAGTATTTGCAGAAGTAACATAGAGCGTATTTAATAGTTTTCTCATTCATCAACCTCAATCTCCAAGATATTTTTCTTCATATAATTAAGAGCTGATGGATTTTTACATAACCTGGGCATACAAAGTTCAGTGAGTGAGCATGCTTTGCAACTTTTAGATATTTTCACTTTTGGGGTATATCTCCTATCATATAACTCATGCATCTCTTTAAAAATCGTTCTTACTCGCTCACGCAACTCGTCATCCAGTATAATTTTAAGCCTTCTTTTAGTTTCCCCATAGAATAAAAATGCCTTTGGAATAACACATAATAACATTTCTTCCAAACACATAGCCTGGGCACATAGCTGCAAAACATCCGATTCATCTTCCTTTGGTTTTCCCCGTTTATACTCCACAGGGACTGGCAAGTAAGTACCATCCCTACCATATATGCTTACACCGTCTGGAGATTTATGCAGTTCAACAACATCACAAGTCCCAGTTATTCCAAGGGTACGCGAAAAAATTGCCATACCCCTTGAGACAATGATATCCCCACGCTTTTCTTTTACATTGCTATCATGTGTTCTCTCATGCAGAATTTCTCCCTCAATTGTGCGAAGATTTTCTTGCCATTGTTGTTCAATGTGTATTAATGCCCACTGACGTTTACAAAATGCAAAGTGCTGTATGCCCGACAATAGCAAAAAATCTTCCTCATTATATTCCATAACATATTTCTGGAGTTAATCCTTCTAATGTTTCAATAGAAATATCATAATCTTCGATACGCTTTGGAATTTCAACGTTTGGCACAACCTTAAGGCTTCTATGCACCTTTGCCGATGAATATTGACCCATTTGAGCATTGTGCTTCCACCAATACAATTTGCAAACCTCCATACTACCATCTGGACGAGCGGAGGAGCAATCATTTTCAAAAAGTGTTATTAATGCCTGTTTAATAAGGTCACTATCCTCATTGCTAAAACCGGTCTTTGTTGCTAGTTGTTTATTAATACTTCCATAAATCACATAAACTCCAAACTCGACCCTATGCTTCATACCCATGGTATCTGAACTTTTCTTATCAGGATCTTTCTGCGTTTCACCATTAACACTTTTTGTAATCTGCATACTTGTGATTTCTATTGGTGAGATACTTACTGCACAGTGGATTGAAACTGGACCTCTTATTCCTATTGAAACAGAATTGTCCTCCCCTGCTTTAAATGCAAATACTTGTCCAAAGCTCCTAACGTCAATCCATTTTTCACAAGCTATTTTTGCATAGTTTTCCTTATCCTTGCTTGATTTCTTAAGCTCTACACAGCCCTCAGCTCTATCCTTTAAACTTCTAAAGCCATCAACACGTCTTTCATCAGATTGAACAAATATTGCTTGCCCCATATCCTGCATACGGTTACGGATTTTTCGTTTGATACAAACATCAGAGATTTCACCAAAACCCTCGTAGTTTTCTCTCGGTCTATTTCCGTTTAATGGGTCTCCATTGGGATTAGCATTTTTGACTGAAACGATCACTGCAAAATCAATCTTGTTTACAAAATTACTCATATTCATTCTCCCCCTTCAATTACTGTTGCTTCTAATTTCTTTTTGTTCTTTTCTTCGATGCGCTGTTTCTTCTCTTCAATAAAAACCTGCCGTTGGCAATAATACCCTAAAATATAGCTATCATCTAGTTTCATTGGACTCGTAAATTCCTGGTAGGGTAACATAGCATTAACCTTAGTCATAAGTTCCGTTAAACTTGTACCCCTTGATCCTAATCTGGCCATATATGGCTTAAGCTTATCTGTAATGTTACCCCACGTCTTATATGGGTGGATTTTGAATTGGTGCATTAATCTTTCCGCATTAGTATTTCTTTTCTCACCTGCCGAATATAATGCATATTCTTCAAGTTGCTGTGCAATTGCTAAAAGTCTGCCAAAAAGATAGCTTCTACTCTTCTGATTTTCATCAAGCGCCATAGCCCATTCCTCCTTGAATTTATCATATCTATATTTTCTAATCAGCGCACAAGTTATGGTTAATGCTTTCTCCCATTCCCAGTGTTCCATGGAGATTGGATTTGAAACACGATGTACTGAGGAATTAACAAGGTCATAAGGTAATCTAGCTCCATCAATGATACATGGTAATAGTCTCTCAACCGTTGCCTTCTTCAATTTGTCATTTACTTTGTCGCCATAAGCTCCTAGTGTTATATCTTTAGGAGAGGGAGAACCAATAAAAGTAAGATACTTAGATTTTGGTTTCCCTTTAGCGTCAAGTCCATCCTTTACTTTTTTATAAGAATGTTGCCAAATACAAGTACTGTGCCAATGTTCAATCCTATTTAAGAAATCCGTCCCATCTAGCTCACGGTAATAGGTTATCGACAAGCGTCCTATGGTTGCTGCATCCAGTCCCATTATTACAATCTCAGCCTTTGTATCTAAATCACAACTATAACCTGAAATCGCCTTATTCAACCTCTTGGCAAATTCCTTTTCTGTGGAAACCGCTTGAACCTCTTCGTCTCCAAACATACAATCCTGAGTATCTTCAAGAATTGGTGGTATTTTCTGGTTTTCTGTACCCCAAGCGATTATCACCTGATCTCCATTTTTATACCCTTGTTTATTGATAAGCCAGCGCAAGGCATTATGCGCTTTTTGCGTGGTTTCGTATCCAACACTCACAACTTTATGTTTATCTTTTTTACCACCAAGCCGCCCCTGATAAGTAAAACCAGTATCATCGTTCGCTGAAATCAACTTGGACTTATCTCCTGTGTTCCTAACCTTTGCTGGGTGTTTAGTGGAACAAGGGATTGCTTGTCCCTTTACATAACACAAGTCTATTTCTTTTTGAAGGCTCAAATAGTAATTAATATAGCTTTCATAGACCTCGGGATCAAGCCATATTGCTGATTCTGATTCACCTCCAACTTCAACTTTGAACCTTATAAAAGCATCACTTTGCTCACTTGCGCCCATCTTCACACCTTTAGACAGGAGACCTTTCTCATTACGTATTAGTATTTTTTGCTCTATCAAATCTGAGATAAGAACTTTCTTTTTTAAGTATTTCAAGATAGCACTGACATTTCTATTGCCATAAATAGAATTGCACCAACCCTCAAGTTGTTCTATGTATTGATTGTAAAATTCTTCTCCATTCTTCTTCTCCACATATCTAATATAATCCCCAGCAACATATTGTAATTTGTCACAAAGCGGATGCGGGTTATTGCCATTGCCTCGTGTTGCGGAATCTTCAGTTACCGGAATAATTGTAACCGTCTCTTCTTTGCCCAAGGCCCTTGCCCTTAAGAAATCTCCATCACCATTAAGAGCAATTTCTATCTGAGCATTTTGAGTGGAATGAGCAATAGGCAGAAGTGGTGTTCTCCGCTCATCGGTTCCTACAACACCTACTTCATTTTTGCAATTCTCATAGGTGTCATAAAGTTTATGAATCCAGCTCAATAATCTCTCCCTCCTTTTCAAACTCTCCATATCCATTAAAATTAGTTTCATCAAACACCTTAGGCTTCATGGAAGAGAGTTCACGTTTTATGGTGCAGTCTTCAGGTTTTAAAAACTTTATATACCCATCATTCATGACTGGAACCCAAAGTCTCGCTGTTAGTGTGTCTTCGCCTATTTCATCAGGATAATCAAAGCCATGAAACATTAACCCAAAGGAAAGTGAACCATAGTTATCATAGGCACCTTGGCTCTCCCCAAATTTACAGGGTTCTACATACGCCTGGCACTCCCTAGTTCCCAAGAATACATCTCGTCTCCCGCCGCACTTAATCATTCGTTTAGCGATGATATAATGCTTATTTTCATTCCTATCGTGCTCTAAGTTTGGCCGATGATAATTCCACTCAAAGTGAGCTCTTACTTGATATTCGACATTGGCTAAATATGTATAAATGGACAGGGTGTTTAGCGGATTTCCAGATCCTTCGCTATTTCCCCCGAAATTAACGGGCCGCATGCCCTGAGATTGAGTTTTGATGAGATTCATGACTCTAACCTCGTCAATGATCCATATTAGTGTGGGCTTCCAATAAACACTCTCTAGTATTCCCTTAAGTGCCTGATAGGTTGGTACTTGATATGAGAACTTCTCTCCTCCGATCCTATTGATAGGATCACTAAAAAGTGCATATCTCCCACTGACTTTAAATTCGACACTATTTTTTCTTTCCAATAGGATTACCCTCCTCAAATATTACAAAATTCCATTGGCTTATTATCGAAATTAATCCCCACATCTTCATTATAAAATCCCTCCCTAAGAGCAAGTATTGAATTATCTTTCAATCCAACAAGTCCCCCCATCTCTTCTAATCTTCTTTTATCTTGTTCAAATAAATTAACTGAAAATTGCTGTGCCCGCTTTAAATACTGTTTCAATTCACTTAAGCTACAATTTCCATTTATTAAAGTTATAAGCTCCTTACCTTCTCCATAGGGGACAATGATGCCGGATGTATTTTGGTCGATGACCTGAAATTCGTTTCCCGCAGTTTTAAAAGCTTGCTGTAACATTAATTCTGATTTATGCCCATTTCTACTCTTAAAGCTATTAGCCGCCTCATTATTTGCCGATAATATATCATACATTGACTTATCACTATTTGGCTTTGATAATGTGTAATTCATTTGCTTGCTTCTCTCGTGGAAATAGTACTTGTAATACCTTTCCATAGCCTTTTGGGAAAGCAAATCATTATCAAATATTTTAGGGTTTTCTTCAAAATCGTGAAGAACTCTGTTTGTACACTCCTGACCCGCTTTAATATCTACAAGTTTACTGACATTCTCACCCTCAAGATTAACTATATAGACATCGCTGCAATCCTTTTCCCCATGTCGATTGCACCTTCCTGCAGCCTGTGCAATATTATCAAGCCCCGCGAGGGAACGAACAACACATTCAAAGGATATATTAACGCCAGCTTCTATTAATTGAGTACTAATACAAACGACTCTCTCTCGCCCTAATTTTTCTTTGATATCTTTTAAAATCTTCATCCTATGCGTGGGACACATATTTGTACTTAAATGAAAGATTATGTACTGCTTTTCTTTAGGTAATTCCTCATTAGCTTCTCTTAGTTCCTTGAAAATCGCCTTAGCTGAATTCTTAGTATTTAAAATCACCAATAAGCTTGTCATCTGATCCATTTTATTCAGGATAAAATCCCTTAGTGCAACAGTACTATAACCCCCAACAATTAAATTGGGAACCAAATTCACCCGTTTAAATTGTTCAAATTTCTTATGTATATCGTGAATTATATTGGGATTTTCGCTAAGCTTTAATGGCATTTCTGTTCTTTCTAAAAGTGGCTGTGTTGCTGTGCAAAGTACAATTGTGGCATTGCAGATATTTGATAGAAAATTTATGGCACTATTGAACATGTTAATGCACTTAATAGGAATGGCTTGAATCTCGTCAAATATAATTACTGAGTTTGCTAGGTTATGAATGCGCCGAGCGCCCTGAGTTCCTCCACTAAATAACGTATCAAGAAACTGCACCATTGTGGTAAGGATAATAGGGCTATCCCATCGTTCCGTTAAAAGTTTATAAACTTCTAGCTCTTCCTCATTATCCTGAGAATAATCAATAATGAGATTCGAATGATGTTCTAGTATCATATCCTCATGACCTAAGATATCTTTTATTTCTTTAGCATTTTGGTCAATGATAGTGGTAAAAGGGATAACATAAAAAATCCTATCCTTGTTAAATTTCTTGGCATGCCCTAGTGCATATCGCAAACTTGAAAGGGTCTTTCCTCCCCCCGTTGGTACAGCAAGTTGATATATTCCAGGGCTTCTTTCCGCAAAATTCTTACAGGATAGGGAAACTTCTTCCCTAAGCAAGTCTATCTTAGTTTTTTTGGGGTAGCCTGCTAATTTAATTTCCAGTACATCAGAAAGCTCCTTCCACAAGGCTGATTTATCAAAACCTGTTTTAGCATTTTTATCCTCCATAAATATGTAGGTATCGTATCGATCTGCATCAATAACGCAACTAAAAAGGAATTTTTCTATTAACCCCGCTGCAAATCGTCCAAATTTTCCAGAGCTATCAATCTTGTTTATTTTAATAAACATTGCCTTGATTTCTTCTGTTGCTTCATTAAAAAGATCTTTAATTTTTAATCCTTCCAGACATTCTTTTTGAAAGAAATTCAATGCTTCCTCATAGAAAATATCTTTATCCGGATTCATTCTATCCGTAAATTTATCATTCCCATGAAGGTCTAAACAGTCGATCAGCCCACCATGATGAGAACAAATAGCTAATGAAATGATTTGAGCTGTAAATTTTTCGTACTGTTTAATTGTGTTATAAAAATTATCATAAATATACTTGGCACCAGCTGTGGAGTGGTTGATTGACCCCTTAAGGGATTTATCTTTGGGATGCTTCGAACAGTAGTGTATATAAGCATCAAACTTTTTTGTGTTCTTTCCCATATCATGAAGTATACCAATTAATTGGCCTGTTGCACCAAGTGAAATTTTCGAACCATACCCCATAGACAATAGAGAAACATTTTCTAAATGTTCTTTAACGCTTTGTTCCTTTAATGTTGACGGATTAATGTGAGCACAGAGCATAGACTCACTCCTTTGATAATTTATTTGCAATCAATATCGTGCTCTTTGAATTTCAATTTCCTTATTCATCTATTCCACATTTTTCCTGTATGTCCTCCCAATTATTAAAGAATTATGTCCGATCATCAAGAAGACCACACGTTTGACCTACATAATTTTACCCCCTTCGAAAAGTAAAGATGCACAATCCAATGATCTATAGCTTGATGCTCCTGATATTCTTATTCTAACGCGTCAGTGAGACATAAAAATGTTTGACTCAAGCCAGATTCTAACGTAGGAGCTATTTTTCTAACTAAGGAACAAAAAAAGTCCAGGCCGTCCAAAAAACGACCTGGCATCTCATATTCTTGTTCACCTTAGAAAAAATTTTAAAAACAAATGGAAACATTCACATATCTTTTTGTTAAACGTTTTTAACCGTGTATTCTCATAATGAAAATGTGCCTTGCAGTCAATCTCTCTGGCCCCTGAAGGAAAGCTCTTATTGCAGGCTGTGCTAGCTTTTCTTCTGTCATTGAGATTATCAGCTTGATTGGGTTCCCGATCGGAGAGCTTGAAGAGTATTGGGTGAAGTGTACCGTTCACGCATCAAGCTAGGTCCTGCTTACTCCGGACTACAAGGGCGCCTGGGAATTGGACTTGGCCAAAGAAATGTAGCCTGCTAGCTTGAATATCGATATGAATAAGGCCTTAGGCCTTATAGTGTAGCTGGGATAGCTGGGATAGTTTCAGTAGATTAATGTTGTAAGAAAGTGTGATAACACTATGAAGATCCTAATATTGCAGTCTTCTTTTGACTCTCATCCGAAACGGTGGGAGTCTTTATATTTACTGAGACAGGTAATTATGACTAAACATAATAAAAGATTCACAAGGAAACGTCTGATTAAAAGGGGGGCCTATGAAAATAAAAATGGCCCCCATCGCAGAATAACTGCAAATACTACATTTGAATACTCCTCAAACTTTTCTAGTTCTGCCTTTATTGGGTTATTCTCTTAAAATAATTGCTTCTTGATCAAGTTTTTTGAGAAAACTCGCAGTCTCTTGTAGCGCAGGTTCATTATGTCCATATATAAACTGTCTATTTAACCGAGTTATAGCATCGGAATATGAAGATTTTCATATAAACAATCTAATGATGATACTAAGCTACTCTTGTCTTTTGATTTAAACCATTCATCTAGATTTCTTATCATTAAGTGCATAAAATATTTAAGTAAGTAACATTTAATGTCGCAGTCTCAACTAGTGCTCTTTTTTTCATCGACCTTTTATCTTAAAAGAATTCGATCCCATACGCGTTATAACCCCTTGAATCATCTCTAAATGTTTAATCTTTTTTTCGTCCATCTTGCTTCCTCCAAATATGCTTATCTATATTGACATCATATATTATTTGACAAATTGACTTGATATGCCTTCTGCCATAAATACAACTACCTCTATTCCAACCGTGTATCAGGTAGGAGGCGTTGGCATTAACTTTTCAACTTGATCATCATTTAGTCTATAAATACGAATAATATCTGTAAGGCGATACCATTTTTCATAGTGTTGAGATGTTTTCGAACCTTCGTGTTCATCGATGCCAGCAGCTTTGATCGTTCGATAAAGGTTATTGCGATGCATCCCTAGCAAACCGTAGATGTCCGTAGCCTTAACCCATTTTTCTTCCCACTTCGGATTAATTAGCGGAGCAATTTTCGCCTTGAAAGTTTCACCATCTCGTATGGCTTCTTGGATCATTGCTTGCCGGATAATTTGTATTTTTGTGGCCTTAAACATGGTTTGATGTTTTTTGATCATGTCTATGTGTCCTGGGTCCAACAGCAGAGCAAGTCGTTTCATTGGTTCCCCCTTATATATATCATTTCCTCGTGTATATACCGGTTTAAGGGGGTTTTTATTGTAATTGTCTAAGGCTTCGCGGATATAGTGAGAGCGACTTAGTTTTTTAGAATTACATAAACGATCAAGTTCCTCCACATCGGCAGCAGGTGCCTCGGTGCTCATAGACATAAACATACTCTATTTCAAACCTTTCTTTTAGGAAAGCATGGCTAAACCACTTTTCTCTATTTTAGCAAAATAAGAGCAGGGTTGTTGGGCAAGTACGGCTTTCGCTTTAAAAGCCATGCAATATGTAATGGGACATAGTCCATCCGTTTCCTTAGTATAACATGCATTAAAC
Source organism: Desulfosporosinus sp. (assembly GCA_035648035.1). Taxonomy (GTDB): domain Bacteria; phylum Bacillota; class Desulfitobacteriia; order Desulfitobacteriales; family Desulfitobacteriaceae; genus Desulfosporosinus. The sequence goes on along the minus strand of DASRMG010000108.1, from coordinate 16,251 downwards.
GATGAAAATTTATCTGTGCAATACCCTTCTGTTAGAATTTCGCAATTAATACAGTAGCAACCATATTTCAGCATTGACATGTTACATCATTCCTTTCACAAAATACTTCTCGGGTCATTCGCTCAACTTGTTCTGGTGTCGCATAATGGATCTCGAATCCAGCACTTTCTAAGATATGGATCTTTCGTAAAGATTGTTTGAGGTAAACGCCATCATCCATGTCGTATAGAGTTATAACATAGGCGCAAGTTTTTCCAGGTCCTGTTCGACGAACACGACCGATAGCTTGAATGATTTTCGCTGTTGATTTACGTGGTACTGCGTCAATGAGCAGTTCTGCTTCTTTGATGTCCACGCCCTGTTCCAAAATCGGCGAACTCACAAGTGATTTTAGAGTTCCGTTTATAAGGCCCAGTATTGCTTCTGCTTGTAGTTTCTTATCTTTGCTTGAAATAAAAGTCGTCCCAATAAGACCCGCCAGGCCTTGTCCGTGCTCGATCTCTTTCGTTAAGACTAATGTTTTGTATTTTTGGCTGTAGTGTGTGCAAAGATTAGCGATTAGCTGGTTTCTTTCTGCGTTACCAGTAATCATCTGAGCATTGAGTTTTGATATATTACGGCCTTTAGCAATGCCTTTTTGCTTGTGCTGGAAGGGTACTACGATGACCTTCACGGGAAGTAGATAACCATCTTTAATGAGCTGTTCTTCCTTTACTGGTCGCCATATAGCACCAGTTGCTGCTTCCATAAGAATATCCTTTTCGTCTTCTCTCTGGCTCGTTGCGGTAAGTCCCATACTCATACAGGGGTTGGTGAGACTACCCACTAAATAGCTGTATTCGGCACCCAACCCATGGGCTTCATCAACAAATTGGAGATCAACTGACGCTAGGTATTGAATCAGTTGTGTGCGTTCGTCTGTTTCTTCCAGTAGTATGTTGTTAATCTTTAGGTCTTTAATCTTATCTTTTAACGACCGCATCACTTGACGTTTTTCATCGCGCGTTAATTTTTCACCATCACCTTCTTGTTTGGTGAGAAGTGCCCAAATGCTTTGGGAGGTCGCTACGGTGACGGGTTTAATATTGAAGGTCCCACCGCCGATGATGCCTATTTCTGTGTTTAGAGTTTCTCTAAAAGCAATGCTCGTTTGCGATAAAAGAAGTCTGGAGTTTGTTAGAAAAAGCGTGTTTACTCTCATGAGACGGATTATTTCTGCTGCTGTACGGGTTTTACCACTACCCGTAGGTTTTACAATAGTGGCATATTTAATTGCGGATGCTTTATCAGCAATGCTACTTTGATAGTCTCTTGCTGGATATTTTGGGTGCCCTGGAAAACTTAAATAAGGTTTTGGTAGTTCATTTACTGTTGCATCATCGACAATTACATTGCAGAAAAGTTCTAAAAACATTGAGATCCTGTGTCTTAGACCTGTGGGATAATGCCAGAGAACTCTATATGGTTCCTCACGGAAACGTTCTAAAAGGGTTATGTTGTTTCGTGTATAAACTTTCTTGCGAGTTTCTTTGTTGTATTCATCCGTCACTTCTTCGTAACTGCATAGCGTTTCTAAAGTTAAGATAGCCTTTTGTAATAGCTTTGTATTAGGAGCAAGAATTTGCAGACGGTTATTAGTGAGTCTTACCTTGATTCCTTGGATTTCGGTAGGATCAATGAACTCTTTAAGAAATGGATAACAGTGAGCGTTCGTTAAGTTAAACCTCGTTTTTAGAGTAGTCCAAGTAGTTTTGGGTAAGAGCCACTCCCATTGATTGAAATTTGCGTCTGGTATGGACTTAATTGTGTTAATAAAGTCCGGTGAATAATCCGCACGAACCACGAGGTGGTTATCACGACAAAATATACGCACTGGCTTCTCCTCTCCCCTCACACAGATTTGCAAATAGTTTCATCTTAGATATCAATCAACATTATCCCGTAATGTTGATTGATAATACGTGCAGATTAAATACTTACAATCCGTCATGTTTACAAGGCTCGTAGCTTTCTCTCTTTAAGTTTCTTCCAAAAAAGAGCCATTAATATAAAACTTGCAACCCAGCTTGCCGGTACAAATATTACTTGGGGAACGTTTACCTGCGCTAGCAATTGTCCTACCACCGAACCACCCATTAGACTCACTACTATCCACCAAAATCGCATAAGTTTAATAAACGCCCACATCATTAATCGCCCTAACAATATTCCAAATGCAAAATTCATAAGTATATTCCACCTCTCTAATAACAAATACCAAGTGTGAAAGTCCGCCATTTTGCGCTGAAAATGGCCACTCGAAAGTGTCCAACAATTAAGCTGTTTTTTTGTTGTTGAAGACAATAATTGCCTCCCCCCGCCCAAGAACCACATCCCTGGTAATAACACATTCCACAACATCTTCCATAGTAGGTAACTCGAACATTAGGTCCAACAGAATTCCTTCTACAATACTCCGCAAACCCCTAGCGCCCATTCCTTGTTCTAATGCCTTATCAGCAATACATTCTAATGCCCCTGCCTCAAACTGAAGCGTAACCCCATCCATCCGCATAAGCTCTTGATACTGCTTAATCAGCGCATTCTTAGGTTCCTGTAAAATCCGAAGTAACATGGATTGTTCCAATTCATCTAGTAAAGCAATAACAGGCAGCCGCCCCATTAATTCAGGGATCATACCATACTTTACAAAATCCTGGGACACAACCGAACGCAGCTTTATGTCTGTTACCTTATTCCCCTCATCAGCACCAAATCCAATAGTTTTCTGATTGAATCTGTCCGATATAACGCTTTTCATACCACCAAAAGCTCCACCCACGATAAACAGTATTTGAGAAGTATCCACCTTTATGAATTCCTGATTTGGATGCTTACGACCCCCTTCTGGGGCAACATTAGAGATCGTTCCTTCAATGATTTTCAAAAGAGCTTGCTGAACTCCCTCTCCAGATACATCCCTCGTAAGCGAACTATTTTCAGACTTTCTCGCAATCTTATCGATTTCATCAATGTAAATAATACCTCTTTCGGCCCTTTCCACATCATAATCTGCTGCCTGCAGTAATCTCGTCAAGACATTTTCAACGTCCTCACCTACATAACCCGCTTCGGTCAGTGTCGTAGCATCTGCCATTGCGAAAGGAACTTCTAATAGCTTAGCAAGCGTTGAGGCCAGCAATGTCTTCCCCGATCCCGTTGGCCCCAAGAGGAGAACATTAGATTTTTGTATTTCGCATTGAGGCTTCTCAAGAAAACCTAAACGTTTATAGTGATTATAGACTGCCACGGATAATACCCGTTTGGCTCGATCCTGACCAATGATATATTCATCAAGTTTGTTGGCAATTTCAGTAGGCTTTAACCTATGCCCCTCAAATTTCGCTTTAGCATGAACCTCATGAAAGCTAGCCGTTTCCTCATCGTCAAGCATCACCCTGGCAATATTAATACACTCTTCACAAATATAAATGCCGCTACCCTGGATCATACGCCTATCTCCTCCGTCGTCTTGTTTCCCACAAAAAGAACACTGAATCATAGTTTCTTTTTTCATATTCTATCTCCCCTCTTTATTTCTACTAGCGGTGCAGCGTTTCATCTCATCATTTTTCTAAGCTTGGCATGTCCACTCATAAAGAACTAACAAACTTGTTGATAACTGCTGATGAGTCCTTATTAAAAAAATTTTTATCCAGTGAAATTGTTTGATCTGCTAACGTGTGCCAGGAAAGATCATTTACCCATTGGGCAGAAGGAAGAAATAGACTAAAATATCGAAAACCCAGCTTTGACTTAGCCTGCGCAAAGCGCTTGGTGAACTTGGATAATGGGCCTTCTGATCCTTGTATGTAATCTGTCACGAGAACTAAATCCCCTTGACGAAAAGGTTTTGTACTCAAGCGTTCAAAAGCAAGTTCCAAAGGTTCCCAAAATATCGTATCTCCACCATAAAAAGTTGTGGCCATTTCTACAAGACGATCCGCTATGGCGTTTTCATTGGGATTAAACACGAATTCTTTCTGCTCATTCTTCGAACCAAATATAATAACACTGGCCCACCGTTTTTCGATACGAGCTAACTGGACTAGAGCAACAGCCAAACCGCGAATCAAGTACCCTTTCTCACCACGGACTGAGCCACTAGCATCGATAACAATGACCATTGAACCTCGTATTTGTTCGCTTTTGGCTGCATAGTCATAAAGCGTTAACTTACCACCCAAAGCTCTGTCATAAAAGATCGCTTCGCTCGCCACATCACCTAAAAGAGCTAGTTCCGCGGGAACAGCTTGTACGATGTTATGACCCACGCTAACGCCACGCAATCGAACCCCTTTGTTTCGCAACTTCTTTTTACCCAAGGACACTAAAGACTCCCGAAGTTGGCCAACTTTCTCAGCAAACTGTAGAAACTCTTGATGCCTTTCCAACAAACCCGCCAACGCCATCACCCGTTCAGGTTCCTGCGGTAGCATTGGAGGCGTGATACCCCAAAGGGTTAATTGATCTTTTTGTGAAGCAACATGATGTTCAATTTCTACGATTGTTATATCTTCCCCCCTGCTTTCCACCGTTTCTGCCGTAACCTTTTTCTTAAATATGCCTAGGAAACGCGGAGCACGAGACGACTTCTCTTTCAGCTCGTTAAGCTGTTTCTCCTGTTCCTCTTCCCGTTTTTTATACTCTTGTGCAAATGCCACGGTAGCCGATGCACTGAGTAGTCCGTTAAAACGTGTATGTTTACGCAGTTCAGGCCACTGCGTTTCCTTCATCATGTTATTTAATATATTGTAGTTGATTCCACCCTCAGCATTGTCTTCCCACTCCGGCTCCGCCTTATAGCACATTGCGAAGACATCACGCAGGAGCGTCTCAAATTGGCAAGAATCGTTATCTTTTAGATTAATCGCTTTCTGCAAAGATTCAATTTGTTGCTTGGCACAATTAAATAAATAGGTGTCATACTCATCGTGTCTCAGAAGTTGGCGAAAGTCAGTCGGGCAGTTAAGATCAACTAATGGCTTTGTTGTTGGAGCCATAAAAATTCGAGATATAACGCTCATCAATCGGCCTCCCTAAAAATTCTTCGCAGGCCATGTTCAGGGTAATATCTGCTAATCGACAGTTTAAATACTTCAGACGTTCCTTCGTTTGATAATACATACGTCTTTCGGGTGTTTTGGAATGTTGAATATAATCACCTAATAACCTCATCGCATCCAAGCACTTGGCGTTAGCTTCACTTGCTCTTTTGATTCTCTGCTCACCGTCTGGCATTCTAATGATTTCCAATGATAGAACAGTTAAACGTTCTTCCATTTTCTGCAGTTCAGTCAGATATGGCAGCACCAGTGACCGAATAACCTCATCAAGCATTTCTTTATCTTCTTCATCACGCCAAAACACATGGGCCAATATTTGATAATCCTTGGGTGCTACGTGATCTCTCCCTTCGAGATACGCGTTTGCTTTTAGGAGTAAAATGGTTTGACTATATTTACGATCCGAAACCTGAATATGTCGTTCCAGTAAGACCCTTCTTAAAGCTCTATGCATTGCGTAACCATTTCGCCCAAAGTCAATCGCTTGCACCTCTGCTTGAGCTGCCCCTAACTCGCTAAGATTAAGAATTGGTGCAACTGCTTCTGATAAACCTAAATCAGTCCTCTGGATCATTTGTAGAAATGCTCGTTCATCCTCGATAGGAGAGATAATGTATTTAAGCCCAATTCGATCCCAGATGGCTTCCAGCCCTTCCCCTTCCTCTGGCAATACATTCGATGCAAGTACTGCAAACTCTAAGGGAACCTCTTGTGATCCCAACCCATTATAGAAAATACGTTCATTTAACACGTTCAATAGATTATTAAGGACTGCTGAGTTTGAATTAAAAAATTCATCCAGAAGCGCTATTTTAGCTTCTGGAAGCTTGTGTTTAGTATTGCGCTCTAATACCCCATCTTTAACGTAACGCGGTATGGAAGGTGCTCCAAAGACTTCGTCAGGGCTGGTTGTAGCAGTGAGTAACCAGCTAAAGAACTGTCCGTCAATCAGCTTTGCCAGTGTCATAGCTAGTTCGGTCTTAGCTTCTCCAGGAGGGCCCATGAAAAAAATATGTTGTCTAGCCAAAAGGCCAATTAACAAACCACGAATTGCGTCCTGTCGTTCAAAAAAACGCGTGTTAAGATAATCTTCGATATCTCGGAATCTGTCTAAATTGCTCATCCATAACTCGCCTCACTTCCTTAATAACATTATAGCAAGATTCCCTCAACATTGCAATCATTTTATACATATGTATAAAATGATTTCTTATAGATATATCCTACTCATCACAAAGATCTTCCCCATAAAAACTAGAACCCACCTGCTTCCATAGGCTCTGATAATTCAGAGTAGCTTTAGACGCAAGTGGATTCTATCTTCTTTGCTGATAAGATCGAGGCGTGTTAAAGTGCTGCCAGCCCCTTTTTTACACCGCAATTAGGATTTTTAAGATGATATTTTAATTTCTTTGTCTGTTAGCACTTGCTTATGTGTCGAAATAGTATCGTTTTTCTGTGCTAAAAATCTGCTCACCCTGTTGATATTCAGTCCCACTAATGGTAGGATTCTTAATCTTTTGGATATCAAAACTAGCTGCTTCAACGATTGTCTTTGATATTGGAAGAAGTTCGCAGATTAATCTAACAACTTTCAAATGAGTTTCAATCTTGTTACTTATTGAAGGAGCTAACCATCCTTTCTTCTTAGCCTTAGTCCTATTTAGAAATCTGAGGCAGACGTTAAACTCAGGGCAGATATTGGACTCGCATTCGTAGGTGTCGTGACCAAAACAACGTAGTCAGTTAAGACTTAGGCTAGTCAATAAGGCTTTCACAAGCCCTAGCTTTAGCTATGGGGTATATTGACCCTTAGTCTTGTTGATTACCTTCAGAACACGTCTGTCAGCCTCTGTGCTAGCCTTATCCAATTCTAGGCTATGAACCTTCTGAAGCTGTTTTATGTACTTCATATGCCTTCTTCCGCTTGTTGTAATGTTTTGTCCTTCTCCTGCAACGTATTCTTATGTCTAACTAGATCAGCCAGCAATCCCTCCGACTTATGCTGTAGTGAAATTCTATCTCGTTCTAATTGTTGCATCTCTGCCATAAGCTTGGGTAGGCTGGACAATTGGGTTTCTAACTCCTCTGTTAGAATAGTTAACACGTCAATCGTGATCCGATCTGATGGTCCCCGATCCGTTAACTCAATTATAAGATATCATTTGACTTTGACATTTCTTTTTAACCTGCGTTTGGAATCCTGCAAAGAACTGCCTTATACCCCAATATGTAACTAGGGGCTGTACCTCAACAAATAATGGAGATCGGAAATTCATCCCACCACCTAACGAGGTGGGAGAATTCTTTCCGAACGTAGGCTAAAGAGTTCTTGGATCGATATTCTTTTTGGAAGTTCTTTTTGATATCGCAGGGCATCCAGCGCAAGTTGATCTACTAGTTCATCTACGCTTATCTCAACATCAAGGTTGTGAGATACCAAGCCACACTTACATTGCATGATAGGCACATTTGTTATCACAAGTGTATGCTTTCGTTCGACTAATTGAAGCGGGAATTCCCAGTCTGTCGTACCTGGAAACATATTTTGTTTACATTCCACGCAAATTCGCACTCGTGGTCTAGGCTTATATGCTTCGACAGATCGCGTGACGCACTCAGACATACCCACTCCCTCGATACTCGCTTTCATCTTCAACAACGCAAGCTCTCCTTTAGTCATGCGGATGTTGGGGTATTGTATTGATTGTATTGATTTTATTGTCATTGTCAATTTCACTTCCTTTTCTGCTGCCACGACAGCCGTAAGTTGTCAATATCTGTTCAGTTATGAGACAACAGTTGTTGCTCTTCCTTGGTATATGGGTACTAACCACATTTCAGCTAAAACATCTTCGTTTAAGAAAACAACGTCAAAATTTCTTCCAGAGATTTTCCATTTTGCGCTTAAACGCTATAAGTGCAAAATCTTTTTTGGGATCATAATCTACATTTACAATTATCCTTTTAGACTGTGATGTACCTGGAGTTTGCATTATGAGCGGCGTTACACTCGTTTTAACTCTAATCCTTGACAGTTTATGTTTTAGATCCCTCTTATCTACTGAATCAGAAATCACCTTATCATGCGCTTCTTTACTGTCTTCTGATAAAAGTAACAATCTCTTTAATATTTGTGTATTTTCTTCGATTTGACCTTTCAATAAATCCAACCTGTCTGATATTGAATTTGCGGTTGTATTCAATTTTACTACATCGTTTTCCAGACCTTCTATTGCAAGTATAATTTTTTTAACCTCCACAATTTCTCCTTCCTTCTATTCGTTTTTATTATCCAATCCGTTTTATCGCCCCTTTCCACTTTAATTATCTGTAATATACTCATAGATAAAAGTTGTCATATTTGCTTGAATTACTCTTGCGGGTCTTTGCGGGCTTGGCTGTTTTTGGTCGCGCTAGATTTTCAGTTTTTGGACGACATGCAAGTTGGGTGTTTATTATTTCGTTCCGAAGTGCTACGGTCAGAAACGCAATTGGATTCTTCAAATCTGGCTCTTTATCCATTTTTATTAGCGCGGTCGCCAACTGTTCTTTTGTCGCGCCTTCTCGCACCATTAGCTTTAAAAACTGACTCGTAATTAATACTGGTTCCATATTTTTTTCAATATCAGGCTTTCGGGTTTCAACAGCAATATCTTCGTTTTCTCCCTGGTCTTTTTCCCCTTGATGATCGGGTCCTAATTCATCGTCAGGCTTTTCATCTGTAATCCATTCTTTTACACACTCTTCTTTTTCAGATCTATGTAACGTAGGCTTTGTAGTAGTATATGTATAGTCACTTTCTAAAGTTGGAGGTATCGCTTTTGACTGTGGAATGGTATCACTTTTAGAAGTGATACGTGTGTCTTCGTCAGGGGTGTCACATTTAAAAGTGATAGGGGTATCCTGATATTCTAAACACATGCACGATATTTTTTTAATGTTTTCCGATATAGGTTCCAAAAATGTTAAACCAGGGAAATCACCGACGGTTCTAACCTCAATAGTAATTAATTGTAATTCTTTTAGCCTGTAACATGCAGTTTGCGCCATTCTTTTACTAACCCCAAATTTAGCGCCTAAAGATTTGTATGATTTTTGGAGCTTATCTGAAGCAAATTTTTTACTATAATTTTTCTTGTTTCCGTCTGATCCTTCAATTGGCGTTACTGTAGGCGTGTACCAGTAATAAATGTCCGCAAGAATCATGATTGCTAATAAATGCGCATGTCCGCTTTCAGCAAATGTTATATGAATATACCATCCATCGTCGATAATATTTCCTCTGCGGTTAATCGATCCTACGCCCTGGACTTCAAGTGGTAAATTTTTTAGTGATTCTGTCATTTTCTATTTCTCCCCTTCTTATCGGGAGGATTATAAAAGAAGGCTTGTCCACACACATTGTGCCCTTGACGTCATCCCCTAATTGTTATAAAATAGGAGTTGAACTTGATATGTTTTTGGGTCAGATCAAACGGACTGGTAATCCGTCTGACCTAGTGTGTGTTGATGGAGCGGCTTTATGTCGCTCTTCTTCTTTTATATTATACTCTATTTGAATGCCGAATCTGTTAACCAGATGCGCCACCAAACGCAAATTGTGCTCCACCAACGTGTTGCGCGCATGCTCTACCTCACGGGTAAGCGTAAAGGGTTCTGTTTTGCTTTGACTAAGGATTTGCAAATAACGCGATTCCTCGTTTTCTTTCAAAGGCTGAGGAAAGGCATTATTGTTGATATACGAGACTAATAACGAGACTCCCTTAAGAACGGAGAGAGCCATACTGACAATAAATACTTCAGCGAACATAAATTCCACCCCTTTCCACAGTTTTAATACTTATGCTTGAGGGGGGAAGAAATTGCTTATCCACTTTTTGGGGAGGTAAATATATTTAATTCGTGCTCAAGTACAGATCTGTATTCATAGCTTTCTCTCTATGATGTCATCATTTTTGATCTCTTTTTCACACCTTCTAATGAAGAAATTCGCCTCCCCAGCATTTTGGAGGCGAATTTCAGACGTTAAGAGATGGGTTAGAGTCAGGTTTTAAGTTCCCTTACAAATATGTACTCAGATACCAATTCAGTAAGTCCCAACCGAACATAATCGTAATAAATACACCCGTCACTATAAATGGTCCGAACGGGATCATACTCTTCCTATTGGCTTTCCCAAGGAGCATTAACACTAAACTTGACATGCCTCCTAGAATCACTGAAATAAAGAGAGCGAGCAAGGTCATTTTCCAGCCCAGAAATAAGCCGATGGGCGCAAATAACTTCACATCCCCCATGCCCATGACCTCTTCGCCCTTATAAAGGGCTAGCCCTATCAGTGAAACAGCCAATAGAAAACCAGAACCTAAGACCATACCCAGCAGAGGATTCCACCAACGATGGTCAGCAAAAATCTGGAAAGGTAGATAAAGATTATAGACAAAGAGCATCGCACCTCCAATCATTCCGGCAATCACCAGTTCATCAGGTATAATCTGATGATCGAAATCAATGAAAAATACAGCAATCAGGATATAGGTTAAGAAAATAAACGCTACAAAATCAACGGTCAAGCCATACTTGTAGAACAAAGCTAAAGAGACAACACCCGTTAGTAGCTCCACTGAAAAATACCTCGGGGATATTTTCATACCGCAATATCGGCATTTGCCACCGGTGATCAGGTAGCTTAAGAGTGGCACAAGATCGAAGGGCTTCAGCCTTGTACCACAGTTGGGGCAGTGTGAAGGCGGGGATACTATGGACTCCTCTCTTGGGATTCGGTAGATACATACGTTGAGAAAAGAGCCTATGATAAGACCATAAATAAAAACAACCGTGTACACACTAATGATCATGCTATCAATCCTTTATATTCAGTTTCAGCCACGTGCTATGGGCAGCTATTCCCTTTTGTTGACACCTCTCATTTGTTTAAACAAGTTCCGTCGCATTGTTTCTTTTTTCTCTAATTTATATTACAATAATTATACAACTAATTGATAAAAATTCCATTTTTATTATCAATTGTTTAAGCTTTTAATTGGAGATGTAGCGAATGAAAGGCAGCATGCGTAAACTTGGAACACTTCTGGTGGATTCCGGGAGTATCACCCAAAAACAACTCGATGAAACCTTAGAACTTCAAGTAAAAACGTCCCAAAAGCTCGGAGACCTTCTGATTGAAAAAGGCTTGGTCACAGAACCTCAGATACTAAAAGCTCTAGAATACCAGTATCATATCCCCTACCTAGATTTAGGTGACACTGCGATTGAACCCCACGTTCCTAGACTTATATCCGAAGGGGTCGCCAAAAAACATACGCTTATCCCCATCAAACTCGAAGATGGGGTCCTAACGGTTGCCATGTTTGATCCACTTGACTTTTACGCAATGGATGATGTAAAACGGGCCACTGGACTTGAAGTTAAGCCAGCGATGGCCACCAAATCAGACATTCTCAATTCTATTGAACAATATTATGGTAAGGAAAGCGCCGAAAAAGCGATAGAGGAATTTAAGCAAACCATTGATATGTCTGATTTCACGGGTATTGATGAGCAATTTGGAGATGAGGTAACCAACGCCCCAGTGGTGAGGCTTGTCAACTCGATCATCCAGCATGCCATTAAAACCAACGCCAGTGATATTCATATTGAACCCCAAGAAGATGATTTACGCATCCGTATTCGGATTGATGGAGAACTTCAGGAAGTCATGCGCACGACCAAGGGAGCGCACTCGGCCATAGTAACCAGGATCAAAATCATGGGGCAAATGGACATCGCGGAAAAACGTCTGCCGCAAGATGGTCGCATCGAAACTTCCATTGATAATGAGAATGTGGATCTTCGTCTTTCAATCCTTCCCACCGTCTTCGGCGAGAAGATCGTCATCAGAGTCTTAGGTATCCGTGGCAGTACGTACAGCAAATCCGCTCTTGGGTTTACTACAGAAAACCTGGAGCTATTTGAGAAAATTATTCAGAGTTCCAATGGCATTATCCTAGTCTCCGGACCGACCGGTTCCGGGAAAACGACGACGCTCTATTCAGTATTACAGGAATTGAACAAACCCAATGTTAACATTATCATAGTCGAGGACCCGGTCGAATACCGGATGCAGGGCGTCAGCCAAGTCCAGGTCAACAACAAAGCAGGCCTAACCTTTGCCACTGGCTTGCGATCCATCTTGCGTCAGGACCCCGATATCATCATGATCGGTGAAATCCGGGACTCGGAAACCGCCCAGATTGCTATTCGTTCCGCGATAACCGGCCACTTGGTGTTAAGCACCATCCATACCAATGACGCGGCTTCTTCCGTCATCCGATTAGTTGATATGGGAATTGAACCCTATTTGGTGTCCTCGTCCGTGGTTGGCCTAATTGCCCAAAGGTTAGTCCGTAAAATATGCTCCAAATGCAAAATATCTTACCGCCCCGAGCATAGTGAAATGATGCTGCTTAAGCTGCGCGAACCTCAGCCGCTGTTCAAAGGGACGGGCTGCCCCGCTTGCAATTACACGGGCTACTCGAAAAGAACCGCCATTCATGAAATTATACCGATCAATAAAGATATCCGTGAACTGATAGAACGACGTGGCACCTCTGATCAAATCCGTCATGTAGCCACCCGCTTTGGCTTCACAAGTCTTCGCGAAAATTGCGCCCGTCTCGTACTAGAAGGCGTCACGACCACCGCCGAATTAGTCAAAGTCACGTATAGCATAGAATAAGGAGTGCTGAGTTAATGAGTTTCAATCATGTTCAGGACCTTTTGCTAAAAGCCCTTGAGTTAAAAGCCTCCGACTTGCATATCACGACGAATCTCCAACCCATGTTCCGGGTCCAAGGAAACCTGGTGCCCTTACAAAATTCTCCGGTGCTGACCCCGGAAGATACACAACGCCTCATCGATGAATTGCTGGATGAAAACCAGCAAAAGCGCCTTGAAGAATTTGGGGAAGTCGATTTTTCTTATGTCATCCCTGGTACCAGCCGATTCCGAGTCAACGTTTATAAGCAGCGCAAAAGCTTTGCGGCTGCCGTTCGAGTGATCCTACCTAATATCCCTAGCCTCGACGAACTCGGATTGCCAGGTATTCTTAAAACCATGGCTTTAAAACCCAGAGGTTTGGTCCTTGTCACAGGTCCGACCGGTTCAGGGAAATCAACTACCTTAGCCGCCATGGTCCGGCATATCAACACAAACCGTAACTGTCATGTCATTACGATTGAAGATCCCATTGAATATTTACATAAGCACCAAAACAGCATGGTCAACCAGCGTGAAATTGGAGATGACACTCGCTCCTTTTCCAACGCTCTGCGTGCAGCCCTGCGTGAAGACCCCGACGTGATCATGGTCGGTGAAATGCGAGACCTAGAAACTATTTCCACGGCTGTTATGGCCGCCGAAACTGGACACCTCGTCTTGTCCACCCTGCACACCACGACGGCTGCCCAGACCATTGACCGAGTCATCGATGTCTTTCCTCCGAGTCAGCAACAACAAATCAAAGTCCAACTTGCGGCTGTCTTACAGGGAGTTATCTGCCAACAGTTGCTTCCCCATTCAGATGGTTTGGGCCGGGTAGCTGCCATAGAAGTCCTCGTTGTCAACGATGCAGTCCGCAACATGATTCGTGAAGGAAAGACCCACCAGATCGATACCGTCATCCAAATGGGTCTCAAAGCAGATATGATTCCAATGGATCTTTCCCTGGCCAATCTGGTCAAACGCAGTGAAGTGTCGAGGGGAGACGCAAATACCCGATGTGTCAACCCAGAACTGTTTAGCAAATACTTAAGCCAACCCTATTCCTTCTAAATACAAGCTTATTGGTTCACACTTTTTCTAATCACCGTTTCCCTAAAACGTGCTATGGCATGGTCAAATTTGACTGGCCATAGCCCTTCTTCTTTACGCAATAGTTCTTCCATAAGCTCCTCTACAAAAAGCTTTCCAACACCCTCTATATTAAGGATGAGAATATCACAGCTTTTTTCTTCAATAATCACATCCCTGGCCTCGATATTCAGTCTTCTTTTCAACCAGTGCGGTTCACCCTCATCCTCTATTTCCTTCAATTCCATCGCTAGCGTCGTCTTATCCATCAGATAGGCTTGGTCTTTCATCGTTCTAAGATTGATGATTCCAAACTGGCCAAAATCCAAGACCATGATATTGTGGTCCTGTAAAAAATGAATAGACAGAATATCTTCATAGAACTTGCCAAATAGGGCATTTTTTTTGCTATCTAGGCCAAAATGTTCTTCCATTACGTCAATCAAAATCCAGTGTTTAAATTTAATCCTTAAGGAAGGCTCTAAGTCCTTCCACATGCCTGATTCAGACTCGTCCGGAAGCCCAAATCGATGAAGTAGCGTTTTGTTAATCTTTCTAGACGAAAAATAGCTCCAGGAAAGCCCTAAATAATGAATGAGACATGACTCGAACTTTTCCTCTGAAGTGGTCCTGATCAACCCAAGGAAAAGCTCTTCATTCATCAGGAAGCCTTTTTCATCGGTCTGCTGAAAAAAATGCTCGGCGACCGCTTGCACCAAAGGGCTTTCCGAGATGAGAGCATAGTGAAGGCTAAAGGGGTAAAGCTCACCACCCTCTTGGCAGAGGATATCCACGATAGCAGGTATTAAGTCCTGCTCCTTGACAAAAAGGATTTTGAGCAATTCCTCGGCACAACTAGGTGACTGGGCGGCCAAAGCCGCCAATTTCATCATAGCGGGCAACTCATACTCATATTGGACTAAGGCCCAAATGAGCCGGGTCAGTCGCGCACTCATCCTGACTTCCATGATCTGGAGCAGTTCATGCTCGCGCTGGACATTCGGTTCGGACAAGAGTTCGAGCAGACAGCCCTCCAGTTCTTCTTTTCCTAGGGATAGCGCAAAACCTTCTAGTGACTCCTCAGGAACCGGAGTCATAACACGTGTTGTAGCGTCGATACCTTCACGTTTCGCCCGCTGAACAAATTCTGCAGGAAGAAGAAGGTTCTCCCTCAAATGATGTAGGCTAAGGTTAAAGTGATTTGCTGTGAACACCTTCTCCATGCCTCCTTACTCCCGTTTCATCAGGGCTTTTTGTAGAGCTTCAGCGGACTCACGGATGTTGTCTAGAATGGTGGCCAACCTCAACGTCACCTCTCCCAATCCTTGATCAAAGCCCTCAAAGGTATGGGTTATTCCCGCTTCCATTTGAGTGGAGAATTCCTGGACAGAACTCCGAAGATTACCTGATAGGTCGGCCACATCCATATTGATTTCCTTGGCATACAGGCCGATGCTCCGAGTATGTTCATCCATATTTATCGCTAGATCCTTGATCCCTTTGTCGAAGAATTCGAGGGTATTGGCGGATTGATCGGTCAGCCGACCTAGAATCATAACTGTTTCTTCAGAAAAGGTACCAAACATCTTCTGTATATTAAAATCCATCTCATCCAACATCTTCGTGGATTGAATTTCTCCCCGTGTGAAGTACGAATCATAGAGTTCCTTTATGTCCTCCGTTTTGAGTGCCAAGCGTTCAACAATTTCGGCACTATCGCCCATTGCAGCTTTCATCCCAGCCGCTAGATTCCCGCCTAAGGCATCGATTGACTGGTCCATCCGCCCAGCAAGACCGCTATAGAGTTCGTTCGCTTGCAGGCTGGTCTTCTCCAGAATCTTGCCGCCTTCTAACGAGACTTCTGTGGCCGTGGCCGCCAATCTTTCAACGGTCTTCGCTTGGGAATCAAGGATCGCGTTCAGGGTGACTTGGAAACGTTCATCTGTTTCCTTGCCACTGAGCGTAACCATCTCACTATACTCCATCAACCGTTTGTCGAGTTTCCCGACCAGTTGATCCGTCTGCGTATTTCGGGCTACCTCAATAAGGGCGCTCAACCCTGCATAATCTGTTACAGCTTTAGTAAGGTCGCTGGAAACTTGGGCAATCGATGCATCCAGCGTCTTCTGCATCGTCTGGGTCATTACGCTGATCCCTTGCTGCAGCCCTTCCACGTGCTTTAGATTTCCCTCTTGAAGCTTTAGGGATTGACGATTCATCGCGTCGGTTTTATCGAGACCACTGACTAATATTTGCTGCATCTCTCCGGCAATTCCCTCTGCCGCCTGAACAC
>DASRMG010000107.1:0-65517 GCA_035648035.1 Desulfosporosinus sp. | reverse complement strand
AGTATGAAGTAGCTAACGAAATGGGTCTTCAACTTGGTGGAGAACGTACCAGTCGTGAAAACGGTTCCGTCGGTGGACAAATGACCAAACGCATGATTAAATTTGCTGAAGAACAACTCAAAGGTGGAAGCAAAATCTAATTTAATCCAGCATTAAGACGGATTAAAGGTAAGAGGGATATCGTAAGATATCCCTCTTATTTTAATTACAGAACGAACAACCGTTTGATCATTGAGATAATCTTAAACAACCGCTCGTAGCCTCAAGTAACTTTTCGATCCAATCTAACAATTCCAGGATAAATTGTTTGTTAGGCCCTGCATAGGTCGTATCCCGATCTTTAATCACCCTTATTCGCACCTTTTCAAGAATTTCACGGGTCCCTTCATACGCACCAACCGCTGAGTACTCTGAAGGATTTGTAATTAAAGAAAGGAAGGAATAACTGCGGTTGAAGACTTGAACCAAATCTGTATGAAGTTTAGATGAAATAGGAAAGTTCCAAACTTGTCGGAGATGAATCATTTGTTCAACAGTCATCTTCATCTGATCCAAACGGGTCAGCGGATTAACATAGCGTTCATAAAATTGAACTTCACCACTTTTCTTTGAGGCAGGATCTTTCTGTACTAAAGCCACAAACGCCTTAGCCTCTTCCAAATCTTCTATTAATTTGTCCAACTCTCCTTCTTCCACTTTGATCTGAACGTCTAGAAGTGCTCTAAAGGCCGTCTTATATAAACGAATAACATGATGCCTAGCATCTTGAAAACTCTTTTCCGTCTCTTTGTGATAACGAGGTGGAAAAACTAAACGATTCACTAAATAAGCAATGATAATTCCTAAGGCTGTATCAATGATTCTATTGACTGCGTAGTCCAGTGGTTTACCAGTTAGTTGAACTGAAATAGAGATAAACACAATACTGGCAATACTCATGGCTTCTTGCCATTTCATGAATTTAACGATGGTCATGGTAACAATAAGACCTAACCCTGTCCACCAAGGGCTGTTTACCGCTGCTAAAGCAAAAACATAGCCCGTTACAGCACCAACAAGGGTTCCCTTCATCCGGTTAAATCCCGTCTTCATGGATCCTTCAATGGTTGCCTGCATGGCTATAACAGCTGCGATAGCACTATAAAACGGGTATTCAAAATTCAGCAATTGGGCAATCCAAATACAAATGGCAACTGCGATCCCTGTCTTGATAATTCTCCAACCAATCATAGGCGCTCCTATCAAAGAATTTATTGATTCTCATCTTATTAAGATAAAATTGAACTATCTACGAATTATATCATTTTCTACCTGAATTGAGTAAAAATAATAGGAGCGCATGCGCTCCTATTTAATAGAACTATTAGTATCTGATCGTACCATCCGTTTCATAGAGGTGTTTCTTCTTCGAGGCCAAATGTTCTTTAACATCCTTAATTTGGTGTGGGGTAAGTTCCCCTGCATTTTCTGCTAAAAACTCTTCGTTTTTATGGATGTTTTGAATCGTCAAATCTAGTTTCTTTAGGTCTTCTTTTTGATCTTTATTGCCATCTCTTCTGGGCATGCTCATCACCTCAAGGATAGTGTATCCAAAGATAATACATTCATCCTGTCCATAATATATACTATATTTCAGGACAGAATACCCAGCAGGCAGATTAACTTTGTATTTACCATTAATCAGATGGCATTCTTTGAGAAAGTAAGTTAACGTAGTAGTAGTAGTAATAATTAATGAAATCAATCGAGGAGGTTCAATGTGCCCAAACATATTCTCTGGATCATCGCGTTTAGTTTGCTCATTTTAAACTTAGGCTGTAATAAAATAGTGTCCTTACCTAACGCTGCAGAAATCCGCCAAGGGCTCGTTGATCTTCCGCTACCGCTTTCCCCCTCTTCTAAAACCACACCAGATGACATGACTCAGATTGAGCGAGTGGTTGTTGACCTGATCAATGAAGACCGACTCAAAGCAGGTCTTCCCCAAGTTAAGTGGGATGAAACGGCCGCCAAAGCAGCCCGCCAACAGGTCTCCGACGAAGCGAATAATGGCTTTATTAGTCACTGGGGATTGGATGGGTTAAAGCCACAGCGCCGCTATACATTGGCCGGTGGACTGGATGCGGTGGATGAAAACCAAAGCGTGACGCTTTGGCCACAAGGAGGCTTTCAGGGCGTCTCGAAAGAACAACTCCAAACGATTGTTGCTGAACATCAATCTGCCATGGTTAACGAGCTCCCACCTAATGATGGCCACAGAAAAAATATTTTAGATCCTCATCATACCGGAGTTGGCGTAGCCATTGTGGTTGGTAAATACGGGGTGGCCATGGCCCAAGAATTTACCAATCATTATTCTGACATCACGCCACTTCCACCGACTGCCATTCCTGGATCCACCGTAACCCTAAAAGGCCGTATCGATAAAGGCTATCAAATCACAGGAATTTATGGGGTTACCGAGCCACTCCCCCAGCGCAAGACCAAAGAACAACTGTTACAAACTCATTCCTATTCTGATCCTTCTTGGGATACCTTACATTTCTTCGCTAAGCCGCAGGGCAGGGGGTATTACATATCTACACCCGCAGGTAAGGTCAATGCTCAATCAATTAGTGTGGATAAGCAAGGTAACTTTTCAATGTCCATCCCCTTAGCCAAGTCCCACGTGCTAGATTATATAACGGTTGAAATTGCGCCCAATGCAAACCCAAAGGATACCTTTTATACCGCACAGTTTGTGATTAAACTCTGACGCAAGAAGGACTCATAAATTAGTAGAGATGTGGTCAAACAACACGTTTGATCACATCTCTAGGCGAACGCCATCATGTAGGTAAGGTGGTTACAACCTTATTTTTTGACCACTGGAGAATTCGGTGAAAGATCTTGTTTTCTTGTATTATAGTCATCTGAGTCAATTTCCCCTAGAGCATATCGCTCACGCAGGATCAATAAAGCTGGATCATTTTGTTTTTCCATCATGCGCACCTTTGAACCATGTCGGCGCAAAAGAATGACCGCGATGACAACAATTATTATGAAGAAAATCAAGTGACACATTACTGGGAGTAATCCCATCCATCCATACTGTCCATTTGCCATAAGACCATGACCATACCCACGAATCATTGGCTCATTTCCATGTATCATTTTTCATTCCCCCTATTCTAAGGTTTTGTTTCGTTCATTAAATTCTTCACGAGTCATCTCACCACGGGCATAGCGTGCTCGAACTATGTTGAGTGCATCTCCATGAGACTGTTTTGGAGTATGAGGATGGCAACCACATGCCTGTTGCTTATAATGCAAATAAGCACCAATACAAAGCAAGATTAATACTAAACCAAACATCTCTAACTCCCTCTCACATGACCCATTTAATCTTTTATCATGTCTATATTTATTATACAGATTTCCAGACTAAATACATGTTTAAAGTGTGATTTTTATATTAAGATTATATATATTCAAATGACTATCAACCAATTAATGAACAAAGCGTGGTTGACAATCCCTACGACTTACTTATGATAAGAGATAGAGAGGCACAGAAAGGACGAATATTGATGAAGGTCAAGATTTTTAGTTCCCCTGATTCTCGAATATTAGAGAAAACCATCACTCAATGGTTAGAGGACAACAGCTGGCTCAAGGTTGTCAACATTACGCAGAGCACAGGGACTGCTACTGTCATCTCAATTTGGTACAATGAACCGAATGTCCCAATTCTCGGATAAAGTATAGACAGAGAAGTTGTTGGCCTCTTAGGCCAACAACTTCTCTGTCTTATAGCTTATATATGGGGACTAAGCTCATACGATTAAATAAAATACTCCACTTGGGCTAAGGGGAAATATTGCTTGGCTTGCGCTTGGAAAAACTCTTTCATTTCCTTCATTTGCTCCGGTTGGTAAATATATTTCCCATAGCCAAACTGACCATATTTGAACTTTCGCGCCTCCTCTTCCATGGGTAAGGAGGAGTTCGGGAAAACCTCTAAAATAGTCGTTTTAGCTTTGGAGGTAAAACGGTGTGAGATAAATTCCAGTGTTAATTGCTCGGACGTCCAACCCGCCGGTGCCCTTTTTGCCAATTCCTCCGCTGAGCGCTCCATGAGTCTTTGATACGCCTCTTGCCATCCTTCGAACCTGAAAATGGGAGCAATAATAAAGCCTAAGGGATACGCCGCTTCTAACACTTTACCAGAAGCGATAATCCGTTCTTCCGGAGACGGCGTTCCATGCTCATACTTCTTCACGACTTCAGTACAATTCAAACTAAAGCGAAACCGAGTATGACCTTCATGTTTCGCCTCAAGGAGACTTTCTACATCTGTATACTTCGTGACAAAACGAAAACGGCCGCTAGGCTCACGTCCAAAAAACTCAATGGTCTGCTTCAAGGCACCAGTATATCGCTCCACTGGAATTGGATCTGAGGTTGCGGCCCCTTCAAACTGAGTGATCTCTGGCAGTCGTTCCTCAATCAGGTTCGAAGCAATACCCAGTATTTCTTCAAGATTAACATAAACCCGCACATAAGGTTTTTTTCCTAGCGTTGTGGCCAAATAACAATATTCACACATGCCTGGGCAACTGGTAACCAGTGGCAACTGATAATGGGCAGACGGTTTACAGGATTGAAACGTCTTACCGCGACGCACTCCGATCACCAATGTCCGCTTGGCTTCTCGATACGCAGCCGCTGGAGTATCACCTGGAATCCCCGTAATTCTGTTATGAGATGTGGTAGGAGTCAAATTGATCCCCATCTGCCCAAATCGTTGCACTAGAATTTTACCTAAAGGATACTCAAGGGCACCTGGCTCGTAAAATACACGAGTCGGTATGAATTCTAACGACATTATTCTTCACCTCAGGAATAGGTTTCCCCAACGATGCCAAAACTAAAACTTCCCAGATTTAAAAATAGAGATGAACAGCCAAAGCAACATGAGAGTAGCCATCGAGAACCCTACCTCAATGGCCGGAATATGCCAAAGTAAAATGGGCTGGTTACCCAAAGCCGAGGCTATAACGACCCCTGCCATAACAATACTAAACGCGAGCAAAACAATACTAAAGGAAATCTGATTCGTAATACGGTCTAACTTCTTTAAAAAAATATCAAGTTCTGGAACACTGACTTCTAAGCGAATCCGTCCTTTGACTAGGTTACCCATTAAATCCTTCAATTGTTTGGGAAGATCCACCAACAGATCACTATAATCTGTGAGATTGTGCCATACCCTATCCGCGATCGTACTGGGTCTGTAGCGTTCCTTAAGCAGTCGAATTCCAAACGGTTCCGCCATATCCATCATACTTAGTTGGGGATCGAGTTTTTCCACAATCCCTTCCAGAGTCAAAAAACACTTTGCCAGTAAGGTGAAATCTGCTGGAATTCGTATTCGGTGCCGAAACGCCACTTTAAATAGATTACTAATCGCCTCACCTAGACTAATACGACTCATCGGAACATCCACGTACAATTCCCGTAGCTCGTCCACATCACTCGTCAACAGGGGTAGATTGACTTCATCCGGAACGATGCCGATTCTTAAAACAGCTTTAAGCATACTCTCCGTATTCTGGCGCATCATAGCAATGACCATAGACGCCAAGTTTTGCTTCATATCTGCCGTGAGCCTTCCGACCATGCCGAAATCGATCAACGAGATAACGCCCTCGCTTAATAAGAAAATATTTCCTGGATGCGGATCAGCATGGAAAAACCCCTCGATTAATACCTGCTGAAAGACCGACTGAACCAGATGTTCTGCAATAGCTTTTCGGTCATACCCCATTTTTTCGATTTCCTCAAACTGTGTGAGTTTCAATCCTTGCACAAATTCCATCGTAAGTACCGTTCGAGTTGAGTAATCCCAATAAATCGCAGGTATATGAATCGTGGGATCCTTCTTAAACTGTTTGGCAATTTTCTCAGCATTTCTCGCCTCAATACTATAATCCAGCTCATTACGTAGCGACTTGGCAAACTCCTCAACGACATCTCGCAATTGCAGTCGTTCCATCCGCTCCATACGGCGTTCCGCGAGCGTAGCCAAATCCAGAAGAATTTCCAAATCAGTTTCGATAATAGCCTTGATCCCCGGGCGTTGCACCTTTACAGCAACCAACTCCCCAGTCCGCAATTGCGCTCGATGAACCTGACCAATGGAAGCTGCCGCAATCGCCTCTTCATCAATCCACGAAAACACTTCGTTCAAAGGCGATCCCAGTTTCTCTTCAATAATTCTCGTAACCTGATCAAAGGAAAATGAGGGAACATCATCTTGAAGTTTTTCCAGTTCCTTCAGAATTTCTTCCGGTATGATGTCCGCGCGAGTACTTGCAATCTGCCCAATTTTAACATAAGTGGGTCCAAGCTCCTCAATAACCCGTCTAATTCGTGCCCCGACCGTCATCGGATCCATTTTCTCTGTATCCGTGAAGAGCCGCTTAGGCAGGGAAAGCATATGTAAAAGCCCCATCTCTTCCACAAAAAAACCAAACCCGTGGTGAGTGAGGACCTTAGCAACATCACGATAGCGTTTAATATGGCGTATCCTTTTTCCAAACATAAAAAAGCGTCCCCTTTATTCGTGGTTCCCTCAGGCTCTACCTAACAGTTTCACTGAACAATGAGGCCTGAACGAATTCAGACCTCATTGTTCTTTTCTTACTTACTTGTTTTCTAACTCTTGAATACGTTTCTCCAAACGATCCATATCAGCCTTAGATGGAATATTCAAGTCCCTAAGCAGCTTTTCCACTTGCTCGTGGATACGAGCATTCATTTCTTTCTTCTCTGCTGCGCCTTTTTCAAGCAACTCATTGATCAAGTCCTTGGATTCAGCACCAGAAACTTCACCCTTTTTAACTAAATCGTCTACGACCTTCTCGATTTGTTCCTTACTGTAAACCGCTAATCCCAAGCCAAGAGCCAACCCTTTATTGATTAAATCTTTCATGTCAGATCTCCTCTCTTTGTTAGTTTTATGTCATTAGGTTTATTATAGATTGTTTACCAAAACCGTTCAACTTATTTAATAATCTTTAAAGTGGGACATGTAATCTTAACTGCCCGCAAAACTCTTGAGACTTTTTTGTAATATAATTCTAGTATTGTAACAATTTGCATACTATCAAATAGTACTAATGCCCACTTATAACGGGAGGAATTCAAATGTCAATCTTATTAAATCTTGGCCTGAGTGCTCTGTTTGGTCTACTTGGAATAATTATCCTCATTGTTGGTTATATCATATTTGATAAATTAATCCCTTTAAACTTCAGCAAGGAGCTTGGAAACAACAATATTGCAGTCGCTATCGTAATTGCCGGAATACTCATTGCGATTGCGATTATTGTCTCTCGAGTCGTCGCAGCAGCATAAGTATTTAGACAGTGTTATCTCACGCAGGTCTCTACGGTTTGATGTAGAGACCTGTTCTCTTTACCATATAGGCCACTATTTACCAAGGACAAGACCGTCAATATCCTTTATACTAAGAGACAACTTGAATAGTTACACACGGTTGTCATTTATTGGTCTATTCAAACCCCTGTGTCCTTGAATAAATTGATTGAAGGGTGGAAGAATTTGAAGAATATGAAATGGTCTCTACTCCTTGTTCCCGTCATTTCTACCTCTTTATTTGTGACGATTATCACAGCAGCCCCTGCGACGATATCA
Organism: Desulfosporosinus sp.; assembly: GCA_035648035.1. GTDB lineage: Bacteria > Bacillota > Desulfitobacteriia > Desulfitobacteriales > Desulfitobacteriaceae > Desulfosporosinus. The sequence continues at coordinate 57,816 of DASRMG010000107.1, read as the reverse complement.
AGTGAAATATATCCAAAAACAATCATGAGCGCCATGGGAGATTTATACCCAAAAGCAATAAAAGTGGCACCACCTATTTTACAAGAAGAAATTAAGGTGATACCAGAAGCGATAGAGAGTACACCAGAACCCGTAATAGTGGCCGCAACAGTCACTCCTAAGGCTAGTACGCCCGCGCCTAAAGCTAGTACCCCTCCTCGTAAAGCAACGCCCCAAAAAACACAACCTTCTCGATCATCCAAAACGTCAACACCTCCCGCATCAACTCACACCTCAACATCAAGTTCGCTTATTGGTACTGCTAAACAATATATTGGAGTTCCCTATGTGTACGGTGGAACGACGCCTTCAGGGTTCGATTGTTCAGGTTTTACTCAGTATGTTTTTGCTAAGCATGGCAAGAGCCTCCCCCGCGTTGCGCGCGATCAAGCTAAGTCAGGCACTTCTGTTTCCTTTAGCCATCTTAAGGCAGGAGATTTAGTGTTCTTCTCCTTTGCCAAAAATGGGGTCGCCGACCACGTAGGAATTTCTGTTGGTAATGGAGAATTCATCAACGCTTCTAGCTCTAAAGGGGTCACTATTTATACCCTGGGGACTTATTGGAAGTCTGTCTACCTTGGAGCAAGACGTGTATAGTTACCAACTGATAACGTCAATGAGCTGAATAGAAAAAGGACCGTAACGAAGCAGAATTTTTCGTTACGGTCCTTCATTGTTTCATGTCACTGAGATTACTCAATTTGCAATGTCTTACCATATACTTTTGCGAAGTAGGCCCCGTGACCCTCAATTTCTTTTCGTTCCCCTTCGGTTGTACCTTTAGAAACTAAGTGTAAATATAAACACTCTGACCTTAACTCGCATTCGACCTCTGTAATATTTCCGTTTCTTTTTTTATCTAAGGATTCTGCTAAACTTAAAATAATCCCCAGCCTTTCAATAATATATTTATCTTCCTTAGTTAAGAGCTTTACATAGGGGGATTTGTCAATGTCGAAATTCTCTTTCACACAAACCATCATGGCATAAGCTGCCATAATTAGGTCCTTATGGGGCAATCCGTTAATCGGTAAATTAGCCATCATGTAAAAGGTGTGTTTGTGATAGCTGTAGAAATTAATTGTTTTACCGCAATCATTTAACAAAGCAGCAGTTTTTAAGATTTTGTAGGTATTTCCGTTGATCTTGTGGAGAGGTCTTAACTGTGTATACAAGCTCTCAGCAAGTTTCCAGACATGATGAGCATGGATTTTATCAATATTCAAGGTCGTAATAACATTATTGAGAGAAAACTCCAATACATCTTTAATCACCTGGTCTCCGTGCAGGATCTCATGTAACAACCCCTCCCTGAGTCCACTGCCACTAACAATGAGTTGTGGGCTGTTACAGAATTCCAGCAAAGTCGCAGCCACAGAAAAAGCGCCTATAAAGATATCACTTCGATCCTTAGAAAGACCCTTTATCTTTTTTCTTTGCTCTGGATTGTTATATTTTACATAATCATATATATTTAGAACCTCAGAACACTCCATGCTGTAATTGTGAGAACGATCTATGGGGTAATTATTATTTTTTCTAGAAATTCTACCAATATTTCGAATGGTCCCTCCCACGCCTATCATCGGTAAATTCATGACCCCTCCGAGCCACGCGACCTTCCCAAACTGTGACATGAGAAATGCATGCAACTCTTTTTCGGTATTACTATTCATTTTTTCGGAGAGGTTAAATTTATCAGAAAGGTTTAGAGCGCCGAAGGGAAGGCTGATGGATTCCTTAATAGCCTTATTTTCTACCCAGATTAGCTCTGTACTAGATCCCCCAATATCCATGATCAGCACATTAGAAAACTCCATACTATTAATGACACCAAAATAATCATAGTAGGCTTCTTCTGCTCCCGTTAAAACTCGTATGTCCATATCTAACCTAGATTTAACTAATTGCAAAAATTCCTTCTGATTACTAGCTCGTCTGACAGCCTCTGTAGCCACGGGGAATATGTTACATTCTCCTAAACCCTCGCATAAAGATTTGAAATTTGAAAGCGTACTGATGGCTTTTTCCATCCTTAGAGGATTAAGGTGGCCATCAGCCGTCATGTCCATTCCTAATCGAACCGTTTCCTTTTTCTCGTCAATAATTCGAAAATAGTTAGTACATATTTCAATGAGAATTAGTCTGATTGAATTAGAGCCAATATCTATTATTCCTATATTCTTCATGTTGTTTCTCCCTAAAATAGAATATAATATTATTCTGTAAGATAATCTATTTAATGATATATGAATTGATAAGTATTTTCAAGGTGATAAAAATGGTAATAATCCAAGTAACTATTCTTCAAAATCCAGACATATAAATTTATTAACTTTGCTTAAGGAGTAAATTAATGAAGAAGATGAAAAACGAAGTGATAGCAGCGATTAATGTGGGTTCTGATTTCTTAAGAATGAGTATTGCGCAATTAAATCCTGAGGGTAGCTTAATGTTTTTAGAGGACGCTTCCCTTCCCAACAATATTGGCAAGGATACTTATGCTAATGGAAGAATTTCACCTAAAACCATTAAGGAAACCTGTGCAGGCTTAAAAGGTTTTTCTAAATTAATGAAGGATTACGGCGTGAAAATATATAGGGCTGTTGCGACCAGTGGACTTCATGAAGCAGATAATCGCGACTACATCATAGAACAAATTAGACTTATTGCTGGACTTGATGTTGAAATCATTAATAATGTCCAAGAAAGATTTTTAATATATAGGGCCTTAAGAAATTATCTCCATGAATTTGATAAAATAGACCTGACAGATTCGATCATCGTAAATTTAACCTCTGGGGGCGTTGAAGTTTCAATGTACGGAAGCGACGGATTAATATTTACAGAATATATAAAAATGGGTCCCCTTAGATTACGAGAAATTCTATATACTTTAGAAACAAAAACGATCTCTTTCCCAAAAGTTATGGAAGAGTATATTGAAAGTAAAATATATTTACTTAAGCCAAAGCTGAAGAAAATGCATATAAAGAATTTTATTGGTCTTGGAGGTTATCTAGTTACAATCTTAGAAATCTGTCATTTAGAGCATCAATCTTATATTAGCAAGGAACGTATGGAAGAACTTTATCTTGAAATCAAAGAGATGAATACTGATCAGATGGTTGATGCTTTTAATATTTCCTCTGCTAAGGCTGAATTATTATTACCAGCCATTTTACTATTTCATAGTTTTTTAAGTCGGACGAAAGCAACGGGAATCCATGCGCCCATGATTACCAACCGTCAAGGTATTCTCTATGGACTTATGGATAAGTTAAACGAAATACCTAGTAAAACGAATGCCGAAAATGATATCATCAGTTCAGTTTGGTACATGGCTGAGAAATATGGTGTCGATAAAAAACATGCCTCCTACGTGGAGAAAATGTCCTTATTATTGTTTGATAAAACTTGGAAGTATCACAGACTTGGGTATCAAGAGAAAATATATCTCCAAGTGGCGGCTATTCTTCACGATTCAGGGAATTATGTTAGTTTAAGTGAGCATGGCAACCATTCCTCCAATATTATCAGAACCCAGAGTATCATGGGATTCTCCGATAAGGAACTAGAATTAATTGCAAATATAGCAAAATACCACACTACGCGCATACCAACTTACTCTGATCGAAGTTATTTTGTCTTAAGCCATCATGAAAAAATACTCGTCTCTAAATTATCTTCGATTTTAAAAATTGCAGAATCCATGGATATTTCTCATATGCAAAAGATTAGTGATATTGAAGTACTGAGTTCAGGCGATGCCCTACAGCTTAAACTCATTAGCAATCATGATATTCTCTTAGAAAAGTGGGACATAACAAATAATGTAGAATTTTTCCAAGAAGTCATGGGTATTAGTATAGAACTGAGAGGATAAAGCAAATTGAAAAATCATACCTTTTCAAGCACCAATTTTGTGAATAGAGAACTAAGCTGGTTAGAATTTAATGAAAGAGTTCTCGAAGAAGCAAAGGATACCAATAATCCCCTTCTGGAACGATTAAAGTTTCTTTCAATCGTGGGTTCTAATTTAGACGAATTTTTTATGATTCGTGTCGCCTCTTTACAAGATATTGTTGAAGCTAAGATTATAAAGATCGACCCTTCTGGTCTGACACCCAATGAACAGCTTGAAAGAATTTCAGCTAGAATCCACAAGCAAGTCTTTGATATGTACAATTGTTATAATCGATCCTTAAAGAAATCTCTGAAGAAAGCTAATATTCGGTTTATTAAAACCAAGGATTTAAATACTCTACAACTGGATTTCATTCGAGAATATTATGCCAATAACGTTTTTCCAGTACTAACCCCCATGGTGGTCAATAAAAGTCAACCCTTCCCTTTAATTTTAAATAAAACTTTAAACATTGCTTTATTATTAGAAGATATTAATAACCCTGATAACCTTTTATTTGGAACTATCCAAGTTCCGTCCGTCTTAAATAGATTAGTAGAAATCCCCTCCTTAGAGGCTGAGAAATCCTTTATCCTACTGGAAGAAATAATAACATTAAATTTAACCACCCTATTTGATAATCACAACGTGATCGCTACCGGGTGCTATCGTATTACCAGAAATGCCTATTTAGACGTTGCGGAAGATGAATCGGAAGATCTTCTAACGGCTGTTCAGTTATCCCTTAAGCAAAGAAAATGGGGCAGTGCCATTCGCCTTGAAATTGAACATGGTATCAATCCCTTACTGCTCAACATATTAGAAGAAGAAGTCGAGATTTCTGCAGCAGCAGTCTATAAAATCAGTGGGCCCATAGATCTGACTTTTCTCATGAAATTAAGTGGCTTGAAAGGCTATGACGCCCTACGATATAAGCCCATCAAGCCCAACACCTATGCTTCCGTAGTAGATGAAGACGATATATTCGAATCAATTTCCAAACAGGACATTTTACTGCATCATCCCTATGATTCCTTTAATATGGTCGTGGATCTCGTTAAAAAAGCTGCAGAAGACCCTAATGTCCTGGCTATTAAGCAAACACTTTATAGAGTAAGCGGTAACTCCCCAATTGTCGAAGCATTAGCGCAAGCGGCTGATAATGGGAAACAAGTCACCGTTCTCTTAGAGTTAAAAGCTCGCTTTGATGAACAAAATAATATAACTTGGGCCAAGAAACTTGAAACAGCTGGCTGTCATGTGATTTACGGGCTTGTTGGCTTAAAAACTCATTGTAAAATATTGTTAATTGTTCGACGCGAGGATGGTTTAATCAAGCGATACGTCCATCTTGGAACCGGGAATTATAATGATGTTACTGCAAAACTATACACAGATTTAGGCTTATTGACAGCAAAACCCTATTACGGAGCGGATGCCTCCGCCATCTTTAATACCTTATCGGGCTGTTCTAGCCCCTCTCATCTTTATAAAATGACGCTTGCTCCAATTAACCTCCGTAAAAAGTTTTTGGACTTAATCCAGAAAGAAACAGAACACGCTACCTTAGGAAAACCAGCCAGAATCATTGCCAAGTTAAATTCTTTGGTGGATCAAGAAATTATAGAAGCGCTTTATGATGCCTCCTCTGCTGGAGTTAACATTGATCTAATTGTGCGTGGCATATGCTGTCTGAGACCTAACATCCCTTTTATTAGCGAGCGCATCACAGTTCGAAGTATTGTCGGAAGGTTTCTTGAGCATAGCAGAATCTATTATTTTTTTGCAGACGGTGAGGAATTAATCTTCCTTTCCAGTGCGGATTTGATGAAACGCAATTTAAATAGAAGAGTTGAACTTCTATTTCCCATTGAGGATCCGATTGCTCGAGAAAAAGTCATGAATATCTTAGACTTAGCCTTACAAGACACCTCTAAATCAAGAGTTCTAAACCTTGACGGCACCTACACTAAAATTGATAGAAGAGGGAAAGAAACGATCAATAGCCAGGAAATATTCCTTAGCCCCTGCTTAGGTGAAGCTGTTCCCGAGGTAGTAGCGCTTAATCGTGCAAAATTTGTACCTATTACCTCGTATAAAGGAACTGAATCTTGATTTTATTGAGGAATGTTATATAATTAATTCAATCATTTCATGTAAAATTTCTAATTAAGCAAATATTTCAAACGTCAAACGTTGCATATAAAAAATTGGAGGTTATTATGGTAAAAAAACCTGCTAGTCCTAAAGAAGCGCCCGAGCTAAGCGTAAAACCTGCTGAATTACCTGTCACTGAAAGTGAGGCTGTAACACTACCCGTCACTGAAAATGACATCACCCCCCCCACGGTTATTGAAAGTGACACTAAAACACTACCTGGCAACCAAATTGAAGCCGCTGCATTACCGGCTACTGAAGCTAAAATCGGAGTTCCATCTGAGGAAGGTGACAAGGATCACCTCACGGTAGAAACCCTGTCCCTTAAAATAGCAGAATTAGAAGACAAGTTGGCCCAGCTTGAACTAGAACTAAGTGGCCATCTTAATAAGAAGAAGAACAAAAAAGAACGCAAAGGCAAGAAAGTTAAGTGCAAATGTAAAGATAAGACGGTAGATGTTGCAAAATGCAAGTGCGAAACCAAAAGTTAAATAAATAATTTTTTATTTTTGAAACAGGGGGTAATTAATTACCTCCTGTTTCAGTCCATTATTAACGAATTTGTCGAGCGATAAAGGAGGATCTTCTATGTTAGACAATTTTACCATTAATTCAAATCAAAAGGTCTGTTTAAAGGATTTCAGTCCAACTGAGACCAACAAGTTAGATAAGAAGGATCTTCAAGATAAGTATTCAGAGTTACAAGATAAGTTTATTGAACTACAAGAAGTCTTCAGCGCCTCTAAGAAATTCAGCCTACTAATCATATTGCAAGGAATGGATTGCAGTGGCAAGGACGGTACTGTTAAAAAAGCTTTAGCTGGCGTGAATCCAAATGGCTTCGTCGTCCAAAGCTTTAAGCAACCCACACCCGAGGAATTGGGCCATGACTATTTATGGAGGGCCCACAAAGCGACCCCTATAAAGGGGAATATAACCGTGTTTAACCGCTCCTACTATGAAGATGTCCTTGTCACTAGAGTCCATAAAACGATCGATGATCAGACTGCTCTGGCAAGATACCAAGAAATCACAGCCTTTGAAAAATATCTTGTCAGTAACGGAACCATCGTCTTAAAGTTCTTTTTGCATATATCCAAAGAATTTCAGCAGAAGAAACTTTTGAACCGATTAGAGACACCTGAAAAGCATTGGAAATTCTCTATGGCCGATCTTGCTGAGAGAAAGTTCTGGGACAAATACCAAAAATATTACGCTGACGCGCTTTCAAATTGCAGTTCTGAAGAAGCACCCTGGTATATTGTACCTGCAGATCACCGATGGTTTAGAGACTATTTTGTACTCCAAAGAATCGTAACGACCCTAGAGGATCTAAAGCTGGAGTTCCCAGAAATTAATGGCACTATTGCAGAATTAATCAAGGAAGTTAAGGAAAGTAATTAGATCTGGACTACCTCTAGGCTCATTTCACACCCTACTTCAACTGCTCCAAGCGCTCATATAAGTCCGTTTTTCTCCCCCGGTCCCAGGAGTCGTAGATCCTGTGCGACAACTCTGGGGGAAGAGGAAGGGACTTTAAACTATTTTCCTGATAGACTTTATGAATCTCTTGAGAGTAGCCTTCGCATATGAAACACTCTCCACCCCAGGCGAAGCAATTTCGCATCTTTTGATAAATGTCTTCGAATCTATCCACCGCGATATTACCAAAGGATACATTGAGAAACTCACAAGGCTGTAGATCACCCTTGGCATTGATATAGAAGCGATCTGTACCACCTGCTGTGCAGCCGAAAACATCTTTATCTTCTTCAATAATCTGAGCTGATATTGAGGGATATCCTGCGAACTCTTCCTGTAAATTATATTGGTTAACCTTATCTTTTATATAAACAAGATCTTCTGTGGTGAAATCAATTTCTGTTTTTTCCAGCCACCCCCCTGCATGTTTGGGCTTAATGATCTGGATGAGACAAGCTTTGTAGTCCCTTACTGCCTCCATGATTTTTTTGAAAGTACCATTATAAAAGTCATCTCGCATCAGGCAGGTATTAAAAGCCACTGCCACACCCACCTCGTGGCACATCATGACCCCGGCCTCCATAGCCTTCCAGGCAGAATTATCCCCCATGAACTGGTTGAAACTCTCGGGATCTGGACTGTGCAGAGAAAACATAACAGCCGTCACATTCATAGCTTTAAGCTCCGCAAGCCTTTGCTCAGTTATTCCAGCACCCGTAGAATTTATCCAGATTTCCGACCGCGCGTCAATCACAGAGCAAACCTTCTTCAACCGCTCAAAGACTAAAAACGGTTCACCACCCTCAATATTAAAAAAAGCGATCCCCATCTCCTGTAACTTCTTCACGGTCCTGATCAAAGTCTCTATCTCCACATCCTTCCCCTTATCAAATTTCTGGTAACAGTAATTGCAATGATAAGGGCATGAGGACGTGATGGATAACAAGACGGTGGTACAGGGCATTTTTTCTGAGAACTGACTAAACTTCTTACATGCATTGTAAAAAGCCTGGGATGGAAAGCCCGGCACATAGAGGCCCAATCTGGTGTTGTTACCTATTTTGACAAATTTATTATGTTGAACCCTAGACACAAAAAGCAACAGCCTCTTCAATAAAAGAAGGAACTGTTTGAAGGAAATATTCCCTCTCCACAGCATCGGGACAAAGTGAAAGAAAATATATATTTTTAGCTTCAAATTAAAGACTATTTTATGCCAACCTGTAACATTACTTACCTTTATCACAATCCACCCTCTTTCAGATCAGACCTTGTTCCTTATACCATAAAACGGTTCGATGAATCCCTTCCTCTAGACTATATAAATTCTTAAAACCTAGGATTCTCTTTGCCTTTACCACTGAAAATTCCAGATTGTCATAGAACATGTTGACCCTTCCTCTCGTCAGAAGCGGGGGACTGGAAGAATTAACAAGGGTATACAGCAATTCCATGAGTAAGGCGGCAGGGTAGGTCAGAGCCTTGGGAAGATTCCTTGGTTTTTTTAGGCCTGCTTCGGAACAAAATAGCCCATAAATCCTGTCCATGCTCTCTGCCTGTTCATTTCCTACGAGAATACAATTTAGACCTGCCAACTGTTTTCTATAAGCCAAAACATAGGCCCTAGCGAGGTCTCCCGCATAGATGACGTGGAATTTGTTGTGCTTTGCCCCAGGAATAAAGGGAATTCCAGCTTTAGCCGTCTTAAGGTATTCATAAAATCCCCCGTTTAATTCTCTCTCCCCATAGACCCATACAGGCTCCAAAATAGTCAGATTTAAATCATGTGTTGCGGCGAAGGTCAGCGCCTCTTTCTTGGCCAGCGCTTTAGTATCACGATAGTAATTCAACTTGCAGGGGAATAGACGGCTTCCCAAGTACCGATAATGAGAATTATACGGAGACGCTTCATCCTTAATGACCGGGCTATCCTCTTCTCCGTAAACGGAATTGGACCCTGTCATAAGGATATTTTTAATCCCCGCTTGAACACAGGCCCTCAGTACATTGACAGTTCCTATGACATTCGTCTGATAAAACTCATCATAATCCCCCCAATCGGAGACTTTAGCGGCATTATGTATCACCCAATCATATCCGGTGAAAGCCTTCGACAAATCCTCCTTATTTCTAATATTTCCTGTCCTAAGTTCTACCGCCAGACCTTCAAGACCTTCAAGACCTGCAAGGTCGCTGCTATCTCTAACTAAGCAGCCGACCTCGACTTCGTTTTCACAAAATGCCCGGGTAATGTGACTGCCAATAAATCCAGTCGCTCCAGTAATCATGACCTTATTCATGGTTATCATACCTCTTCAGTAGGATCATGGCATTATGCCCCCCAAACCCGTAGGAAGCAGATAACGCATACTCTACTGGTGCGTCAATCGTCTTCAGTGGCAGATTAAGATTATCCAGTGGATCAGTGGTGAGGTTTCCATGAATTCTAGACTCTTTGATGGCTAGGGCAGTGACTGCCACCTCCAGAGCTCCGCTGGCCCCAATGCTATGACCCAGGATGCCCTTGGTAGAATTAATCATCGGCTGAGAGCTTTTGTCCCCAAAGATCCGTTGGATGACTTTGGCCTCAATATCATCATTGGCAATTGTAGCCGTGCCATGGGCATTTAGATAGTCAACCTTGATCCCCTTGGTAATCTTCTGAAAAAGTTGCATGATGCTGTCCCCAGTTGGATCCATCTGGACAATGCTGTAAGCGTCGCTACAAGCTTCATAGTCAACGATCTCAGCATAAATTTCGGTCCCTCTTTTTTGAGCACTTTGCAGCTCCTCCAAAACTAAAACACATCCCGCGCCTTCATTAAATAAGAAACCACTTCTCAGATTGGAGAACGGCTGGGGCCTTCCGTGCTTTGCTCTGGTAAGAGTTGACAGCATATCAAACCCTCTCATTATGGCACCTTCTTTCTCGACCAAGGCTTCAACGCCGCCCGCTAGCATCATCTCGCATCTGCCAGATATTATAGTTCTGTAGGCCTCACCCAGAGCATAAGTTCCCGAGGCACAGGCAGCATTAAGTGTATAGCTGAAACCTTTAAGCCCGAAGAGTATTGAGATCCAGGCAGCCGGAGAATTGGTCATCAGCATGGGAATGACCATTCTATTAAACCGTGGATTATGGGGATCAGAGTTATAGTTCTTCGTCCCAGCCATGTGAGCTGTGTAGGATTCCAGAGCTGTTTGCAGACTACTCATGCCAGTACCGATGATGATGCCGCAGTTTTCTAGGCCGTTAACCTGAAGATGTTTTTCAGCCTCACTGATCTGATATCCAGCATCCTCTAAAGCCAGCTTGGTGCATAATATTGAGATTCTCGAGGACTCTTCCATCATCCCTTCTACTGCTTTATGGATCCCTAAATCGGACAAGGCAAATTCCGGCTTGGGCACGAAATAACGGGATTTAAACTTATAGTTTTGTTCATAACAACTCGGTATCTCTGATATGCAAGTTTGCAAACCATATATGCCTGCGGAAAAATCCTTTTTTCCTATCCCAATTGAGGTGGCTGGCCCTATCCCAGTAATGACAACTCTTCGTTTCACATTGACCCCCCTTTGAGGAAATGCACCACATTTCTCAAATATTCTTTGGGATCTGCGTAGTCCCTAGCACGTAAATGATAGGTTGTGAAATCGATCTCGATGCCTCTTTCCCGCAGCAATTCGGTGCCTTGTTCGGTTATTTCACCGATTTTATAAAACTTAAACGGTTTCTCCTCTGCTTTGATTAAGAACTCCACTTCAGCCTCTTTACTGAGGGTAAACACCAATTCATACTCCCCACATTCTCCTAAGAATAGCATTTCCTTGGGTACATTTAAGACTTTGGCCAGAAATAGCCCGCTCTTCACATAAGGCAGATTACCTAGGACAAAACCTGTACCACTCATCTCCGAAATTGCCTTGAGGGCGTTAAAGACGCCATCACTGGTATCAATGCAGCAGCAACAGTGACGTTTGATGATCTCTGCCTCTTTACTTCTCAGGCGGAAAAGGTTTTTCCACCTCCCCATTAGCTGTTTGACCAAAGGTTTTTCAGCGTACAACACCAGGGCCGCCTCAACATTCCCGCTACCAATTGGGCCACTCATGAAAATCCCATCTCCAACGTTTGCCCCACTCCTTAACAGCGGCGGACCCTCCAGATCCCCAATAACTGATCCAGTGTAGCGCCAAGTCTTGGAAATCCCAAAATCCCCACCGATAAATGCTGCCCCCACTTCCTTGAGTACCGCTCCAATGCCAAGCGACAATTTTGCGACATAGTCCCTCGTCCAACTATCATCAATGACTAGGCTGTGTGCATAATACTTAGGTTTGCCCCCAGTGGCCAAAATATCGCTAATACTGCCGGTTGCCATATTCCAGCCCAGTGCATAAGGGTCCTCCTTCCGAAATAGGTCTTCCTCCGAAAACTCATCAATCGTGTAGAGCAGCCTCTTGCCGTGAAAATCAACGATTTCCGAGTCAGCCTCAAAAAGCTTATTAAGCTGGCTGTCACTTCTAGGCATATGTTTATGTATAAGCTGGATCATCTCTTTTTCTTTACTCATTTTCCACCTCGCAGATTAGGTCTAAGGGGTCCTGTGCAGTTTCAATCACACAAGGAAGAAACCCCCTGGGATCACCATCAAACTCTAATTCTGGATTGACCTTATTGCCACACACTTCTACTCTCGAGACGTATTGCAAAGACATATTATTGTTATTAATGAACCTCTTCCCACTGTATATTTTTCTTAGAACACCCCCTACATCCGTCAACCTCATATCTTGTACCACCAAGCTGTAAAAGCGACTATCTACGGGGGCTAACTCGTTTTTCACCTTAATTCCAGAAGCGATGTAAGTTGTCTTTCCCACAGCAATATTGTAAACCTTGACAAAGTCCTGTTGCTGTCCGTCATAACGAACTGAGAGGTTAACGGAATGATACTTGAGCAGGGTTTTAAGCAGGGAGACAAACGTCCCCGCGAAATCCCCGAGATACTTTCTGATCCCACTATTAGCATTTCTGGCGACAGAGGCTCCCAGGCCAATATTAGCACAGCAGGCAAAAAAACTTGTTTGTAGATTTTCAGTCTCCTCACTTAGTGGAAGACCCTCCAAGCCCTTGTCATAAACCGTGGTATAGGTTATTTTGCCTAGGGAAATTTTCACACTCCTCCCCGCAAAGACCGTATTAAGCGCGTGCTCGAGGTCCAGTGGTACCTGATAGCTCTTGCATAAGTCAGGACTTGTGCCAGTATGAAGCACACCCAGCTTAGAGGTGGAAATTCTTTGGCCCAGGGAGTTATAAAAGCCATTGATAACCCGGTTAATGGTTCCGTCGCCCCCCACCGCGACGATTATCTCATAGCCCTTTTGATTTCCCTCTACGGATAAGGTATAGGCATCTTCCAGGGTATCTGTTAGCTTATAGTCAAACTCAAGCCCCTTCTTTTTAAAGGTGGCAAGTATTTTCTGAATCTTTGCCCCGCTTCCCCTTCCGGAGCCGGGGTTGATGATGAGTAAATATCTCATAAGCGTCCAATCCTTTTGATAATTGCACTGACTTCGGCGACCGTATCCTCTGTTAGATTAGCTCCAGCAATTAACCGGACCCGACCCTCACCAATTGGAACAGAGGGTTCGATAAAAGGTGTGGAAAGAATCCCGTTTTCATAGAGCTTTTTGGCCAGGATAAACGTCGCTTCTTTACTCCCAGCTTGAATGGAATTAATAGGAGCTTCACTTGATGCCACTGTAAATCCCCCCTCAATCAGACTTTCATAGATGGCCTGTTGATAGAGTGTCAGTCTCTTCTTAAGCCTGTCAAATTCATAATGAAGAATGTCCAGAACCGCCTCTACACCCGCTAAAACTGCAGGAGGAAGCGCCGTAGAATAAACCAGATGGGGGCAATAATATTTCAGATAGTCGATCAGCACTTTTTGGCCGCTAATTATCCCACCTGAATTAGCCAACCCTTTCCCTAAGGAGGCGGTGTAAACACCTTGGTAGCCTTTTATCCCCTGCTGCTCAAGGATTCCTCGGCCCGATTTCCCTATCACCCCAATCCCATGGGAATCATCGATCACCGGCACGGCGTGATAGGCCTTACATAATTGTACAATTTCCCTATAAGGGGCAATACTGCCCTCCGTGGAAAACACAGATTCTGTCACGACCAAGATCTGCCGATACCCTGTAGAGCGCTGCAAGATACTTTCCAGATGCTCGAGATTATTATGAAGAAAGGGTCTCATTTTAGCACCACTAGCTTTGATTCCCTGGATCAAGGAAGAGTGGGCAAACCGGTCAACTACGATCAAATCTTGGGGTCCGGCAATGGAACCAAATAAACCATTATTAGCTTGGTAACACGAAGGAAGGATAAGCGTCTGCTCCAGTCCCACAAAACTGGATAACTTTGCTTCCAGCCTTTGGTACAAATCTATGTATCCAGTGGCGATGGGCGTACCACAGAGGGACACTCCATACTTTTGTACAGCCTCAATGGCAGCCAGTTTTACCCTGCTGTCAGTCGCCAGTCCCAGATAGTTGTTGGACGCTAGATCAATCATCTCGTGTCCGTTCACCCGAATTCTTCTATTTAAGCCTGAATCAATTCTCTGGTAATAGGGATTATGGTCCGCCACTTTAACTAGACTCTCATCCAAACTCAACCGCTTATAAAAATCTCTTAGAGTCATGTTCTCCCTCCCCCGCCGTTAGCCATCGGATAAACCCCTAGCTCTAAGTTTTATGGCTATATCATTGACGGTCACCACATCGAGAAAATCGTCTTCAGCAATCGTTATCGAGAATTCATCCTCCAACGCTGAAAGAATCATCAAGAGGTCTAAGGAATCCACCCTCAGGTCTTCAAGCCAACGGCTCTCAAGAGTTATCTGAGGCCTTTTTTCTAAAATACTCTGTATGGCAACAATGATCCGTTCTTCCAAATTCATCTCACGCCCTCCTCTACCCTAAAATCATCTGCTATAACACCGTGTTGGTTGGTCTGAATCACACATAATGGCGCAAAGATTGCAGTTGCTGCATTTTACAGAATAGTTCCCATCTTGCTCCAGCTTCTCTACTAGGTTCGGTTCACAAATAAACGGTCTACATAGGCTAATAAAATCCGCAAATCCATTTTCCAGACACGCTCTCATTTCTGCGCCTTTCCTGAAACCACCCACACTAAGGATGGGAATATCGGTTAAGGCTTTGGCAATCTTAGCAAACTTAAGATTATAAGTAGGTGTAAAATGCTTTAGTTTTGCTCGCAGCCTACAGTAGAGAAGCGCATTACAAAGCAGTCCCCTAACACCGTGGTTAGTCTTGAAGACTGGGTTATGTTTTAGGACTGCTTTCAGGGGGATAGCTCCACGGAAGATATTCAGTGCATGATCCATGGTCCCATAACTGATCTCTATCCCATCAACTTTTTGGACGTCTAGAAATCGTATCAGGCTAACAAATTTCTCAGCTTTAAATCCGGTAAAATAGTCATCACTCCCACTGACCTTGACCAACAGCGCAAAATTATGTCCACACCGCTTCCGGATCTCCTCAAGCACCAAGCCCAGGAATTTCGTACCGATTCGGCTCTTAGCATCAATGCCAAACTCATCGTTTCTACGATTAATAGTAGGCAACAGAAACTGATGAAGCAGGTAACCATGGGCAGCATGCACCTGAACACCGTCAAATCCGGCTGCTTTAGCATACACCGCTGCTTCTGCGAACCGGTTGACCAGTGCATACACCTGTTCCGTCGACAACTCCCGCGGAGAACCCCCAAAATAGAAGGACTTTTTATTCGACACCCCCCATATATCTTGTCCTGTTTCACTTTTTCTGGTCTGTCTTCCAGTGTGAGCCAACTGCATAAAAATCTTGCAGCCGTATTGGTGAACTTCATTTGTAAGGGGCAAAAACCCTTTCACCATTTCCTGACAATCTATTCCGACCTGACCCGGCTGCATGGCTTTTCCCTCCGGTGAGATATACGCAAAACCTGTAATGATCCCTCCTACGCCTCCTGAAGCCAATTGTTGATACAATCGATGGTATTCCGGTAGTGGATGACCCTGAGGATCAGCCATACCTTCGAAGGTTGCCGAACGGATCATCCTATTTTTCAAGCGACAAGGACCTATAGTTGCTGATTCGAATAATTTCATAACAACCCTCCTTCTTTGGCGCCTATGATTTTGGATCGGTATGCAGGTCAAATAAGAAGCCCACGAAGATATATGACACTAAAAAAAGGATCATAGCCAGTTCGGTATTGAATAAAGCGATGAGGGTTGCCTGACCGCAGATACAAGCCCTAAAATTAGCAACCAGCGAATAATAAGTTTTCTCACCCCGCGGGTTCTTAAAATAAAGATATCCTGTCCACAGTTCCAGAAAAAACGTTAATCCAGCTAGGATAAGAAATACCGTGTTCACCCTAGCTTCAATACAATGATTCATATACAAAAGCGCAAAAATCCCTGCAGGAAGGAAAGCAGAGAGCACAGCAAGATACCGCGATCTTTCGATCCCCAATTGTACAATGATGGTCCGTTTATCGGCTGCCTTATCCCCTTCATAGTCTTTAAAATAGGTATAGAAAGTCATCAGACCGTTCATTAATGCTACCAGGATCAGCACAGATACCCTGCTGGATGTAAAATAGGGCATCGCTGTTGGACCGGCTGCTAGAAACCCAAAGACCGTACACATAGATATCATCAACCCAAAGATGATATTACCGAAAATACCGTGACCCTTGGCGTATTCATAAATAATGTTTAAAACGATTCCCAAGATTGCGGGAATAAGGGCAAGGGGTTCCAAATACCTGTAGGTAATCAAGATCGTCAGGATCAACAGGACGCCCGTTAGGGCCAAAGCTTTTCCCGGATTCAGTTCACCCGTCACCATGGGACGGCGCGGTGCGTTCACTCTATCCTCTCTTAATCCCAGGTAGTCATTAATGATTTGGTTCATGCCCCAACTAAGAAAAAGCATCGCCAGTATTAAGGCTTTCTTATCCATGGCTGGAACCATTTCCACGGTATGAAAAGGAGACGTGGCAATGTATTCGTAAAATGCCACTCCAATCCAGCCTGCAATACCAGTTACAAAAGCGTAATATAGCCTCATTGATTTAATATATGCCTTGATAAAATCCAACACTTCATCGACCCCACAATCGTCTCAAAGCTCTTGCAGTCTCTTTTTGATATAGTCGTAATCAAAAGAAGAACAAATTCTTTTGTCCTGAGCATCTAGAATGCGATAGTGCTCGGAAATTATATTACGCTGAATTCTGAACTCCTCTGTGCACTCAATATTAGTCCACCATATTCTTCCGCCCATGGTATCCTCTCTACTTTCATAAGCGGTAAAGGCTAAAGAAAGTATCATATCTTGAGGATCCCCACCAAAGGTCATTTCCAAAACTTTGCTATTTTTAAAAATAGTACATAAAGTTACGGCACCTGCCCAACCAAGATTGGATCGACCTTTTTCAATCTGTACTAGGGTCTTCTTGGATATTCCCAGTATTTCAGCCATTTTATCCTGAGTAAAGTCACTTTCAATGCGGATGAGTTTTAATTTTTCAGAAGCTATTTTCAGGAAATCAAGTCTGTTCATTTTTGCAGCAACACCCCTTTAGTGTAAAAATACACTATTCGTGTTATTTGTAAATATTAATAGTATAGATATTGAAATAATGATGAAAAGGGTACCAAGCAGGCACCCTTTTCATCATTACATTTAGTTCTACAATTCCCTATGCTTATTTTTCATCATCTTTAGGAGTCTTTACCCATGACGTTCATCATACGAAGTATTGCCTGTGAGAATAATGATATTATAAGTAGAATCATTAGAAGCCACCATCCGATGGACTCGAAAACGTCCTTCGGAAACATTAATGTATAGCCCATATAAGTTAAAAACAAGGCTCCTTGAACAAGTTTAAATGCTTTCGCATCTGCCTCATTTTTCAGCGCTACAAGCCTTTCATCAATCTCATCAATAATGAACTTCTGATGAGATCTCTTTATTCCTAATAACTTAACGTAATACGCTAATGCCACAGCCAACGGTGTCAGTGATAATGCCATAATCGCAACCGCCCCGTTTTTTGGTAGAAGATTAATTTCAAGCAATTTAAATATTATTCCAGTTGCTAAAAGAGCTACCCCAATAACCAGCGTCACCAGCATAATTGTTTTAGATTCTCTAACTACTTTATCTGTATTCATATTTCATTCCTCCCAAAATAAATCATTCAGATTTTTGTTAAGCGCTTTACATATCTCAATACATAATTTTAAGCTTGGGTTGTAGTTACCAGATTCAATTAAATTGATGGTTTGTCTCGTCACCCCAACAATATCGGCTAACTGTTCCTGTGACACTTCAGACTCTATTCTGGCAATTTTCATCTTTTTATTCTTCATGAAATGTCATCCCCTTTCAAAGACATTATACTCATACACATTACTTTTTGTC
This sequence comes from Desulfosporosinus sp., assembly GCA_035648035.1. Lineage (GTDB taxonomy): Bacteria > Bacillota > Desulfitobacteriia > Desulfitobacteriales > Desulfitobacteriaceae > Desulfosporosinus. The sequence goes on along the minus strand of DASRMG010000107.1, from coordinate 39,701 downwards.
AATTATATATTACATTTAGTAATATAGTTTTCCAATGTTTCAAACAACCATATTTGTAACTAGCGTAGATTTGTCATAAATGTAGCTTTATTTTCCCGTGAAAATCTTCAAATGATCGTGGCATTTTTCCAATTAGATTATAGAACTCTTTGGTTACTGCCCTACCAGTCCCCATCCTTGTCATAAAATACACTTGCTACGGTTACATTAACAAAGTCCTTATCAAGACCACGGACTTTTATATAGTGATTTCGGTATTCCAAAAAGCCTGGTTTAGCATACGTGATTTTTCTCCCAGTAACCTCACTTAATATTTCAGCCACCTGATAATAATCTATGGCTTTGTATCACTTTACTTAAATAAGCTATGGCCATTGGAAATCAGGTTAAATTTCGAACACTTGCTACTAAAGCCCCCAGCATACGATGAAACCCCTGCGAATTTTGCGCAGGAACCCTATATTGTTTGTTGATCTCTATTTGAACTGTGGGAATTCCCAATTCAATTGCAGCAAAATTGGCGATAGTATTCGCTCCGGAAGCGGCGAAGTGGTCCTGGGATATTCTGCTTAACCCGTAGTCCTTAAAATTACGCTCCACCAATTCGAGCATACTCGTCTTTCCCAAAAGGTTCCTTCCCCCATTCGTACCAAAATCCACATCAAATTCACGTTCACGGGCTGCTCCATGGATGTCTAAAACGAACTTCACGTTTCCTCTTCTACAGATCTCTGCGATTCTTTCCTTATATATACAATGTAGGTCAAAGTTAGGATCCCCACCATACAGCTTAGTCGCTGCAATCGCATGACAATCTGTTAGTTGGTTTAAGAGGTACACGATAGAACCTGTGAATTGATCTGACATCTTAATTTTCTTTTGTCTATAATGCCTTACAGCATGCGGAGCCGATACCAGAACTGGCAGCGTGCCCTGCGAAAACCAAAAGGGCTCTTCTTGCTTGGGGTTTACGCGCCGATCCGTCTTGTAAAAATGAATTTTTTCCACATTGACGGCTTCTTCATTCATACGTGATCGACTGAACTCTACGATTATATCTTCTGGTGTGTGCAAAGTGATTCCCCCCTATCATATAAAGGTAAAGATAATCCATAATTATAATTTATTATATATGCTTTAATGCTATAATGTTTAAATCTCTAATTTTTCATATATATTTCTATCTAGTTTCTAGAATTTAGATAAACATAGGGACTTATTTATTATTTATTTAATCTTTTAATAGGCCATATAACGGGCTTTTGCCGATTTTTAAATTTTCTAACTATTGGCACGATTCTTGCAAAGTAATATAGCGAGGAAGGAGAAACAACTTTAGACTGTGTTCCATTTCGCTATGATTCTAGTTAATCTTATTGGTTCTAGAGTAGACAGCTCTCATTAGATTAGAAGAGGAGGAGAATACTTATGACACCAGCAGTTATTACATTACTTGTACTGGCGGTAGTAGCCTTGCTTTTTGTGACTGAAGCGATACCCTTGGCAATAACCGCCATGAGTGGAGCGATCGTTTTGGGATTATTGGGCATTATTCCGATGAAAGAAGTATTTTCTGGCCTGTCCAACTCCACAGTGGTACTGTTTGCAGGAATGTTCGTAATCGGAGCTTCAATGTTCCGAACAGGCCTGGCTCAGAAGATTGGGGAGTTTGTCGTGAGAAGGGTCGGCACCGGTGAAACTAGCTTAATGATGGGTACGATGTTTATTGCAGCCGCCCTTTCCGCGGTTGCTTCCAACACCGGAACAACGGCTGCTCTGATGCCAGTTATTCTAGGGATCTGCGTTGTCTCCAGCATCCCTGCTTCCCGACAGCTGATGCCGCTTGCTTTAGGCGCTGGGTTAGGTGGTATAATCACTCTAGTGGGTACCCCACCGAATATTATCGCCTCAGGCGTATTGAAAGCTGCTGGCTATAATGCATTTGGGTTCTTCGAATTTGCTAAAATTGGTATTCCGCTTACTATAGTAGGTATACTCTATATGGTGTTTATCGGTAGGCACCTCCTGCCGAAGACTGATTTATCCATTAATGCTGAGTTAGATCAAGACGCAATGAAGGAAGCTGTCGCGACTTCGGATAATACAACGAAACAATGGATAACAGCTGCTATTCTGATTGGCGTTGTTGTCGTCATGGCCCTTGACATCAAGGCCATCCCTCTGCAGATCGCGGCTGTGACCGGTGCGATCCTCTGCGTTCTTACTGGTTGTCTCACCGAGAAAGAAGCTTACAACGGTATTGACTGGGTTACAATCTTTCTCTTCGCTGGTATGATGCCTATTGCAATGGCCATGGACAAGAGCGGCGCTGGTAAATTAATTGCCGAGGTCGTCATTAACCTCTTAGGATCTAACCCTAGCCCCACCTTAATCGTTAGCGTCCTGTTCATCCTTTCGTCTGGGTTGACACAATTCATGTCTAACACCGCTTCAACCGCATTACTTGCGCCGATTGGTATTTCGATTGCCGTTGGAATTGGTGCCAGTCCTGCGGCAGTTTTGATGGCCATTGCCGTTGGTGCTTCCTGCGCTTTTGCCACACCAGTAGGCACTCCACCCAACACTCTGGTGTATGGTCCTGGTGGTTATAAGTTTATGGATTATATGAAGGTTGGTGCCCCATTGGTGGTACTTTGTGGCATAGTATCTGTTATTATCATTCCTTTAGTTTGGCCGTTTTTCCCTAAATAATGAAGACTTAGTATTCATGCTATCTTTGAATCAATGTTACAGGGTCTGGTTGAACTGATGCCTCGTGTACTGAGGCATCAGTAATCTATTTAAGCTAAATAGTGCCTACCACCTGCATGGGAGCTTAGTGATAAAACATTTGATAATTGGGGGTACAAAAAGATGAAGGTACTATCCGTAGAAGAAATTATTCCAGCGATTGAGAAACTATGTATCGCGTCTAATTATGATCTGGGTTCGGATATTATGGCTGGGTTTCATGAGGCTTTGAAAACTGAGCCCTCTCCTTTGGGGATCGAGGTGTTGAAACGTCTCGTTGAAAATGCCGAAATTGCGCACCTTGAACGAGTCCCAATGTGTCAAGATACCGGGATGGCGGTGCTTTTTGTAGAAATAGGCCAGGATCTACATGTGACCGGTGGGGACCTAACGGCGGCTATAAATGAAGGGGTACGCCGAGGGTATGATTTAGGTTTCTTACGTAAATCCGTCGTAAAAGATCCCTTTGAACGGGTCAACACGGGGGATAACACGCCGGCGGTCGTTCATTATGATATTGTGCCCGGTGATTCTTTGCACCTTGTAGTAGCTCCGAAAGGGTTCGGAAGTGAAAATATGGGCGCCTTAAAAATGTGTAAGCCTTCTGAGGGTTTAGAGGGTGCAATGCAGTTCGTCGTAGACACCGTCGAACGTGCGGGTGGAAACCCCTGCCCTCCGATTATTGTCGGAGTAGGTGTGGGCGGAACGATGGAAAAAGCAACCTTTCTTGCCAAAAAGAGTTTACTAAGGGAAGTGGGAAAACACAATCCTGAGGAACGACTGGCTAACATTGAGGGCGCGTTATTAGATCGCGTTAATCGCCTGGGCATTGGTCCCCAAGGCTTTGGTGGTCTGACGACGGCACTGGCTGTAAACTTAGAAGTTTATCCCACGCATATAGCGGGGATGCCAGTGGCCGTAAACATAGGCTGCCACGCAACTCGGCATAAGGAAATTACCTTACAAGGGAGGGACATCAAATGAGCAAAGCGATACACCTTGAAACTCCCCTCACTCAAGAAAAACTCATAGGGCTAAAAGCCGGTGACAATGTCTTAATTAGCGGTGTAATCTATACTGGGCGTGATGCTGCCCATAAAAAAATGGTTGAAGCGATGGACCAAGGCGCTGAGCTCCCTTTCACTATGAAAGATCAAATAATATATTTTGTAGGTCCCACGCCGGCTAAAGACGGCCAAGTGATTGGGTCTGCTGGTCCGACGACAAGTGGGCGAATGGATGCATATTCACCAAAATTGATCGCAGAGGGATTAACGGGAATGATCGGTAAGGGCCTTCGTTCTCTGGAAGTGATCGAAGCGATGAAGAAACATGGCGCTGTCTACTTCGGAGCTATTGGAGGAGCGGGCGCACTCATTGCCAAGCGTATTGTTTCCGCCGAAGTGATTGCCTATCCTGAATTGGGATCAGAGGCGGTACGACGCCTCGTTGTCAAGGATTTCCCGGTCATTGTGATTATTGACCATGATGGAAACAATCTGTATGACATTGGAAAAGTACAGTACAAGCGGGCGTAGTGATTGTCGTCCTTGAACATGTATTGTGTGTGAAAAAGAAAGAGGCTAAGCATTTAATTGCTTAAGCCTCTATCTTCTTGTCTGTAGCAGCACTTGTTCAAGGATTGCGCCTTAGGGCATTCCAGGCAACTTCATTTTACAACCATCCTTAGCCAAATTATCGCTACTCTATTTCGAGTGATTCCTCTAAAAATAAAACACCAAAAGATAAATCATCGCAATGAAAACAGAAAGTAACATCAAGGGAAACGCTGTTTTCATAAAGGATACGAATCCTATATGGACTCCGTTTTTCTCAGCCATGCCCGCGACTATTACATTCGCTGAAGCACCAATCAAAGTTCCGTTCCCTCCTAGACACGCTCCCAAGGATAATGCCCACCAAAGCGGTTCTAAATCGGTAGGAGAAATTCCTCCCAAACTACCGATCTGGTGGATCAGTGGAATCATGGTAGCCACAAAGGGAATGTTATCCACAAAGGCCGAGGCAATCGCGGAAAACCATAGAATTAACATCCCTGTAAGTGTAAAATTACCTGCAGTCGCATTAACTGCCCACTCTGCCATACTGTTGATTAGACCTGTCTCGATCAGACCACCGACTACAATGAAAAGTCCGATGAAAAAGAAGATCGTGGGCCATTCCACCGTTAATAGGATATCTTCCGGTTCTTCTTTGGTAATAAACATCAAAAGGACCGCGCCTGATAATGCAATCGTCGCTGACTCTAAATGCATGGATTGATGCATGAAAAAGCCGACTAATATCAGGGCCAACACAGACAAACTTTTCTTTAAAAGAGCATAATCCTTAATCGCAAGAATAGGGTCCAGCTTAATAAGTTCTGCTTTCAGATGATCTGCTACTTGAAGTCTACGTCTGTATAATACAAAGAATATTCCCATCGTTATCACATGAATGCTAAAAGTCACAGGAACTAAGTTCGCTGCAAAATCCATAAATCCTAAATGAGTTTGACTTCCAATCATAATATTAGGGGGGTCTCCAATCAAAGTGGATGTTCCGCCAATATTACTAGACACTATAATACTGATTAGAAACGGCATGGGGTCGAGATCAAGTTTATCGGTAATGCTAAAGACAATCGGGACTATGAGTAAAACCGTCGTGACATTATCCAGCAACGCGGAAAGTACGGCTGTGACAGTTGACAAGGCAATTAGTATCAGAATTGGTTCACCCTTAGCGATCCGGACAGCCTTTAATCCTAGATACTCAAAGACGCCTGTTCGCCGAGTAATGCCAACGACAATCATCATACCGACGAGTAGTCCTAAGGTGTTCCAATCAATATGTTCGAGCGCCGTTTCTTGGGACAGCACACCCAGAAGAATGAGTAGCATCCCCCCTAGCAAGGCAGCTATCGCCCTGTGAACCTTTTCAGTAAGTATTAAGATATAAACAATAATAAATACTATGATAGCAATCGTTGCGTTCACTCTACCTATCCCCTTTCACTGATTCATTAGTATTCCATGTTATTTTCATGGCACCGAATAAATTGAAGGACAATGATATTAGACTAACCCAAAAATAATCGTGTACCCATAATAATTGTCTGGAATCACTTCTCTTTCCCGACTAATGTTGCAGTTCTTGGGTCGAACTGGATCGAATGGATCTGATGAATATAGGGATATACAGCTATTTTACCTAATAATTATATCACAATCAAAAAACAAATGTATTTTATAATTAAAACTTAAAAATAATTACGTACCCCGCTATGACAATGATAGCATACATCAACAACGTAATAACCAAACCTTGCCAAGTTCGTGGATGCCCAAAATGGCATGTTTCCCCTAATAAACCACGCATGTTTAAGAAACTCATTCCTTGGCGTTTCTTAAACCACTTTGCTTTGTTCTCACCACCTATGGATCGAGCAGTCACATAAGTAATTAATATACCGATAAAAAACGTAGAGATAATTCTAATCGCCAGAGCACTTTCCGAGTCAGCCATGATTATCACTCCCTCCACTTGTGGACCCCACTTGAGAATGAACTGTTGTTAACGCTTGTCGGTAACAACAGTTCATTCTCTAAAATTACTTATTAACTTTGAATATAACACTACTCAGGGCGAATTGCCCATACTTTTTTGGAAATTTCAACTGGATCTACTGTGATTCGGGCTACTCCACTATCCATAGCAGCTTGAGCAACTGCGGCTGCTACAGCGGGAGCTACGCGAGGATCGAAAGCTCTTGGGATAACATATTCCGCATTACGCTCTTCGTCACTGACCAAGCTCGCAATCGCATAAGCTGCAGCGATTTTCATTTCTTCATTTATTTGAGAGGCCCGAACATCCAATGCGCCGCGGAAAATACCTGGAAAAGCAGAAACGTTATTGACTTGGTTTGGATAATCTGATCGCCCAGTTCCAATAACTTTTGCTCCTGCCCCTTTGGCAAGTTCGGGGAGAATTTCTGGAACTGGGTTTGCCATAGCAAAGATAATTGGATCCTTGGCCATAGATTTTACCATCTCAGGCGTCACCGTATTCGCTGCAGAAACACCAATGAAGACGTCTGCTTCAACCATGGCATCTGCAAGGGATCCCACTAGCCTCTGAGGATTCGTAAGATTGGCGATTTCGTCTTTTGATTTGTTCATCCCTACCGGTCGTCCTGTATAGATTGTTCCCTTCGTATCACACATAATTACATTTTTAACGCCCATGCTCATCAGCAATTTAATAATTGCCACACCTGCAGACCCTGCACCGTTCGTGACAACACGAATGCTATCTAAGGATTTCCCCACCACTTTAAGGGCATTAATCATTCCTGCCATCACTACGATGGCCGTGCCGTGCTGATCATCATGGAAAACCGGAATGTTCATTTCTTTTTTTAGGCGCTCTTCAATTTCAAAGCATGCGGGTGCACTGATGTCTTCTAGGTTGATTCCGCCAAAGGTTGGCTCCATTAGCTTTACCGACTCAATGACCTTTTCAATATCTTCCGTGTCCAAGCAAATTGGAAAAGCATCAACGCCTGCAAACGTCTTGAAGAGAATAGATTTCCCTTCCATGACGGGCAAGGAAGCAAGCGCTCCTATGTTTCCAAGGCCTAGAACAGCAGTCCCATTCGAAACTATGGCCACAAAATTACCCTTGTTCGTATATGCATACGCTAGATCTTTATCTTTCTCGATTGCCAAACAAGGTTCAGCCACGCCTGGAGAGTAAGCTAAGGATAAATCCCGACTGTTACGTACTTGAACTTTACTGCGAACTTCGAGTTTACCGATGTTGTCGCGATGAAGTGCTAAAGCATCTTCTTTGAGTGTTCCCATATAATCTAATCCCCTTTTTAATTTTTATTCTTCCTGACATCGTTTTAGCGTCGTACTATTTTCTGAGAAAACGACTCAACGCAAATTTATTGGTTTCACGGTTTAAGTCGGCAAGACTCGTTGTCAAAGGAATATCTTTCGGGCAGGCACGAACACAGTTTTGGGAATTACCACAATCTGCAATACCACCGTCATCAAGTAACGGCGCCAAGCGTTCATGTTTGTTCATCTCCCCTGTCGGATGAGCATTAAACAGGCGCACTTGAGATATGGCCGCAGGCCCAATAAATTTGGACCGGGAATTAACTTGGGGACATGCCTCCATACAACATCCGCAGGTCATACATTTCGATAATTCGTAAGCCCACTGTCGCTTTACTTCTGGCATACGCGGCCCAGATCCTAAATTATATGTCCCATCAATTGGAATCCAAGCATGAACTGTCTTCAGGTTATCAAACATAATTTGCCGGTCTACCATCAGATCCCGCACCAGCGTAAATTTCGTAAGTGGTTCAAGTACAATCGGCTGTTCCAGGTGGTCAATTAGTGCCGAGCAAGCTTGTTTCCCTTGTCCATTAATATTCATCGCACACGCTCCGCATACCTCCTCTAGACAGTTACATTCCCAAATCACGGGGGTCGTCTTCTTCCCTGCAGAGGTCACGGGATTTTTCTGAATCTCCATTAAACAAGAAATAACATTCAATTTTTCTCGATAAGGGATATCAAACTCTTCCCACCGACTTGGTTTATCAGGACCATCTTGACGACGAATTTTTAAGTGGATTGTCTTTTGTTCAGCCATTATTTTCACCCCCTATTATTTAATATTAGTAATGACGCGCACGCGGTGTAATCAAGGATACGTCAACGGCTTCATAACTGAGTTCCGGACCGCTTGGTTTCCAATTGGCTATGGTTGTCTTTAAGAAATTCTCATCATCACGTTCCGGATATTCGGGTTTGTAATGTCCGCCCCTACTCTCGTTGCGTTGTAGGGCACCTAATGTAATCACTCTTGCCAATTCCATCATATTCCACAGCTGACGGATAAACATTCCTTCCTGGGTTCCCCATTCAAGGCTGTCGGTTCTACCAATATTGTGCCAGCGCTTCATCAGCTCTTGTAGGACAATGTCGGTTTCTGCCAGTTTGTCGTTGTAGCGTATAACCGTGACATTCAAAGTCATGATATCGCCTAGCTCTTTGTGAAGATGGTAGACGTTTTCTTTGCCCTTCATACCCATGATCGTAGCCCATTTCTCGTCTTGAAGTTTCTTCTCTTTAAGAAAGGCTGCATCCATATCGCTTGGCGTTTGAACTTTATTCTTCTTAATGTACTCCATCACTTTGGGTCCAGCGACCATTCCCCCATAAATTGCCGAAAGCAAGGAGTTCGCTCCAAGACGGTTTGCCCCATGATATTGGTATTCACATTCCCCAGCAGCAAAAAGGCCTGGGATATTGGTCATCTGATCATAATCGACCCATAGTCCACCCATGGAATAGTGAACAGCAGGGAAAATTCGCATTGGGACTTTCTTTGGATCATCACCCACGAACTTTTCATAAATTTCTATGATTCCACCAAGCTTACGTTGTAAGACTTCGGGATCTATATGCGACAGATCGAGGTAAACCATGTTTTCCCCATTGAGGCCTAAGCCTTTGTCAAAGACAACTTCATAAATGGCACGAGTCGCGATATCACGAGGAACCAGGTTTCCATAATCCGGAAACATTTCCTCAAGGAAATACCAAGGTTTTCCATCTTTATACGTCCAGATTCGTCCACCCTCTCCGCGAGCCGATTCGGACATTAGCCTAAGCTTGTCATCCCCTGGGATGGCTGTTGGGTGGATCTGAATAAATTCACCATTAGCATATTTTACGCCTTGTTGATACATCGCTGATGTGGCGCTACCCGTACAAATCGTAGAGTTTGTACTTTTGCCAAAGACTGCACCTGGACCGCCAGTCGCAATAATCACCGCGTCCCCCGCAAACGACTTAATACTCATATTCCGCAGGTCTTGAGCGACAATGCCTTTACACGTCCCACCATCGAGCACAGTCGACAGTAATTCCCACTGTTCATATTTTTGTACTAAGCCTTCAACTTCATAACGGCGAACCTGCTCATCGAGTGCATAGAGAAGTTGCTGGCCCGTTGTGGCCCCTGCAAAGGCAGTTCTGCAAAACTTTGTTCCTCCAAAACGCCGGAAATCGAGTAACCCTTCTGGCGTACGGCTAAACATGACGCCCATCCGATCCATTAAGTGAATAATTCCTGGAGCCTCATCACACATTGCTTTGACAGGTGGTTGGTTCGCCAGAAAATCCCCACCGTATACCGTATCATCAAAGTGAAGCCACGGTGAGTCCCCTTCTCCTTTGGTATTGACTGCTCCGTTAATGCCCCCCTGAGCGCATACCGAGTGTGAACGTTTAACTGGAACTAAAGAAAATAAGTCGACGTGCGTACCGGCTTCGGCCATTTTGATCGTTGCCATAAGCCCAGCAAGACCGCCTCCTACTACGATGACATTACTCATCCCCATGACCCTCCTTAACCTTTATTCTTATTATTTTCTACTAAAGAAACGCTGAAATTGCGCCTAAACCGACCACCGATAGGAGAATGAAAACAACCGCCAATGTATATAACCATATTTTTTGAGAATGAGGTCCAATCGTAATACCCCACGTGATCGCAAAGGCCCATAATCCGTTGACGAAGTGGAAAATCGCAAACAATACACCCAAAGAATAGAAGATTAAACCCAGTGGTTGACTGACAAATTGCGAAAGTGCTTCAAAATTACTTCCCTCAGCAAAACGCATTAGATAGACATGACCAATAATAAAGATTACGGTATACACACCGGAAATTCGTTGAATAATGTAGAACCAATTCCTGGGATACTTATATCTCAGAATATTGCTTTGACCTGTATAGACGACCCATGTACCATATATGGCGTGAATACTAATGGGAATAAATATGACGACGAGTTCAATGATGAAGATCCCGGGAAAACTTTGCATGGTAGCAATCACTTTGTCATACAGCTCTGCCCCCCCTCGGGCGGTTAAATTTAGAAACATGTGAAAGGTTAAAAACAGGCCGATGGGCACAAGTCCTAGTAGAGAATGGGCTCTGCGAATTAAAAAGTGATATGGCTTTTGTGTTGTACTCATAAATCTCTGGTCCTCTCCTCTCAATCTCTTTAGGCACGCTTGTAATTGCCTTTGCCTTATACATAAGCAAGATATGTGCCAATATAGATTGAATAGAGTAAATTGTCTGATATTAATTCGTGAGACTGCTTTATTCCCCTTGGCCTATGGTTTTTTTTACAACCCTTTTCAATTAAAAAAAGGATGAGCCAGCATTTTTTTTTGCGGCTCACCCTTTGTAGGACCAAAATAAAATCTAATTTCTAGAATATGAGATTAAATTTTTTCTAACTATTAGAATTTAAATAATTCATTCTAACACTGAACTTATACATTCTCATGACTCATTGTCTTAAGTTTATTATATAACGTTGCTAGGGATATTTTTAAAGCACTGGCAGCTTGCTTCTTTCCTTCCATTGAAGTTCCATAACGCTTCAAAGCCAATTCAATCATCTGCTTTTCCATTTGTTCAATCGGAATAATTTCTAGTAACATCTGCTCATTTTCAATGGTTTCCTGGGAATCTACGAAATTAAGCATATGCTTGTGGTTAATGATTTCGTCTTCCACCGTGACCATGGCACGTTCAATAACATTTTGAAGTTCCCGGATGTTACCAGGCCAGTTATATTGCAGCAACAATTTTTCCGCGCGTACGGTCAATCCCGTCACGTGCTTACCGAATTTGCGATTAAACTTAACAATGAGAGAATGTACATAAGCAGGAATGTCATCTTTGTGTCTTCGAAGGGCCGGTAAGCGTAATTCAAGGACATTGAGCCGGTAATATAAATCTTCTCTAAAATTACCCGTTTTCGACATCTCAAGCAAATTTCGGTTGGTCGCTGAAATTACGCGGACATCTACTTTGATGGATTGCGTGCCTCCAACCCGTTCGAACTCCATTTCCTGTATAACGCGCAGAAGTTTAGCCTGCAAATAGGGATTCATATCACCGATCTCATCTAGGAAAATCGTACCGCCGTTGGCAAGTTCCATTTTGCCCAGTTTTGTTTTTAAAGCTCCCGTGAAGGCACCCTTTTCATGCCCGAAAAATTCACTTTCAAGTAACGTCTCTGGAATGGCAGCACAGTTAACCTTAATGAAAGGCTTATCACTGCGCAAACTTGCACCATGGATAGCATGTGCAAACAGTTCCTTCCCAGTTCCCGATTCTCCTGTAATAAGAATGGTTGAGTTACTCTTTGCAGCTTTACGGGCCAAATCTAAGGCGCTTACAAATTCCGGGTGGCTCCCGATCAAGTCATCAAACGTATATGAGCTCGTGGAGATTTGACTAATACGGCTTTTCAAATCATCAATTACTTGATTAGAAGCTTTCAACTGTTCCATCAACTTATATATATCCGTGAGTGGTTGAAATACCACAACGGCGCCTTCCATTTTTCCGTCAACGATAATAGGGGATGCATTGGAGATGACCTCCACATTTGTGCCTCCAACTAATGCCCTATGAGCGAACACGGTTTTATGAGTTCTAAGAGATCTCGCTAACGCACCGTTGGGAGAAATATCGAAAACATTGTGGCCGATTCGCTTAATTGCAGGGACTGACGTGACACGACAAAACGATGGATTGACATATTTAATCGTTCCATCAAGCGCCGCTACTTCGATGGCTTCCTGAACAGAGTTTAAAATGGCGTCAAGTTCTCCTTTTAAACGTTTTATGTCAGATAGCTTTTCTTTCTCCTCGATGATATACATCATTAGATTTGCCCCTTGTGCCTCAACCATTGCACTGCTCTTTGCTTTGTTTCGTTCTAAGTGCTCTTGCACATCAGGATTTCCAGTCGCTTCAATAATTACATCAAGATTTGGAACTTTTAGAAAAGCTTCCAAGGTGTTGCAGGTCGGCACACCTTCCAACCTTGCCATTTCCATCCCATAATTCTTTTCTATAAGATCACATACCACACACACCTCAATATGATTAATGCTTCGTAACGTTTTATAGACAGTCGAACCCCCTTGTCCCATGCCCACAATGCCCACTCGCACTTTTCGATCCATTATTTTACCCTCCTACAGGAATAACTTGAAGATATCGCTTCATATTTCTAACTAATTAGAATATTCGCTCTCGTCTATCGGATCTCCTCCCTGAGAAGTTGCTTTGAGTGAGATCGTCATTTTAGCACATCCTTATTTCACATTATTCCCCATAAACGCCTTAGTATCAGACAAGTCATCTTGTTATATTGAATAATGACTATCAACTTCATAAATTATCCGATTTCATAATGAAAATATGAAGACCCCGCACTTTGCGAGGTCTTGGTCTCTAGCCAGCGTTTCTTGATAAAATCAACTAAGGCTTTCCGCTAATCCCTTCATAAAACTCTTTTTCGGAAAATACCTTCCTGGACATTCTGTCGCTGCGCCTGGTATGTCCTTATGCAACTCAACGTCATCAATACCCAGCACAAATGCCCCCATGAGTTTCACTACTTTATTGACTAGTCCTACGAGTTGCGCATGTGGTACCTCCGTCTCACTGAAGTTCCCTACTAAACATACACCAATCCCTATAGAGTTACGATTACTTACCTTGCAATGCGCTCCTGGACGATTTAGAGGTCTTCCTTCTTCACAGCGTCCATCCGGTGTAATTATAAAGTGATACCCGATATCGCTCCAACCCTTGGTTTTATGCCAATTCCGAATCATAGCAACGTCAACCGGAACGACCGTCCCAGCGCAACGTACTTGTGTAGGACTTGCGGTGTGGTGGATCACGATCTTTTGCCAGTCCATTATGATTTCACCCCTCTTTCCAGTGCTTTGAGGACAAAACGATAGTTTCGAGCGATTCCTTTTTCAGGATCTTCTCTTAATGATTATGTCGATGACTTCATTCATGTGATTGATTCGGAGAGACATTGGAAGTGAACTCTTCTCAGCTATAAAATATTCATAGTACCACGCGGGTTGCGACGTCGTTACACTTTGTCTCACTAGTGTTGACCATGAAATAAGTTTATTCAAATTAAAAATCTTAGGAGTAGGATGAAAGCATTATGCTTCTACCCTACTCCTATGACTTATGATGTTTCCATATATACACAATCCCATGTGGTGCCTCTCACTCCAAATTGGCTCATCTGAGACTCGTTATAATCCACACAACTTAGAGGATTGCAACATAAACTGCTTACATCAACTATCTTATTGTTCCTGAAACATAACTGTACTTAAATACCGTTCACCCGTATCAGGCAAAATAACTACAATGAGTTTCCCCTTGTTTTCTGGGCGCTTGGCGAGTTGTAAGGCAGCAAAAACGGCAGCACCTGAGGAAATCCCCACCAGTAAGCCTTCTTGTTTCGCTAACAGTCGACCGGTCTCCAAAGCTTCCTCATTTTTCACTTTATAGATTTCATCGACAATGCCCAGGTTCAGTACGTCTGGTACAAATCCAGCACCAATACCTTGAATCTTGTGGGGCCCTGGTTGACCTCCCGACAATACAGGAGAGTCGAAGGGTTCGACTGCAACCACTTTAATACTCGGCTTACGTTTCTTTAGCGCTTCACCCACGCCAGTGACTGTACCTCCAGTTCCCACGCCACTTATGAATATATCGACTTTTCCATCGGTATCTTCCCAAATTTCTTCTGCCGTGGTGGTCCGATGAATTTCTGGGTTAGCTGGGTTCTTAAACTGCTGTGGAATAAAAGAATTTTCAATTTCAGAAGCCAGTTCCTCTGCTTTAAGAATTGCGCCTTTCATCCCTGCAGCACCAGCTGTGAGAACCAGTTCTGCGCCATAAGCCTTGAGAAGAGTACGTCGTTCAAAGCTCATCGTTTCCGGCATAGTTAGGATTAATCGATACCCCTTAGCCGCCGCTACGAAAGCTAAGGCAATCCCTGTATTACCACTCGTCGGTTCAATAATCACACTATCTTTGTTCAACAGACCTTTATCTTCCGCATCCTTAATCATGCTATATCCGATCCGGTCCTTAACACTACCACCAGGGTTAAAGGACTCCAGCTTTACAAGCACCTCAGCCTGCAAATCCCCGGCAGTTCGCGTAAGCCTCAACAAAGGCGTCTTACCAATGAGATCCGTTAATTCATCATAGATTTTTGCCATAATTTTAAAACCTCCTATATATATTTACAGATAAAGATAGGAGGTATGCTACAATTAAATACCCTATATCCTATATGTTTATCGGTGTTTAATTTCATGGTACCGTACCCTGTTAAAAAAGTCAATAGAAAAAATGAGACCAAGCCCTCAACGGACCCGATCTCTGCTTCAGAGCCTCTCAATGAAATTTACGAGTTAGCCTATCTCCCGGTCTGTTGAAAAGCTGTACCCCTTTCTAGGAGGATCCTCTCCGCAGCCTCTATAATATCGCCCAAAACAGCCCCCCCTGTCGCTAATCCACCGGCTCCTGGACCGCTCCAGAAAAGCTCTCCCGCCAGTAAGGTCTTCAAAGATAGGGCGTTTTGAACCCCAGAGACTCGACTTAACAAGTCGGTATCAGATAACCACTCCACGCCAACGTTCATTTCCCCTTTCCGCGGGTTAGCACAGGCAATCAGTTTGGGAATGCGCCCCTGTGCCTTCTCCAAAACAATTTGACGTTGCTCCAAATGTTCAATACCTGACATCGTCACATCTTTCAGGTGAAACGCCAAATCAAAACACTCTCGGCAGAGTATGACTAATTTACAGGCGGCATCTAATCCACTGACATCCATGGTAGGATCAGCTTCGGCATACCCCGCTTGCTGCGCAAGGCGAAGAGCCGTGGAATAATCTTCACCTAACTCAACCATTCGTGTCAGAATAAAATTTGTTGTACCATTAAAAATCCCTTTGACTTCTTCCACTTTATCTCCACAAAGACCGCGTTGAATGGTACGTAAGATTGGTATACCCCCTAACACACTGCCTTCATACAGAAGATCTTTCCCATTTCGGAGGGCAAGAGCCTTGAGTTCTGGACCGTGTATAGCTAGCAATAACTTATTGGCAGTCACCACCTGTTTTCTTTGTCCCAAGGCTTGCTTGATATAGGCATAGGCAGGTTGTTCTCCTCCCATCACTTCTACGACGATATCAATGTCCGGATCTTCCAAGATATCGCCAGCATCTGTGGTTAATTCGGCTAAACCAACGACTCTTTTCTTGTTAGTATCTTGAACCAAGGCCCGTTGAATTTTGAGCTGAGCCCCCAGTCGAGCGCTAATATTATTGAGCTGCAAATTAATTCCTTGGACAAGACCCTGCCCCACGGTTCCGAACCCCAGTAGTCCCACTCGTACTTCATTATGATGATTTTTCAACATCTTATCTCCTTTTCATCCCTCACGTTGTCCGTAGGATCAATAAAAGACTCTTCTTTTCCAAGAAGAGTCTGCATATAGCCTTCAGCTCAACTCATCTTTCAGGAAAATCCTGCAGGAATTAGCACCACTACCTATAAGGCCGGTTGCTGGGTTTCATCGGGCCAGTCCCTCCACCACTCTTAATGAGAACTTTATTTAATTAAATTGATCATACAACAGCGACAGGATGTCTGTCAATGAGCTGCGCCAAATACTGCGAGTAATGTGTTACCTCTACTTTCGGACGAAGCTGAACGAGTGAAACATTCGTATCCTCTATGTCTTCCACTTCCGGCCCCATACTCGGGTGAAGGGCAATCACCTTGATGGCCTTGGACACGCCAGCAGGATCCTCCACGAACTTCAAAGAATTGGAATAGTTTTGTAAAGTGTTCATGTTTTTGGGACGATTCTCGTCTTCCACTCGATCATTGTTCCAGATGTTTAAGCGTTTACGGTATTTTGCATCCACAATAATCGATCCGGAATAAAGGTTGTTTGTAAAAACATCAATTCGAATGTCCGGTTTATAATTCGATCCTTCCATATAGAGTATTCGCTCATTTCTAAGCGCGCCCCGTTTAGCCCTAGCCATTTTCTCATTAAACAACACAGAAAGACGGATGGGCCCTTTAACCATTTCCACTAAAGTATCATCTTGAAGTATAGGAAAGACTAATTGTTGGCTTACCTTGTGAGTAGCATCGTAGATCCATCCAGAAACTGGCGTATACCCCGCATGTTCCAAAGCAATGATAGTTTTGATGTAACACCAGTATTCATATAGAACATCGGTCCTCTTCCATTGCACCTTGAAATCATGGGCTAAGGGAATCTGCACCTCCTGTGCTCTTAGCTGCTTCCACCATGTAAAAATTCTCTTGTATCGCCAATCTCGTAGAATCTTCAGCGAGCAGTGATTAGAGTTACTTAACGGTTTGAGCTCTTTGAACATCGGACTACCCATATATTTCTGAACGTAGAAAATCCCTTTTTTCATTTCCACTTTCATCGATTCAAGACTTATAATTTTATTCTTCAAAGCTCTCACTTCGTGGTTTGTGGATCTTTGAAGGATCATATAGGGTGCTCTCGTTTCAATCGCCCTCTGGTCTTCTGTAATTGTGCAGCTTATTGCTCGTAATACCATCTCCATTTGACACGACACATAATGAAGAAACCCCAGAACCATTTGATTTTCAGGCGTATTATAGGTGAGGGAAGGAATCATTCCTAGAATGACTTCCGGTTTTTCCCTGCTTTTGGCGGCTGCATTGGCCCGTTGCCCTTGTGCGGATAAGAGCCAACGGGAGGACTTAGCGTCTTGCTTGCAATGAACATGGGCTTTAACTTCTCGGTAATGTCGCTCCAATTGTTGATCTGGACGTCGTACTAGATTTTCTAGGGTTACCCCAAACTCTTTGATCATTTGTTTCAAAATCACAAATTTTCTTAGCACTAGGGTGGCGAGTGACCCTCCTTCCTCGTTATGGGTTACTCCATGGCTCAGGCGGGTTCGGTCATACGCGAGGCCCTGAACCATTTCGTTCAGCTCGTCACGCATCACGTCAAGTTGATCTTCAGTAATATGATTAGGTCGCACTCGAAGCGTCGCTTCGAGGAAATCATTTTGTTCTCCTTTTCGCTTCACGAAAACCATATAATCCGCAGGAATTAGCGGGTAATCCTCATTGACATCACTATAGAGGGGAAACCTTTGCGTCCCTGACCGTAAACAAGGAATCCCTTCTTCATCGAGATGCAGCTTTAACGAATCGTATCCATCTAAGCCATCAATGTAGAGGTACACGTCCTCTTGGTTCGCGGTAAAGGAGACATAGAGGTTTTCCCGTTCAAAAACCTCTATAACACTATCATTAGTGACCTTGCGCAGGGTCTCTTGTCTCCCTGTGAAGAAAATGATTGAAACCCCTTCATCGTCAGGATGCATAGCCATGATCTAAGAGCTCCTTCGCTTTTTTATGACACACAACCCGGGAATAGCTGAAAGTTGAGACGGCAGGATACTTGTCAAACAACTTCAGGATCTGACTACTAGCCAGCTCTCTGCTCGAGTATTTACCAAAGAGCTGTTCAAAGTCGCTCTCTGGTCCTTTAAACTTTGTCATGATCCGTTGCACCAATTGCAAATCAAAAGCCTTCCCTCGATTAATCAGCTTTTGCCCCTCCGCATTATTGGGGATATTCTTGAGATATGAACCGATCTGGCGAATAATTCGATAACCCACCACCCGATCTTTATCGATATTACGTAAATAGGCATTCAATTCATCCAGGAAATCGATTTCGTGATCAGTCAAGCCAATCTCAGTGGGTGAATTATTACACCATGAAGCAAAGACGTTGCCCGGGACAGGCGAGAGTTTGGCGCATTCTTCAGACGGTTTGCCAGAAGCTTTTCCAGAAGCTTTTCCAGAAGCTTTTCCAGAAATTTTTCCAGAAATTTTTCCAGACGCTTTTTCTTCGAACACCGTCTTCCAGGCTCGCAAGGATTCAAATATTTTCAATCTAATGACATTCGCACGATCTAAGACCTTATCACTGAATTGAAACGAAGATTCATCAATATTGACGGTACCGACAAAGAACACATTGTTTCCGATCGGCACCCTGGGAGAATACGCGTGTTGATTATACACCTCTGCACCCAGTTTTTCGCTGTAAAGCGTTAGGTAACGATCCTCAGAGAGCTCCAAGATACTGAGGAATTGACTAAAGTAATGTTCGACCCGTGCCAAGTTCATTTCGTCAAAGCAAATGAGATAAAGTTTGTCTTTGTTATCTTCCAGTGATGCATCGATGAGTAGATCGACAAGCCCTGTTTCTGCAGGGCGATAAATCTTGTGAATCGCGTCGTAAAAACCAATCAAGTCGGCATCGTCATTCCAGCTGGGTCGTACTGGAATAAATAAGAACTGTTTGCGTTCTTCACCCGCTTCGTCCAAGCCAGAGAGTCCTAGTGCACGAGCATAATTAATGACGAGTTGTGATTTACCAACCCCGGACATTCCCGCTAAAATGACTAACGCGCCAGTTTTAAAGGCAATATGGAAATTCACGAGATCTTCCATGTCATAAACCAGTTGATTTGACAAGGCCACTTGATTCAAATCGTTAAGAAACGTTTGCTCCCCGCTGTCGATAGTAGGGGCATTGAGAGGTACGGAGAGGTTAGTAGGGTTTATCGCTACTTGAGACGGTACTGTAAATCGTTGGGTAAATTGACTCGCTGGAAATGGTTGACCAAATAATAAATGGTTACTTATTTCATTTAAATCCTCATCAAGTAAGAAGGCTAAATTCACACGTCGTAAAATTTGGCTTTCGGGAATTTCTGCCGGTACACAGGTCACTTCTTCCCCTTCTGGGCAATAAACGCACCATTGTTGCCGAAGTTCGCCTAACCATCCAGACTTACATCCAAAAAAATGGTCTTGGTAGCCAATAATTAAGGGCGGATCCTCGGGGTATTGATAGGACAGAAAATCTATGCTAGAAAGCTTCTCATAGAGGATTTTTTGAACGCGCTCGGCTGGAACATCTTTTGGAATGATGGGTATCGGGGTGAATTGAGAGGTGTAGGGATTAAACGTTATGGGAGTTTCGTGAAAAAAAACATTTTTTCCATTAAAATACACTCGCTGGGTGTCTTTCTTCACTGCTTCTACGGTGAAAGATAGGAGTCGGCTTTTGAAGAAATCCCTGGCACGTGCTTTTCGACTCTCATTAATCTCGTACTGTCTAAAATGAGAGGTTGTTAGAAGTTCATCAGGAAATCCTGCCAACATTAAATCTTTACCCCAGATTGTAATTTGGCGCCGTCCGTCTAAAGCCTTGTGGAGACTATCCGGTAAGATAGAAATCATGTCCACCTGCAAACGCAAGGACTGAGAATTTATATCCACATCGATACTTTCAATGACAGGTTTCCCGATCACAACGGAATTCCATATCCTACTATCTCTAATCATGAGCGATCCTCCCACTGAAATTCAAAAGTTCATTACAGGGAATATTCCAATACTTGGCAATATCTCGTATCTCGTCAATTTTAGTAACCTTTGATTCATCGTTTTTATATAGGACCAGTTGACACGTAGACATTCTTCGCCTCGGACGGTTCCAATCGATTCCCATAGCCCAAATAGGAATAATACCCAAGGCATTAAGTTTCATATCTACTTCATGATCAAGTTCCGCAAAGATCAACGCTTTTCTGCCTTGAAAGTTAGCCAGATGATCGAGTTCACCACTGGGTTGGGCCTTTGTTTTTTGGGTCATTATGAGCTCTAGTTTTTGTTTCAGCCCGTCAATTAATTTATCGCTATCTGCCCGTTCCCCATCAAGTTCTCTCACTCTATGTCTCAATTGCCCAGTCTCTTCTTGTTCTCTGACCCATTGAGCCTTTAACTCGATCATCTCTAATCTAAGCTTATCTAGTTGCCCCTTAGTTCTTTGCCCTACCATATTAGCTTTACGCAATTTATTATCTAAAACTTTTATTTTTCTATGAAGGTCTTTTTTTTCCACGTCATCGAGAATCTCTTGGGTATTCCTAGCTTCCAAATGCTTATCGATGACCTTCGTAGTCATCCCTGCCACTGTTTCTTCTATTAATTCGTTATCTAGTGCTTTTTCTTCTCTATTTCCAAGACAATATAGGTCTTCACCCAATGCTCTGATCTCAGAGTTAGCGCTTAATGTGAACATATAACCCACTTTAAATCTTTCTTCGTGAGGGACATCTTCCGCAGAAAACAAGGTGAATGTTTCCTCCGAGAAGGCTTCTATATCTTTTCTTAGCGACCGGTTGATTTCTTGCCATACTTTAATCATGTACTCGGGCTTTCCTCTTGGATACGCTAGAATTTCCTGAATAATGTCATTCTTTGTGGGTCTTATCTTCCGTTTTAACTTCCTAGCTAGCTCTATCAGACCATCCATTGTGAACCCCTTAAGAATCTGCCTAGGGTCATATTGAATATTATCCATCACCAAACCTGCTTACCTCCTTATAGACTTAACTATAATTTTTCTTCATGCAATCCTCTAATTCCTCCCCTACAGCCTTAACTTTGGCAAATTAATTAAACCTAAATTTCTCCATCTTAAGATCGATGAACATTTACCACCCACAGGGCATAATGTGTACTAAGCTTCATTGATAGTGGTTATTCTTACATACAGGAGGAATGTTTATGTGTGGTATCGTTGGTTTTGTAGATTGGAAACGTGATCTCAGCCTCCAAGAAGATATTCTGGTCGGAATGACTCAAACCCTTACACCTCGAGGACCAGATGCGCAAGGGTACTGGCTTTCCCCTCGTGCTGCCTTAGGCCACCGCAGGCTGGTAGTCGTTGACCCTCAAGGCGGCCAACAACCGATGATTCGCCAGCAAGGTGAACATGAGTTTACCCTAATCTATAACGGTGAACTTTATAATACTCCCGAGTTGCGTAGCGAACTTACAAGTCGAGGCTACCACTTTGAAGGACATTCTGATACGGAAGCCTTACTACTCTCTTACTTAGAATGGGGCCCCTCTTGCGTTGAGCGTTTTAATGGAATATTCGCCTTTGCCATCTGGGATAGCAAAGAACAGCAATTATTTATTGCCCGTGATCGTTTAGGGGTAAAGCCTCTCTTTTACAGTGAACAGAATGGTTCGCTGATTTTCGCTTCAGAACTTAAAGCTCTCTTAAAGCACCCTGATATATCCCCCAATATCGGACGGGAAGGACTCGCCGAAGTCTTCCTGCTCGGGCCAGCACGTACTCCAGGAGTGGGCGTTTTCGAAGGTATTTCAGATCTTAAGCCTGGGCATGTGCTATTTTATTCTGCCAATGGTTTGCACATTCGAAGATACTGGGCCTTACCTAATAATGTCCATACCGATGATCTGAAGACGACGATTGGAAAGGTACGAGAGCTTTTTGTTGATTCTGTCGAGCGCCAGTTAGTGTCAGATGTACCGCTTGGCACGCTACTTTCAGGAGGTCTTGATTCGAGCGCCATTACAGCCATCGCTGCAAATCGCCTTGCCAAAGATGGGAAAGGACCCCTGCAGACCTTTTCCGTTGATTACACGGATAACGGCCGATACTTCAAGACCAATGACTTCCAACCCAGCGCAGACGGTCCTTTCATTGAACATATGTCTAAAGCCTTTGGAACCAAGCAGACCAACAGTACTCTGAGAATCCCTGATCTCGTTGAAGCCCTCAAAGCTTCAACACTTGCCCGCGATCTGCCGGGAATGGCTGACATTGACTCGTCGTTGTTACTCTTTTCAAGAGAAATAAAGAAGCATGTCACAGTTGGCTTATCTGGTGAATGTGCCGATGAAATCTTTGGTGGGTACCCTTGGTTTCGTCGTAAAGAGGCCCTTGAATCTCAAACCTTTCCCTGGACATTAACGGTTGAAAACCGTTTACAAATACTTTCCCCTGAGCTCACTGAGCTTCTTCACCCCCAGGACTATTTACAGGGACGTTATGAAGAGGCTTTAGCAGAAATACCCCTGCTTCCTAGTTCTTCCGGCGCAATTCACAAAGACAGTAGAACCTTGACAGGAGATCAGCAACGAGAAGCACGAATTAGGGAGATTAGCTATTTAACCATCACCCGTTTCATGCCAACCCTTCTAGACCGCAAAGATCGCATGACAATGTCTGCCGGGCTTGAAGTACGTGTTCCGTTCTGTGATCATCGCTTAGTTGAGTATGCCTGGAACATCCCTTGGGAGATGAAGTATGCTGAGGGTAGAGAAAAATGGCTACTGCGAAGTGCACTCACCGGACTTTTACCCGAGGATGTGCTTTGGCGTCGCAAAAGCCCCTACCCCAAAACTCATAACCCCATATATCTAGCGGCAGTTCGCACCTGGCTAGGTCAAATACTTGAAGACAGCGCGTCCCCGATTCTTCCCTTCTTAAATATCCCAGCCTTACGTGATCTCATAAAGCTCTCAGATACTATGCCTTCTGGTCGTCCATTTTTCGGGCAACTGATGGATATTCCGCAGCTCTTTGCTTACCTGATCCAAGTCAATTATTGGTTAGTTGAAAACAAAGTTAAAATTGTATAGAAGATGAACACAAAAAAACTTGGCCAGCACCCCGCCTCCAGGCGCCAGTGTTGACCAAGTTTTTATTGACGCGATCATCAGACTGCTTCATTTACGGCGTTGACTTCTTTAATCTTACTTTCGAGAGACTTTTCCATGACCTTAACCTTGGTAATCCGATACCCCAGAACTTCCATAACTTCAAAGTTAAACCCATCAAAATAGACAATATCTCCCTTGACCGGCTTTCGACCGATTCTCGAAAAAACATATCCCCCTATGGTAGAAACGGTATCTTCCTCAAGTTCAATCTCCAACATTTCTGAGACTTCTTCCAATAAAACCCGTCCGTTAAGCATATATTCATTTTCAGCCAATTTTTGAATGTCCAGCTGTTCTGACTCAAATTCGTCGTAAATTTCTCCCACCAATTCTTCAAGCATATCCTCAAGCGTGACAAGCCCAGCTGACCCTCCAAATTCGTCCACAATTACAGCCATATGAGTTCGTTGGCTGCGCATTCTCTGTACAAGATGAGATATGGGCATTCCCTCAGGAACTGCTAGGATATCTCGTTTAATTTCGATAATATCTTTTTCCCCTGCCTGCTCCTGAAACCGTATGATGTCCCGCATATGGACTAAGCCCAGAACATGGTCTTTATCATCATCACACAACAAATATCGTGTATGACCGTATTTTTTTACAATTTCAAGAATTTCCTCAAACGTATCCTGAATAAAGATACACACCATATCCTGGCGCGGAATCATCACCTCACTGGCAATGCGGTCGGAAAATTCGAAGACGTTATCCAGTAGTTTACCTTCCATTTTATCTAAATAGCCATGCTTTTGACTGGCATCCACCAACATTCTCAGTTCTTCTTCACTATGGGATAAATCAGCCTCATTCGCTGATTCGATTCTTAAGAGACGTAAAACGAGGTTAGCGATTGCATTGAGCGCCCAAATAACTGGATAAAATATAATATAAAAAGTCTTTAAGAAACCCGCTAAAGCTAGTGCCGTGCTTTCTGCCTTCTGAATGGCCAGTGATTTAGGTACTAGCTCTCCTAGCACAATGTGTAAGAACGAGATAATCAAAAACGCTATTGCCACAGCAAGGGTATGAGTATAGATCAAGCTCTTTCCGCCAAACCTCACAAACAATGGTTCAATCAGGCGCGCAATCGCTGGTTCACCAAGCCAACCTAAGCCCAAGGAAGCTAACGTAATACCCAGCTGACAAGCAGATAGGTAGGCGTCTAGTTTCGACGTAACTTCCAGCGCAATTTGCGCTTTCTTTGAACCATTCTCCGCAAGTTCCGCTAAACGCGTCTTGCGCACTTTAACCATTGAGAATTCAGCCGCAACAAATATTCCATTAATTCCTACCAACAAAAAAGCCATTAAAACCTTAACAACACTCCAGAGCAGACCTTCGATGGTTTTTCTCCTCCTTTTATTTTCAGAAGCCATATATGGTTATTCTTATATAATTTATAGTTTGTAACGAAGATAATTATACATATTCTCTATATTAATGTTAGCAGTCTATAATGTAAAATGCCATCATAATCTAAAAGAAGTGATTATACTTACCATTATATACGAAGAAAACACGATTGTATAATAGATATGGTTTATTGTGTGATAAATACTGGCAACATGTGGCCATCTACTTGAGATAAGAAAAGGGTTGTGTTATGCTAAAGAAAAATATTTCATTTTAGGTGCCCTTCGGGGAGAATAGGGAAGTTCGGTTTAAGACCGACGCGGACCCACCACTGTATTCGAGGAGCTCCGTACACCACTGCACTTGCTGGGAAGGTTACGGGTTTAGCAATGATTCGAAAGCCAGGAGACCTGCCTAACATGTTTGCGTCTTCCCACTCTTGGGGAGCGGCGGTGATGACGGTAAAGTCCCGACCACAGATTTATTTGTGGTCGGGACTTTACTATATCTAGAGATGAAATCAAAAACGAGGGGGATTTTACCATGGATAATTTAACAGTCGATCAGCTAAACGCCCAACTACAAACACTAACAGCAAGCATTGGGAGCCTTGACGAGGAGAGCATAGCGCAAATCCAAAAACGTTTGGACTCACTCACCAAACCCCAGGGTAGCCTTGGACAATTGGAAACTATAGCAAAACAACTGGGGGGCATTCAACAAACCTGCAACCCAAAAATAGGGAAGAAAGCCGTCCTTCTAATGGCTGGTGATCATGGGGTGGCTGCAGCAGGGGTCAGTGCATTTCCTCAAGAAGTTACACCTCAAATGGTTTATAATATCATACGTGGTGGTGCTGCAATCAATGTGTTGGCTCGCCAGGCCAACGCCGAGGTTTTCTTAACGGATGTAGGAGTCGCCTTCCCTTTAGAGGGAGACATTATCCACAAACGCGTTGCCAATGGCACCAAGAATATGATGGACGGTCCCGCTATGACTAGACAACAAGCGTTACAAGCACTGCTGGTGGGCGCGGAAGTTGCTGCTGAGAAAATCAGTGCAGGCTACAACCTTTTAGGCACTGGGGACCTAGGCATTGGGAATACAACGCCCAGTTCAGCCATCGTCGCCCTTTTTACAAATTCCCCTATTGAAGCCGTCGTAGGCCGTGGAAGCGGCATTGATGATGCTGGATTAATTAAGAAACGTCAAGCGATTGCTAAAGCCCTTAAACTAAATCAGCCCGATCCAAAGGATGCCCTCGACGTGCTGACCAAAGTTGGCGGCTTCGAAATCGCGGCGATCGCTGGTTCAATCCTTCAAGCCGCTGCTAGCCGTGTTCCTATTGTCATTGATGGGTTCATCTCGACTGCTGGTGCACTCGTAGCCGCGAGACTGGCCCCTAAGAGTACCGCCTTTATGATCCCTTCCCACGGTTCTGCCGAAATAGGTCACCGTAGGGCCTTAGCTGCACTGGGCCTAGATCCATTACTAAGCTTAAATATGAGACTGGGTGAAGGCACTGGAGCCGTCTTAACCTTTCACCTTGTTGAAGCTGCCCTTCATATTCTGGAAGAAATGTCCACCTTTGCCGACGCAGGAGTCAGCGAGTCCCATTAGAGTTCATATGGTCTTTCTCAGTGAATCTTAATTTATAACTCTTAATATATTAAGAAGGTGAAGACGATGTCTCAATTTACGTTCATCACAGGTGGTGCCCGAAGCGGCAAAAGCCGGTTTGCCGAACTTCTGGCAGCTCATACCAAACGTCCCGTTATTTACATTGCTACCGCTCAAATATTGGACGGGGAAATGGCACTCAGAGTTAAAAAACACCAGCAGCAAAGACCGTCAACTTGGCGACTGATCGAAGAACCTCGGAACATACTGGATACCTTGCTAAAACTTAAAGATGAAGATGGGATTATTCTTCTGGATTGTGTCACGCTCTGGCTGACTAATCTTCTCTTAGAAGGTTACGTACAGGACGACCATGATTGTCTCAACAACACGCTCGAGCCTCAGATCTTGAAGAGTGTGCAGGAGGTCGCTCAATTAGCCCGAGATATTAAACCAAAAGTCATCTTTGTCTCCAACGAAGTCGGTCAGGGAATTGTTCCTGAGAACGCTTTAGCCCGAGCCTACCGGGATTTAGCAGGACGAAGTAATCAAATTCTAGCACGAAGTGCAGATCAAGTTTATATGGTCGTGGCAGGTATTCCCATGGAGCTTAAACACTCCGGCGAGAAACTTCTCGCTTCCCTGCTCAAGGAGTGATTCATTTGCGCGGATTTCTAATTGCCCTTACCTTTCTCACTCGTCTGCCCTTACCAGCACCCAAAATCGAGGTCACCTCGGAGGAATTTACACTTAGTTATCGCTATTATCCCTTGGTGGGACTTCTACTAGGACTTCTACTGTGGCTTCTGGCTAAAGCAATGATGCCATATTTACCGCCTTTAGTTATGGGTGCTCTCTTGTTAGTTGCCGAGTTAGTGCTGACCGGAGGACTCCATCTCGATGGGTTCATGGATAGTATGGATGGTTTATTATCCGCCCGAAGTCCGGAACGCATACTGGAGATCATGAAGGACAGCCGAATTGGAGCGCATGCCTGCATGGCACTCGTAGGCTTACTACTCCTCAAATTCTCCTTACTGGCCAGCCTAACTTCCACACAGATTACCATCCTCGTGGTTATGCCCATGCTCTCACGCTGGGTATTTCAGATTGGCGTGATTGGGTTTCCTTATGCTCGCCCCCAGGGACTGGGAAAAGGCATTCATGAAACAGTGCACTGGCTTCCATTTCTTTTCACGGGATGCTTAGTTTTAGGCGCCTCCTATTATCTTGCCGGATTTGCTGGGTTAATCGCCTTTGGAGTATGCGTCATCACCGTAACCCTTTGGGCTTCCAAGATATCCTCCTTGCTCGGCGGATTAACGGGCGACCTATACGGGGCGATGATTGAGCTCTCCGAAGTTGTATGTTTATTGGCCGCGTTTCCTTTTCTGCGATGATGTCGAGGTATTGTCTTATAAATCAAACACCCTATATAACAAAGCGTAAGGTTAATGATTGCCAATCACTAACCTTACGCTTTTGTTGGTGATTGTTTATTTCTGGATCGCCCGAGCTAGCCGTTGAATACCCTCATCAATGATCTCGGGAGTTGAACAGGAGTATCGCACCTCAGAAGTCTCTCGCCCATCCGGGTAGAATAACTTACCGGGTACATAGAGAACGTTTTGTCTAAGGGTCTCCTGAACGTAGTCGTAACTATTCCATATATTTTTGAAACGTGCCCAAAGAAAGAGACCTCCCGAGGGGATCATCATCTCCACCTCGTCTCCTATGCATTTTTCGAGTGCGCAGCCATCGCCATCCTGCGTTCTTTGTAAACCGTAAGTTTAGAATATGCGCGGGAAGCAACCCTTTCTCTAAAAACTCAAACCCTGTTGACTGCCCGTTGTCACCGCAATTTCCTCCATTATCGCGGGGTTACCATGACGCTTATGTTGCTGTGCTAACCACTGCCTGAGGGGGGGATGACCCGCCGTTTGAGAATATTGTAAAGCTCGTTTTCCTTGCTTTTTAAAAACTCGTTGAAAACAGCATTGCAAAGCTTGATCTGGAAAAGGTTCCAACGCTGGCAATCCCCCTGCGAAAGAAATCATCTTGAGATTCTGCGCTGCTTTTAACATTTCTCCGATAAAACTTTCTCCCAACTCTCTCATCCAACTCGCGTACTGCATTAGATTTCCTCCTTAAGTTTCCCCCTAATGGTCTTCACTATATATCCTATCCTAATTAATTGGATACAACTAGCAAATTTAGCCTAGATACTTTAAAGATAAATGTACAACGATGATCTTTTAGAGTACAATTATAGTGTACCCATCGTCTTGTGCTTAAATAAGCATACTGAGTGTTCGTTAGTAGCGGTTTGAAAGGGCAATCATGACAAGCTTTATCCTCACCTTCGCTTTTTACGCTTTTTCTGGTTGGGTCATGGAAACCCTATACCGTTCTGCTCGACAAAGAAGGTTAGTAAATCCTGGATTTTTAGCTGGACCTTTCCTTCCTATTTATGGATTTTTTACGACGCTGGTGATTTGGTCCTCTGGACTCACCGCTGTTCTTACTTGGCAATGGCAGTTTATATGGCTAGTGTCTCTAAGTACCGTATTAGAATATCAAGCAGGCTGGTTTTTTGAACGTTTCTTTCGTCTACAGCTTTGGGATTATCATAACACGCCCTTTAATTTTCACGGTCGAATTGCTCTGCCCTATTCCCTGTTTTGGGGAGTCTTAGGTCTAGTGTTTCAGCTCATCATACATCCCGTCGTTCAAATTCAGATGTTGAGTATTCCGTATGCAGCCCGTTCTATATTAGCTGTTATTTTGACCACTTATGTTATTTGGGATATTGTTCACTCTACCCTCTTACTTCATCGACTCGAAGATTTTGTGGCCGTATTTCAGGAACGATATGAACGTTTGGAACTGAGACCCTTTCAAATAGTCTTTGCTCCGTTTCGGCGCCTCCTGTGCACCTACCCACAAATACGACATACTTTAATAAAAAAAACCGATCTTCTTTATGCAAAACAAGCAGCCCTAGAAAAATTTCTAAGACTTCAACGCAAAAAGATATACGACCCCGATAGAGTTGAATAGGAAGGTGTATGCATTGAGTTTAGCAGAACGTGTTGATGACATCTTGAATCACGAAGAGTATAAACAGTTGGCTTCATATACTCATCACCGACCTTTTACAACCCTTGAGCACTCCCTCCGTGTAGCTCAAATTGCTTATAACTGGTCAACGCGACTAGAAAGTATCGTAAAGTTAGATACGCATGCGGTTACTTCAGGTGCCCTACTTCATGACTTTTTCTTATACGATTGGCATAAACTTCGACCCGACGGGACAAGGTGGCATGGCTTTCGACATCCTCGTATTGCCTGCCAGAATGCGGAACGTTGCTTTACATTGAGTGATAAGGAAAAAGACATTATTTTAAGCCATATGTGGCCCCTCACCATTCGAATGCCTCGCAGCAGAGAGGCATTTATTGTTATGATGGCTGATAAAATGGCAACGATCCAGGAACTGAAATTCAAATTCAAGCGCAACCTCCCAGCTGCTGAACGATATACGACGCTCCGTCTTATAAGACATGAATAAGAAAAGCCTCTCCTATCTGACGTTGCTCATTTCCCTCACTCTAGTGATTTCCCTTTATCCTATGTTACAAAACCCTGAGCATTTACAAGCGTTTGTCGAACAGTGGGGACTTTTAAGCATTTTTGTTGACCTTGCTATCATCACAGTTTTGGCACTTTTTCCAGTGATCCCGTTTGTTTTAATGGCGGGAATTAACATCCTCCTCTTCGGGTGGATCGGTGGTTTTTTGCTTTCCTTGCTCGGCAGCTTGATCGGTGCCTCTCTGGGGTTTTGGTTAGCTCGTACGCTTGGTCAAACATGGGCACAGCCAAAGATGACGAAGCTAGGAAAATGGAGCGCGCTTCTAAGAGGAAATAGTTTTTCCGTGGTCCTTCTCTCACGACTTATTCCAGTACTACCCGCTGCGGCGGTGAATTATGCGGCGGGCTTATCTCTTATGAGCTTCCCTTCGTTCTTGTTAGCCTCACTGCTCGGAAAAATACCCATGATCCTTTGGGAATCTTGGGTAGGACATGATTTATGGCACATCTCACATCATCCCCGACGGCTATTGTTAGCTCTAGCAATCGGTGCCGTCGCGTTTGGGTCAGTGGGACTTTATTGGTATTTTACGAATAGATATCCCAAGCGACCTCCCTTACGATAAGAAATAACCCATAGCCTTATATAAGGTTATGGGTTATTATTTTTGCTCAAACTCAATAGTTAGCAAACGCCTTGGCGATGACCCTATACCCAGTCAGACTGGGATGTATATAATCAGGGCCGATTAGAAAACGTTCTTTTCCTCTGATCACTCGATCTAATGCAACGACCACAAACCCATATCGCTTTGCCGAACTAATCACCATACTATTGGCAACGTCAAGAACCCTTTGCACGGGTACATCATATTGAGCGTATGGGCCGGCTGGTAGGGGATTATACAGCGTGGCTACTTTTACGATGGCCGTAGGATTCATACGCCTAACCATTTCACCGATTTGCACAAGATTTCTTCTCATGTTACCTAAGATCATCGGTAACTGAGCTGTGTTAATGGGCTGGTTAAAATTCTTTATAAGACGAAGTAGATCATTAGAGCCA
The DNA here is from genome assembly GCA_035648035.1 of Desulfosporosinus sp. Taxonomy (GTDB): domain Bacteria; phylum Bacillota; class Desulfitobacteriia; order Desulfitobacteriales; family Desulfitobacteriaceae; genus Desulfosporosinus. The sequence continues at coordinate 8,707 of DASRMG010000107.1, read as the reverse complement.
ATGGTGATCGTGATCAAAGATGCCCGAGTAATTAGGTGACGCAGGCTACTATTACACTGTAATAACTGAACTAGGCCCTGTGTCGTTAAACCATTTACGCCTAGATTATGAACCAACAACTCGGAGTTATGCCTCCTAAGAAAATTGCCATAGAGCGTTGGAAACGAAGATAGACTTTCAACCCCATACCCTGCAGTAATTGAATCACCCAACGCCAGATATAAACTCATCCCTTTCACCGCTTTCAATATTCCTATATTACACTATAGGATATGTTTACCATTTGTCTTGTGTCACGTTCTTGGAATAAACCTTGAAAATAATGGGATGCTAACCAAGAAAACAATGGCGTACCTGAATAAATCTAAGGAGACAAAATGAACAAAGCTTGGGAACTCATTAGAAAAGGAAATGCTTCATCATCCTACGCCGCCCTAGGTAATCTCCTCCTGCTCATACTTAAAGGAATAGCAGCATTTACAAGCGGCAGTGGTGCTATGTTTGCAGAAGCAATGCACACGGGTGCAGATGCGATCAACCAAATATTCGTCTTTAGCGGAAGTATTCTTGCTGAACGAAAACCAACCTCCCGTTTTCCGACCGGATTTGGACGTCTCATCAATGTATTTTGCATGGGTGCCGTCATCATTGTTACGATCATGGCCTATGAGACCGTCCTCGAAGGGATTCATTTAATCCAATACCCAGTACCCATCAGTAATCTAGGACTGATTATTTTCAGTCTCGTCGCCTCCATGGGTATTGACGGTTTTGTCTTATTGAAGGCTATACGTGAAATTGCCAGAGAAACCCGGTCTGAAGGAAAGGGATTTTTGTTAATTTCTGTTGCCCTTAAAAATGTGAATCGAGCCTCTCCAGCGACTCGCCTCGTCTTCTACGAGGATCTTGTCGCCACCTTTGGCGCTGTACTAGCCCTTGTTGCTATACTTCTCACGAAATTCACTCAGATCAAGTCTTTAGATGGGGTTGCAGCCATCATCATCGGACTTCTCATGGGTGGGGTTGCCTATCGAGTAGGCTATGACAACATGATAGGGCTCATCGGTGTTTCCGCACCGAAGGAAGTCGAAGACAAGGTTTCACAAATTATTATGTCCGATCCTGACGTAACCGATATTAATAAAATGCGCATTCTCCAAGAAGGGCGTTTTTATCATGTCGAAGGTTACGTTGAACTGCGTTCCGGTTTCACCTTAGCGAAAGCAAGCACCATTAAATCGAGGATTCGAGATCTTCTCTTGACTTTTGAAGATATCAACGATGTTACTTTAGGGATTATTGAAGATAACTGCATCCAGGATTGGCCACCTACCGAGACTGAAGAGCGATCGGAGTTGAAAGATGCTTGATCTTCATACTATTATGCCTATCTATTTTGATTACCTGGAAATGGGGTGATTGGAGACACTGGAAATTATATTACCCTACAATTTTGTATATGATCCTTGCCGATCTAGCTTATATAATATTATCCTTTGACAAACCTCTTTGGCAGTATGAATCACCCATTTTCAGTAGCCATTTTGTTGAATGCCTCATTGCCTTTGTAATTTTCCCCTGTACATGTATAGTCTTTTTACCGGTTTATTTGAAGGTAAGTAAAATTAAAGGGCTAGCATTTATCCTCTTCTGGGCTCTTCTATACACTTGCGTTGAATTCCTTTCAGTGAGATTAGGGTATTTTTCTTACCATTATGGCTGGAATATCTATTGGTCTTTTGGTTTTAACTGTCTAATGTTCCCTCTTCTTATAATACATCACAAAAAACCGCTTTGGGTCTGGCCTCCATCATTTGCTCTGGCCTTTTTAACAATTTACTTATACGATTTGGAATTCGCCATATTTAAATAAAACGATCTTTCCTATATTGGTGAAATACACGATCATGCTGGAGGTGTTAATCGCTTGAATCCTTACACAAATCCTGAAGTAAATGTACCCAATGAATTGCTTAAGCAAGCCAATGTCCTTATACAAAAAACCCGTTTCAAAGCTGAAAAAGGTGGATAATTATTACATTAAACGTAAACCCCCTGATAGAGAAAGCCAATGCAATGCTCCATGAGGCAAATCTTCTAAGTTATGAATTATGGCTGAATACAGTGGTCTTTACTTGGAGATGGTGGGCACTTATCTTTCTATCGGTCGGTAGTTGGATTGCTTGGATCATATGGAGGGACAAAAAAATACACATCGCTTACTTTTTGCGGGGCTGTTCATTTCAATTATTGCTTTTTACCTGGATACCATTTGGCTTAGCTTTGGGCCTCTGGTCATATCCCATCAAAGATATTCCTTTAATTCCCGGTTATATTACCTGGGACTTCTGTGTTATACCCGTTACAACGATGTTCCTCCTACAATTCAAACCCAAGGTAAACCCCATCATTAAATCAGTAACTCTGGCAGCATTCGGTGCGTTTATTGCTCAGCCAATGGCCGTTTGGATAAAATATTACCATATGAAACACTGGCAACCTTCATATACATTTATTTTAATCATTATAATCTATCTGTTAGCGTATTTCTTTTATAACGGAAGGACGTGGCAAAGAACAAAAAAGACCACAAATTAAGAGGTAGTTGCATATTAGCAACTACCTCTTAATCATCTTTTGCTAGGTCATTTCGTTTTGCCCTGCAGAAATTTTCTCCTGATACCGATGGTGAAAGTCTACCTACCTAACTAACAGAACATAGTATACGATATATAACCAACCTAATACTCCGTGTATTAGAGCCCATAATATGGAGTGATTTACGGACCATGATATAACGATAGCAATAATGTTACCAATCCCAATACCTGCGCCAACACTATTCTTACTCATACAAGTAACTCCTTTTTGCCCTATTCAAAGCAAACAACTATTTAACTATTAGCCTTGATAAAATATAACACTATTCTAGCTGAATTACCACCTCTATTTAGCCAGCTAAAGCTACGATGGATCCTTCGGGTATTGCCTCATACCCTTAAATATTTTCCCAACTCGTTCTCTGAACTCAATTATCCCTTATGTTATTACTAGTGGTGCTTAAACTTCACTAAAAAGGTGGTACCCAAAGGGCCCGTCTTAATCTGGATTATAGCGTTGTGTCTTGTGGTAATGCTGTAACAAATGGCCAACCCCAAACCAGTGCCGCTCACTTTCGTCGTGTAAAAAGGTGACCCGATATTTTCTAAGTCTTCATCTTTAATACCACTGCCCTCATCTCCCACTGACAAAACTGTTTCCTCATCCTCCATGAAAGTCCTGATCGACAGTTTCCCAGCACCGGACATCGCTTCCAGTCCATTCTTCACTAGATTTAAAATGAGCTGGCGAATCTCTTTTTCATCTAGAAGTAAGACTTTAATATCTTGAAGATCCATTATGATGTCGTTACCACTAAGTATTGCGTCCGCTTGAATCAATGGGAACAGTTTTTCAAGCACGGTGTTGATATTCAACGGCTCCAAATCTGCTGTCTTGTTCTTCGCTAGGCTCAAGAATTCAGTAATGATAGAATTTGCCCTGTCAAGCTCCTCGATCATTAGCTCAAAGTAGTCGTCAAATCGTTGAAATTCTTCTTTGGCGCCCAGTAACTGAAGGAATCCTCGAACGGTGGTGAGTGGGTTTCTGATTTCGTGGCCGATCCCTGCGGCCATTTGCCCCACAAGGTTCATGCGGTCTAGATGAGCCATTTCTTTTTCGAACAACCTTCGTTGCTCCTTCTCATGCTGCATCTCCCGATCATACATTTTCACAAAGGCTTCTATCTTTAATTTCAGCGTTTGAGGATGGAACGGTTTTATCAAATAGTCAATAGCCCCAAGCGAATAACCTTGCATCATATTTTCAGTACTCTGGCAAATCGCCGTAATGAAAATAATGGGTGTATCTTTGTTTCTTTTCCTGGCTCTGATGAGGCTGGCAGTTTCAAAGCCATCCATTCCTGGCATCTGCACGTCCAACAGGATCACGGCAAAATCGTCCTTTAATAAACATTTTAACGCCTCTTCGCCAGAACTGGCAGAAATCAGATGATAATCTGGTGAATTAAGCACTGCTTCTAAAGCCAGCAAATTTTCTCGTCGGTCGTCAACAATCAAGATATTCATTGCTCATTCACTATCTTCTCTCTATGGGCATTCTAAAATGCATTATTTGATGGTGCAACCATGTTTACTTCAGACTACTTCACCTTTCGGTAGATCTTCTGTTCCGAATCAAAGGCTTCGTAGCAATGGGATTGATCATTATAAGCAATGTCCTCCATGTTACCCAACCCCAAGATACCTGACATACACGAACTTTTATAAAACAGACTTAGAGCCAAGATGCCAAAATACTCGTTTCTCAAATAAGGAACTATTTAAGAAATTTGCCTATGAGCTTTGAGAAGCAATACGTTCATTTATGATATCGCCAATTAAGCAGACCTTAATTTTTGTGGCATCTCCACTTTTGAGTCATCCACCCCCCGTATAGAAAGTTGGCTTGCCTGTCACTTTCGCGACTACCTCCTCAAATAAAATAGACCCTTTGCAACTGTTGATAGCAGTTGCAAAGGGTCAAATCTCGCAGTTCCCTGTTCTAACCGAAAGATTTTAAGAGATCATTCACGCTAGAAACTCAGAACCGAACCGATTGTTATATATTTATGCCTCTAATTTCTTCTTCGGTTTGCGTATAGTTATACCCATGCCGTCAAACAGATAGAAGAGTCCGAAGCCGTACCAAATAGTGTAAACAAGGTAGAAGCAGAGGAGCAATGCAAGAGTGGCTTTATAGTCGCTGACCTTCTTTATTTCAACTCCGTAGTAGTTGTAGGCCGGCTCAAGAGCTTTTTGTTGTACTTTGATCAAGTCAAATTTTTGTTGAAACTGCGCTTTAGTTTTCATCGACGCGTCAATTTTTACTAAGGAATTGTTCCAGTTGTTAGTTGCTTCACGGCCATCGTAACCGTATTTTGTTTCCAATGATTTACTGTCATTGTTATACATGAAATCGCTGTCGGCCACAACCGCGCCGAGAATTTTCCCGAAATCACCTTCAATGGCCACCGAAGATTCCTTAACAGTCACTGCGGCACCAGCTTCAGAATACAATTTACCCCACTTTATGGCATCTTCAGGTGATGGAGCTTTAATAGTCACGTTAATGTTTTTCCCGATCTGACCATCCGCAATAGTTTGAGCGTCCTTGATGAGATAGGCTGAGCCCTTAGACAAGGAGTTAAACATATCATCAGCGTATTCCAGACCATTCCTGCCGTTACCGAAGATGGGGGACATCATACCAACATAGATTACTACAAAACTCAGGATCATTGCCATTCCCATGGTAAAAGTCTTTTTGTTTCGAACTATACTCATTGGGATACACCTCCTTTGGAAACCTTAGCATCATTGTCTGTATCAAGCCGGAGCTTCGGTATATTTATTATAAATGTACCGATGATCCACGCTCCGAAAATAATGATTAGCCCAAAGAATAGCCATACTCCTATCGTGTTAATTAATGCACCAGAAGAGGCGGATAGGCTGATATACCCCATCTTTGCCAATTTTTGTGGCAGGGCGAATAGCCTATTTACAAAACCCGCCAATATGGCAATTGCATAAAAGGCTTTGATATGAGTACTGGGGACCAACTGTGTCGTGATGGCGCCTATTTGGATCCCGAATAACGAACCCAGTAACATGCCCATGGCTAGTGTGTAGAATACATAGCCGTAGATTGCGTACTGTGCTATGGAACCGTAACCAGCTGTGAAAATAATTTGGAAGATATCTGTACCTACAGTGGTAGCAGTGGAGATACCCAAACCGTATACAAACATTGGGAAGGTAACGAAACCGCCGCCAACTCCTAGTATAGAAGCTAGAAGGCCCGTCACAGCTCCACATATTGCTACAAAGACGCCGGAGATCTTTCTCCCACCAGGGACTATGTGCTCATCAAATTTAATCATGGGAGCCAGGTTAATGGATTGTAGCTTAGCTCCTATGGCTGGCATTTTCTCGGGGCCACCGTGAACGTCGCCCCCGTCCTTAGAAGCGAATTTCCTACTAGCAACATACTCACTCATCGCGAAGATGCCCAGGAATCCCAGTAGTACTACATATATAGCACTTATTACAAAATCGCTCATTATGGGGTTATAGTTATATAATGCCCGATTTAACGTACCTCCTCCAGTGACCCCCAGTGAGGATCCTACCAAGAAGGCGATTGCAAGACCGACGTGAACGTTACCCATTTTCTTGTGTAGGGTGGTACCCATAATAGCCTTAGCAAAGATGTGAAACATGTCAGTCCCTACTGCTAATATACCCTTTACTCCCATGCTCATCAGTGCAGGGGTGATGACAAAACCCCCTCCTGCCCCTATGCACCCTGTAATAAGGCCAGCTATGAGACCCACGCCTATAGAGCCATAAAAGGTGACAGGTGAAAAATATGACGGTCCAAAGGCTGATTTGCCTCCGATAAAAGCTGGAAGTACTGAGGCTGCGTGAGCCATTGCTGGAATAAGAAGCGGCAGGGCCATTACTAGTAGTATTAGTAATTTTTTACGATTTTGTACAATTTCTAGAGACGTTTCGATCTCCCACTTGGCGTGTGCTCTGGAAGCTTGCATTAAGGATTCGTATAAAGCTTTCATATTAAACTTTCCCTCCTCCATTAATTTTTTTCGATCCATTTTCGCTTTCACGCTGATTAAATTTCTTAGCGCCTTTCAAGGCTGCTTTTCTAAGATCGACTTACAAACAAATAACTCACATTGCCTTTGCCTTAATACATTGACGATCTACCACCTCTTTCATATATCTTTCGTAACACCTCATAGTTGAAGATTAACACCAATAGTGCCTTAACGTCTATAGCTATCCTATATGTTCATAATCGATTTAAACTATTGCCAAGTAAAGTGAACTCTTCAGAAGTTCAACTTATTAATCAAACCTCTACTCGAAGTGCATAATGACTGCCACCCTACACAAATTCGATTGCAAAGCAGTGATGATGAGTTAAAGTATTCTAAATAATTCACTTAAGCCAAATATTTAGAATACTTCTATTTTCAATAATCTTTTCAGCGACCTTCGTGCCAACATATTGAAAGTACTTTTCACTATCGCTTTGGCTAAAATGACCTTGAGTCTCTATAAATTCATTGCTTTCAATTACACGCCGAAGTAGGGGAATTATATTGGTTTTATTGACATCAAACCTTTCAAGGGATGCTCTGAATTCGTCGTTTAGAACTGGAGCACTCCAATACTTTGGCCCCTTATTTGGTTTGATTCCGGAGACACGCCTCATGAATTCAAAGGTAAATGCACCAAACGAGATAAGCAGCTTTGGCTTATAGTCTATAATGAGTTCTCTAAATATATTGATCTCTGCAGATACTTCATTTCCCCACCAATTTAAGGTATCCGGTACTATTCCGCAATCGCTTACAGCGCTTCTTATATATATATTCTTAGTATCAATTCTTGTATGTATTTCCCTATAGACTTTGTCCTGTATCTCATCTAAAACAGGTCTCCACACGCTAGAGACAACTCCAGGGTATTTGGGATTAACTAAGAGCCAAATTGGGTACGTTTTTTCTCCAGAGTCCCTCCCAACTAAGGATTTGTACTTATCACTAGCTAAGTTAGACAAATCAATCCCACCTTTCCTTTACTCACTATGCTTCCAATCTCTAGCGATTGAAAGCAGGTTAGAGGAAACTCTGAGCTTCAAAATGAACTTTGCATAAATCTCTGTCCGCCCTTATATAAATTACGATGTAATACAGTGCTCCTTCCTATAGATACTATATAATCCTTTATACTCACAATAAAAGATTAGCAGGAAGTAACTATCACGTATATAGTAGATCAATATACTCATAATCGATTTACCCTATAGTAAATCACTCGAATGACGCAATAAATTTGCCCCAAAAAGATTTTTTCTCTTTGGGGCAAATTCGTTGTGTCATTTATAGTTATATTGTACTAGAATAATACGATTCTGCCGTTCATACTTTTCGCTTATATATAAATACCATCGAAAGAAAAATACTGATCCACAAAGATTAGTTTCACTTCGAAACACTAGTACTCTTAAGGTACTAAATATAAGATGCAGAATAATGAATGTATTCCTAATTAATCAAGCCAAATATCAAGAGCATCCTTGTTCTCAATTATTTTTTCCGCAATCTTCGTTCCAACATGCTGAAAATAGGTTTCTCGTTCCGTTCGAGACATAAAGTCAAGATTTTCTCTTTGATTTTCACTGTTGACCACGCGGCGAAGAATGGGAATCCTATTGATGGAGTTAATATCAAAATTCTCAATCGATTTCTCAAACTCATTCCTTAGAATAGCAGTGCCCCAGGCCTTAGGTCCTTTTTGGGGTTCTATTTCACAAGCTCGTCTTAGAAATTCGAAGGGAAATGCACCAAAAGAGATAAGCATTTTGGGCTTGTATACCCGGGCAATTTCCCTGAATAATTCTATTTCATCAGCTACTTCTCTTCCCCACCAATTTAATGTACTTAAGTTTCGCACCCTCTAAATCGCTGCTTCTGTGATTTCCAGGTAGCCTAATGTGATTGTTGCCCTTTGATTATTAATGATTAACTAGCTTTTTCAAGGGTTTTTAGCTGATTAGTAAGAAAAGAATCCTCAAATAG
>DASRMG010000106.1:0-4918 GCA_035648035.1 Desulfosporosinus sp. | reverse complement strand
GTGACGAACAAGGCTATGCTAAGCAGAGCCGTAGCAGTTCTACGTAAACAAACGCTGATTATTAATATGCCAGGCAGTCCCAAGGCGGTACGTGAATGCTTTGCGGCAATTGCCCCGGCCATTCCTCATGGAATTCAAATCCTCAAAGGGGAAGCTAGTGAGTGCGCCACAACCGTCAAATGACATTTATCTCCATACAAATTCGAGAAAACCCAGCAAGGCAATGACCAGATAGCTATTAATTCAGATATCTGGTCATTGCTTTTACTATAAACCTTAATTATTGAGACCATTTGTTACAACATGAATACCCTCGAGGACTATAGAAATCTCTGTGAAAAGTAAGGTAGCGGGCCAAGGCAAATAAGGCATAAAAATCCCAATATGACAAAGTTTTTTTCATTTTAATACTGAATCATATAAATTGAGTTGCATTGTCAAGAATTCAAAAGCCATTAAAATTGTTTTGGAAGGGGGTGAAGGAAAAAATTTGCAACCTACACTCAAGGCCTAAAAGGCTTAATAAGCCCTATCAGTCAAACATTTATGGAATAACTGATCAAAAACATTAAAAATCTGTGTTTAGTAAATAGCCTGCAAAAGCATGAAAACGTGTTTCCATAAGGCTATCCAAAAAACAATCAACTTGGCATGGCTTTTGCATTAATTATTGGTGTAATAATGAAAACATTACAGGAACCAATGCACATATATGTAAAAAAACTCATTAGCTACTACTCATAAGTTCAATTACTTTCACGGATCGGCAAGATCTACAGGGTACAGGAAGGAGAGTATAGAATTGCCCAAAATGCCACGGCTTTCAAATATGGGAGCATTCGAAATATTGAAAAGGACCCTGTTCTTCTCAGAAAAAATCAAATGCTAATGCGAGGAGAGTATCATAAATGCAATTATTAGATGACATTACAGTTACTGATTATACAGAAAGTGTTTGTCCAGTCTGTCTACAAACTATAGATGCAAAGATTGTTAGTAAAGATAACCTCGTCTATCTTGAAAAAGAATGTCCTAAACATGGACCATTTTCTGTCTGTATTTGGCCAGATGCCAAACATTATAATTGGCTGAAGTCGTTCCGTTTTCCTTTCAACGAGTTAAAATCAGGGCAACCTTCCAAGAAAGGTTGTCCCCACGATTGTGGTCTCTGCTCGAGCCACCTTCGACATTCTACGTTAGTCGAAATTGAGGTAACAGATAATTGTAATCTTAAATGTCCAGTTTGTTTCATGTCAGCTGATACATCTACTCGACCTGCAATCGAGCCAAATCTAGAACAGCTTGAAAAACAATATAGGAAGATTATGAATAAAACCAGCCCGCAAACCAGTATTCAACTGACTGGAGGAGAACCGAGTACACGCAGGGATTTAGCGGAAATCGTACGAGTGGGTAGAAAAGTAGGCTTCCAAGCTATCGAGATTAATAGCAACGGAATTGTAATTGCCAATGACCTCGATTATTTAAAGGAATTAGCAGATGCTGGTGTAAGCGGTATATATCTGCAATTTGACGGTTTGGAAGGCTCCATATATGAAAAAACTCGTGGGAAAGACCTGCTTAAAACAAAATTACAGGCCATTGAAAATTGTCGAAAAGCAGGACTACAAGTTGTCCTGGCAATGACTGTAATTTATGGAATTAATCATGACCGAATGGGCGATGTCCTGGATTTTGCTCTAAAAAATAATGATGTTGTTGCTGGAGTCGCTCTTCAACCGGCCTTCATCTCAGGACGTTTTGAGGTCACAGCGGGTCGTCGTCTGTCGATGGGAGATGTAATCTTTATGCTTGCTGAACAGAGCAAGGGACTAATTCAACCCTATGACTTGTGGCCGTTGGGTTGCGCACATCCGCTATGCGATAGTGGTACCTACCTGCTAGAAAAGGAAGGTGCATATCAACCGATCACTCGGCAGATAACCCCGCAAGAATACGCTCGCTACTTCGATCCCGACAGTCCTCAAGGATCAGTTTTTACTGATATTGCAGGCAAAATGTTTCCTGAGTCACATAAAGGGCTTTCAGTAATAATCATGAATTTTATGGATGCCATGACTATGGATCTGAAACGCCTAAAAGAATGTAGCATGGTTGTATCAAAACCTGACGGCAGTTTGGTTCCATTCTGTTCATATCAACTGAATCCATTAGGGGGAAAAGAGTAAAAATATTTTTTGAGATGCATTTATTGTAAATTTTCGAGAGACAGTTTATTAAAATATTAACTTTGGAGGTAATAGATGAACAGGAATGTGGATTTAGAACAAGAAGGTATAGAAATTAAAAAGTCATGTTGCTATTTTTGTCACGAAAACTGCGGCGTTTTAGCTTACGTGAAAGATGGCAAAGTAATAGCAATCGAAGGTGATCCCGAATTTCCGACGAATCAGGGCGGGTTGTGCTGTCGAGGAAATATTGCATTAAAACACATTGATCATCCTGCGCGAGTCAATTATCCACAGAAACGGATTGGCAAAAAGGGCGAAGGAAAATGGGAAACTATTTCCTGGGATCAAGCTCTTAGTGAAATTGCCGCTAAACTCACCCAAATCAAAGATGAATCTGGGGCCGAAGCTGTGGCCACAGCTGGTGGTACAGCACGTACGGATGATTGGGCACGTCGTAGGTTTATGAATATTTTCGGTAGCCCAAATGGATTTCACAACGCACATCTATGCTGGATGCCAACCTTCTTGATAGAAACGGCAATTTGTGGTTGGAGTCCTTTTGACTTGGACATAGGTAACAGTCGCGTGATAATTTTATGGGGGCAGAATCCTGGAGCTTCAGGCATGCCAGCAATGCACCATCTTACAGAATTACAGAGAAAAGGGCTGAAAATAATTGTCATTGATCCGCGTTTTACCGAAACAGTGGCTAAGGCAGATTTATGGCTTCCTCTTCGTCCTGGTTCCGACCTAGCTCTAGCTTTGGCTATGTTGCACGTTATTATCTATGATGGTTTAGCCGACGATGCCTTTATTGCTGAGAATTGCGTTGGTTATGAAGAACTGGCAGCACACGTTGCAGAATTTTCCCCAGAATGGGCAGCTCCGCTTACTTGGCTTAGCGAAGAACAAATCAGAGAAGTCGCCACGATCTATGCCACAAACAAACCAGGCAATATCCAATGGGGGACTGCGCTTGATCAGCAGGGTAGAACAGCTGGAGCAGCCATTCATGCACGTGCCTTATTAAGAGCAGTCACTGGTAACCTGGATGGCATCGGATCAGACCTCTTGTCGGGTCCTAGTTTAGACACGATTACCGAAGAAGAGATGGAATGCAATGACCTTCTGACGGACGAACAAAAAGCTAAGCAGATCGGCTCAGATAAATTCAAGCTTATGACCTGGCCGGGATATACCAAAATTGCAGAAAATACGAGGAAAGTTTGGGGTAAAGCACCTACTGCAGAATGGATGTGTGAAGCTCACCCCCCTTCAGTCTTTAAGGCAATTCTTACGGGCGAGCCTTATCCGGTGAGAGCATTGCTAGTCTCTGCTACCAACCCTGTTAACTCCTATGGTGATAGCAAAATGGTTTTAGAGGCCTTAAGAAAAGTAGAATTCATGGTAACTTGTGATTACTGGATGACTCCGACAGCGGCTCTTTCCGATTATGTCTTGCCTATTGCCGGAGCTCTTGAACGCCCGACCATTAGTGCTGTCTATGGATGTGCTGACTTTCTTCTTGCTTCACAACGCGCCATACAGCCCATGTATGAAAGACGTAATGACTATAACTTCTGGAAAGATCTGGGGTTAAAATTAGGACAAATAGATATGTGGCCTTGGGAAACTGTCGAAGATGCTTACCATTTTAAATTAGAACCATTGGGGTATGGTCTCGACAACTATGACGAGTTTGTAGAATTTTATCGTTTCCACTTTCCTGAAAGAGAATACAACAAATCTCAAAGGCAAGGTTTTGCTACACCTTCAGGAAAAATTGAACTTTATTCCAGTGTTTTAAAAGACCTCGGTTATTCTCCGCTACCAGAATACGTCGGTCCCGTAGAAAACGAGATAGATCATCCGGAATTAGCAAAAGAATTTCCGCTGGTTCTAACGACTGGTAATGGGTTTATGCCCTTCCACCATTCCGAGCAGTTCCAGATTCAAGAACTTCGTTACTTGAGACATGAACCATATTTCCAAATAAACCCAGAGACGGCTGCAGAGTATTCTATTGAAGAAGATGACTGGGTTTGGATTGAAACGAAGCGTGGACGTATTAAACAAAAAGCTGACGTAACCCAAGCTGTTGCACCAAGGGTCATTGTAACCGAGCGCGGTTGGTGGTTCCCCGAAAGAGAAGTAGTTGAACCGGATTTGGGTGGTTGCTTAGAATCCAATACTAATGTTCTGACAAGCACTAGAGACGAAGACTGCGACCCGATCAGCGGAACTTGGGCTAACAGGGGCTTGTTATGCAAAGTCTATAAAGTCACGACAGCCAATGCAAAGGGGGGTAACTAACATGGTGCGCTATGCAATGGTTATAGATACACGTAGTTGTATCGGCTGTCAATCATGTACAGTTGCCTGTAAAGTTCATAATAATCTTCCTGTCGATATGATCTACAACCCGGTGACGACAGTGGGCCCTTCTGGAGTATTTCCAAACGTGCACATGGCTCATCTCCCTCTATTATGTATGCATTGTGAAAATGCGCCCTGTGTGGATGCCTGTCCGACCGGTGCCTCCATGCGTCGCGAAGATGGGATCGTTTGGGTAGATGAGAAAAAGTGTGTCGGATGTAAAACCTGTGTAATGGCTTGCCCTTATGGGGCTCGTGTTTCCAACCATGAAAAAGGCACTGTCCAGAAATGTGATTTTTGTTTTGACCGGGTGGACAAAGGTAATGTACCTCGTTGTGTGCAGACTTGTC
>DASRMG010000105.1:0-25358 GCA_035648035.1 Desulfosporosinus sp. | reverse complement strand
GAAAAGGTATGTAAATAGAAAGACTGGTTTATAACCAATCTTTTGTAAGCCAGGATGCAACTACCTGGTATCTTTGGATACTTTTACTATGTATGGCTCAATGCAAATCGAAAGGGTTGCAATTCGATTTTCAATTAAGGTAACGATTTATGAAACGATTTATAAATTACAAAACAAAATAGTAATTGAGCCCTATACCGATATCGGTTAGAGCTCAATTCACCAGCGCACTATCAAATCAGCTGGATTTAACAAAGTACCACAATATGTCTCCCTCTTAGAGAAAGCAAACCCAATCACTGAGCGACAATCTCTTTATATCCTCGTATTAAATCACTTAAATACTAACTTGGAATAAACAATTGATACTTCGCACAGTATTTTACGAATCTGATCTTATACCATTTAACCGACAGATAATAATGATACCAGTGAGAATTTATAAAGTCATTTGCCAACTTAACGTCCTTCACCGTACGATCATCAAAATCTTTCGGGTCATAATTACTAAATGCTTCTTTTAACCACTTACTGCTGTCGTAGATGATTAATTCAAAGTCGTCCTTATTAAATAGCCCTTGTTGAATTAATAGTTTCTTCCAATTATCCTCCCTTTTAGTCGCTGCAAAATCCTCTAAAAGCAGCGTATCTAGTAATAGGTCAAAGTTGTTGAAGTTCAGATTCCAATCAAAATATTGCTGGTGTTTACTTAGGTAATTCTCGAGAAGTTTTCTGATACTCATAAAGGCTCGTCGGTATCGATCCTTATTATTGATCTCCACCCTCTTATAGGAGCCATGGAATTCGTCACTATAATCATATTCGTACGACCACTCCAAGAAAGGGAGATCTGGAAATTCCAACGCTTGACCATGTCCGTAAGCCGGCATAATACGATCAAATAATTCATCATATGTTTGGCCACCAAATTTCGAAATATAACCAAGAATTTTATAATATAATCCTATCTTCTGATGCGTCTTAGGCTTGCAGTTATTGATATCATTGACTTTACTTAACATTCCACTAAACCCTTGGTGAGTATAGGAATCTGCCAACGTATGCAAAAGGATTCCTAAGGTATACAAGTTACCCTCATCAATGACATCGTTTAATATATCTAGGATGATGGGGCCTTCTTCCTTAGTGCGCAGCTTTTTTGTAAAACTCTCCCCCTGACAACCTGGAACAAAATGAAAGGCAATCGTGTTATTGATCATTGACTCGTAATTAAAGGTATTAATACGAAAGTAAGAATGGCAGGTAGCCATATTAGATAATGCAGGCTTTTCATCAATAACATCGTGTTCAATCAGATCATTCGATTTATGTAAATACATAAGATTTATTTTAGCATCATCCACATACTGTGAGGCATGCGCAATGATTTGAGCACTTTCTTTCTTAAAGCCACAGGCTCGACAAAACGCTAAAATAGCATAGTAATGTGCATCTCTTTGCAAAATCTTCCCCCCCTTAAAATATATTCAATAAATATTAAAAACCTATGCACCATACTATGCATTGGCTAAATAATATGTACTGAGGGGGGATCCATATGTCGGGACAATTTTCTAATCTTTTTAACGAACGATCCATGACGGAAAGCGGCCATGAATTCAACAGGGCAGCAGAGAGTACGGGTAATGAGGAATTGGATAACGCCATAGAAGTGGCAGGTTATGCCTATGATTCAAAACAGGACATTTTTTATTCAACCCTGAATCCTTGGCAGAGAGATATTGGATATTGTCGTCTATATGATGAAGCAGCAGCGCCTTTAGGGATGATCATTGATTGTGAACCCATTACGTTTAAGTATCATGAGAAAGAATGGCTCATCGGTTTTTGGAAAGGTCAGTATGACTTAGTTTGTGGTGGTGAGATTGGCGTTTACACACGGGCAGTGGATCGAAATATTCGTGGTTTCTTAAATGGCGCTTATTATGATTGTGTCACTGATACCGATCTCTTAGAAATGTCCTACACCTTAAAAAAGAACGGCAATACGCTCTTTACAAGAACTGATAAACACTGGTGGCTCACTGGTTTTAAGCTTGGTGAGTTTTCTGAGCCTTCAGAACTAACGATGGATATATCGGTGACTCTGCATAATGTCATGATGCGGAATGCGTTTGTGACAGGATTATGGGATGCCGGATATCCACTCAATGACTTTAAAACCAATGGTTCTACAGTTAGTTTTACATTTGATCATCCCCATACACCACCACCCGTGACGCGAACACCTGCCACAGATCGAATTATTCAAAAGAAGAATCAACTCTTGTGTGAAAAATATCAAGAGATTACGGGATCCTCTAATACCATACAGGAAAAAGTTAAAGCCGTTGAGGAGCTATCCCCGGAGATGTATTCTAAGGTTATCCGGACCGGGAAATCAAAACAATCCTATGAAAAATTCTCTTCTTGGTTTACAGAAAGTATTCAGAAGTAAGAAGTATGTAGAAATGATTGAGTCGTTTCATTGAAGAAGAGGTCGTGGTTCTAACACATTAAAGAACCACGACCTCTTCTTTTCACGCCAATATCTTGCAATCTTCAATGAAAGGGTTATTATAAGACAAGTGATGTTCACTAAGGGAGCGAATTTTGATGGAATTAACGGAATGGGTAAAAATACAGACTCTTTATGACTCTGAGGCAAAAGCCTTAAAAACCGCAAATATTGTTGCAACCACTGAAGCAAGGTTAGCCAACCAACCACAGGGACCCCAGTATGAAGTAGAAACCCGTATAGAACCAGTCGATCAAAAATTTCAAGTGTTTTGGCGCAAAGTTTTTATCGGAAATAAAACTGGTTGCGGCGGAGGCTGTGACTCCTGCAGTAGCGAACCAGCACCCAAGAAACAAATGGCCAAGATACTACCTTTTAGAAGGCCGACCGTATAAGCCTGCCCAATCAAACATACGCCTATATTAAGAAGACCCGCTCAAGCGAGCGGGTCTTCTTTGCGGTCTTCTTCACCTCTGTCTTATAACGACATGCTCAAAATTAAACTCAGTCAAGCTTTAATCCCATCAGGCTGGCCCCTTTGACAAAGAATCGTTCAATGTTTTTCTCTACAGTTGGATCAGGTATTAATGGCGGTGCCTGGTGAGGTTTGATCCGAGCATCAATTATAATATTATCACACGCCCAATGCTTATTCTCATAGTGACTATTCACGCCATAAATGTCATGGGAAGGATTACTGCGTGTGAACGTAGCCCAAAGAAAGTTATTGGTGGTGGCACTCATGAATGTACTGTCATCACACAGTATCATCATAGGACAGTTTGGAATCGGACCCTTTCCCTGAATAGCGTCACTTAAACCTTGTAGCTCCTGTTGTGCTTGAGCATAATTGATGAATTTAGGGCCTTGAATCGCCACAACGCCAGGCATTATCAGTCGGGCATTGCTGCCTCCCCGTAAGTCATCTAAACCTTCAGGGATCTCTTGGCATAAATCCCTGATTTTATCTCCATAAGCTGCAAAAATAACTTTGCTACCTCTATTTAACCCGGTCCCTGAATAATCAAGAGTATCAATGGTCGTGTTTGTTTGAAAATGGATGTCTCGATGTAAATCGATACGTTCTAAAATATAAGATAAAAAGTCCACTTCCTGATGAGTATCTAATGGTTGCTTCTCTTCTGCTGTTATGAACAAATACTTCGCTAAGCTCAACTGTCCTGTTCCTAAAATTCGATTCGCGATCGTGAGTAGTTCAGTCGGCTGTTTTACTGGTTGATAGGGGGTATACCGTTCACTACCTATCACAAAAAGCAAGGGGTGAACGCCCGCAGCATCGACTGCGTGGACTTCTTTGACGCCAGGAATTGCTTGTTTGATCGCGTCACCTGTTAAATCATGGATCAGCCTACCGAAGGTAGTGTCTTCTTGCGGAGGACGACCAACCGCCGTAAACGGCCATATAGCATTTGGTTTAGCATACACTTTATGAACTTTCATGACCGGAAAAGGATGTGCAAGGCTATAATAACCCAAATGATCGCCAAACGGACCTTCCGGTTTCGTTTCGTTAGGGTAAATTTCACCCGTTATTACGAAATCAGCATCGTTGCTTATACAGAATCCATCGATATAGCTATAGTGAAAACGACGTCCTGCGAGCAAACCGGCAAAGGTCATCTCACTCATACCTTCTGGCAAAGGCATCACGGCAGACAAGGTATGCGCCGGGGGGCCACCAATAAAAATACTCACCTTTAGGGGGACTCCCAGTTTGTTCGCTTTGTCCTGATGGATTCCGATACCACGGTGAATCTGATAATGCATACCAATTTCTTCATTCATTACATAGTCATTGCCACTGAGTTGAACACGGTACATACCTAGATTAGAATTCATAATTCCTGGCTTATCCGGATCTTCAGAATATACTTGGGGCAACGTGATAAACGCTCCCCCATCCATTGGCCAGTGTTGAATGAGCGGAAGGTCGGATATTTTAATTTCCTGGGCAGTCATGGGTGAGCTTACAGATTTTTTTAAAGGTAGGGCTTTCCATGCTGCTAACCCCGTTTTAATATTTCGAAACGGATGCTTTAAGGCTTTCATGGGATCGTTACGCAGAGCCATAATGTTCTGTACGTCTTCCCAAGTACTTCGGAAGATAAACTTGCTGCGCTCGAAGGTCCCAAATAGATTGGATACGGCCCGAAATTTTGAACCTTTTACATGTTCAAATAGCAACGCAGGACCGCCAGCGGCATAAACTTTCATGTGAATTGCAGCCATTTCAAGATAAGGATCCACCTCTTCATGGATACGGATCAAATGTCCATTCTTTTCTAAATCTACGATGCAATCTTCTAGATTACGATACATAATTCACTAGTCTCCAATCTCTAGACTTTGTTGTTGAATCAAGCCTAGAATACAGCAAAATACCTGTAATATGCAAGTTCTTTAGTAGTGTGTCAAACCACTAATTGACGTACCTAGTACTTCAGAAGGAGGCAGTGGTTCCAGTGCAAGAACCGCTGCCTCCTTTGTAGTTTAACTATTTTACGTGCTAGGCTGATAATATTATTTGTTTACCAGACCCGTTCGCTCATTGAACTGCTCAATCAGTTGATCGAGTTCTGGTCCCATTTGATGGAGCTTGCCCCAGTATTCATCATAATCGTACCACTGATCATTCAACTCACCCAAATCATACTGTTGTTGTTCGATCCAGGTGTAGTACTTCAGGTTATGAATACGCTTTTTGCTTTGGTAGGTTAACTCTTCCATACTGTCAGTTCTGACACCCAACACATATCTATTATGGTCAATGGCAGCGTCAAGGGCATTATAACCATGGCCGCGTTCTGCTTCCATTTCTTCCAATCTCGACTGATACATTTCTGCAGAGTCAGTAAGGACCGTAATGACAATGTCATTTTCTGTAAGCTCATAATATTTGGCGAATTTAATGCACGATAGAATATTTGCTGCCCCTGAGATTCCGACCCAAGATAGCTTCTCAATGACCTCTTCCGAGACCCCTTGCTCTCTTAGATAAGCTTGACCCGCCGGTTCATTACAGAGACGGAACAACCCCAAACTATCATTGTCATCTATGGCGATCACCATATCCGTATTTTTCACGTTATGGATCCAAGGAATATGTTTATCTCCAATCCCTTCTATTCTATGATCGCCAAAGCCATTGTTAAGTAAGGTTGGGCATTGCAACGCTTCGCCAACCGCAATTTTAGAATTTGGATATTGATCTTTTAAGTAGTCTCCACTACCAAGTGTTCCTGCAGAACCTGACGTTAAGCAAACCCCTGCGAATTTTCCCTTGGTGCCGATTTCCGCTTTGATGATTTCATCCATCGCCTGACCCGTCACTTCATAATGCCACAGATGATTGCCAAGTTCCCCGAACTGATTAAAAATCACAACATTATCTCTGGTACTTTTGAGCTCCCAGGTTTTATCGTAAATTTCCTTGACATTACTTTCGCAACCCGGTGTGGCGATGACTTCTCCAGCGACTTGTTTCAGCCATTCAAAACGCTCTTTACTCATATTCTCCGGTAAAATAGCAATCGATTTACACCCTAATAAGGCGGAATTATAGGCGCCACCTCGACAGTAATTCCCGGTAGAAGGCCACACTGCTTCATGAAATTTAGGATCAAATTGTCCCGTCACTAAGCGGGGCACTAAACAAGCAAAACTTGCGCCGACCTTGTGAGCGCCGGTTGGGAAATACTTTCCTGACATAGCAATCACTCTTGCTTTTATGCCTGAAATCTCAGGTGGGATTTCAACATAGTTCGGCAAGTCATTGTATAACCCGCCTTCTTTGATCGGTTCATTTTTCCAAGAAATTCTAAACAAGTTAATGGGGTCAATGTCCCATAAACCCGTCTTTTTTAATTTTTCTTTAACTTGTGCTGGTATTTTACCCGGATCCTTCATCTGAGCCATAGTTGGAATAACGATGTTTCTTTCTTTAACACTTTGCACCGTTTTTTTAAGTTGCTCTTCATTGATGGTTAAATCGATTAAGTGTTTCATTCTGCTGCCTCCTCTAGTAATTCCCAATTAATAGTTTGCTCGTCTTAGTCTTCAGATTTTGCCTTCCAACTTTGCCAACAATTCTTTCATTGAAGGATCGACTTTGATGGGTTCACCCACCGCTTTAATCGCATTCTGGACATCCTTTAAGCCATTACCGGTGACAATAGAAACGACTTTCTCGTCGACTCCAATAATCCCTTTTGCCACTAACACCTTAAGCCCAGCTGTTCCTGTCACGCCCGCTGGTTCCCCGAAAATACCGCTCGTTCTCCCCAGTTCCCGCATAGCTTCCAAGATCGCTTCATCGGATACAGCGACCATCGTCCCACCGGATTCTCGAACTGCATTGAGTGCCTTATCTGGATTGCGTGGCACACCAACCGCAATACTATCCGCGATCGTTTTCTCTTCCTTGGGTGTCCAAGGGCGCTCTTCCAGGAAAGCATCCACGAGTGGGCAGCAGCCCGTTGACTGAACGCCTGCAATTTTAGGTAACCGTTCAATCCACCCGGCTTGATAGAGATCCTTAAAGCCTTTCCAAACCCCAGCGATCGTGCACCCGTCTCCCACGGAAAGAACGACCCAGTCAGGCACTTCCCAGTTTAATTGTTCCGCGATTTCCAAAGCAACCGTCTTCTTACCTTCAACCAGGTAGGGGTTTACAGCTGCATTTCTATTATACCAACCGAACCGATCAATGGCCTCTGCCGAAAGTTTAAAGGTATCTTCATAAGACCCCTGAACACTGATCACCGTAGCTCCAAAGATCAACAATTGAGCGATCTTCCCTTGCGGCGCACGACTCGGTACAAAGATCACACTCTTTAAGCCCATAGCCGCAGCATTTCCAGCCAAGGATGAAGCCGCATTACCCGTCGAAGAACAGGCAACCGTCAGGGCCTTTTCCTCCACCGCTTTAATCACTGCAATGATCGAGGCCCGGTCCTTCAGAGACGCCGTCGGATTCTGCCCGTCATCTTTGATATACAGGTTCGTCATCCCTAAACTTTTCCCCAGTCCCGCCGGTTTATAAAGTGGGGTCCAGCCGACTCTCAGATGAGGACGTGCCGACTCTGGACTAATGGGAAGAAACGGTAAATAACGAAACATTGAATTGTCTCTGGACTGTGTCACTTGCTCACGAGTGGTCATTTTGTTGATCACTTTGTAGTCGTAGACGACCTCCATAATGCCACCTTGAGAGCCACAAGACGGGCAAGTATACGTGCCTGCTTCAGACGGAAGTTCCTGTTTACAGGTAATACAACGGAGTCCTAAAACATTTTTCAATCTAAACACCTCAAATTCTGTTCCATACTTCCTGTGCTAATTCACGTGAACGTTCCCCTATGGCTACCTCATCGATGTCAATGAGTTTTCTGTCGAGCATGCGGACGCGTCCATTAATGACCGTGGTTTCAACGGACCGACCAGAGACCCCAAAGAGAAGATGTCCCGTCCAATTGCTGGAATTCAGCGGAGTAGGTGGCACATAATCGACCACAATCACATCCGCCCAAGCGCCCTCAACTAATTCTCCAAATGTCCCTCCAAAGAGTTTTGATGCAATCTCAGGGTTATTGCCATAAAGCATTTGCGGAATTTCTCCCCAGGCGACACTCGGGTCTGCTGAGGCATGTTTTTGAAGGACGTTGGCAACTTTACCACTCTCAAACATGTCACAGGTATAACCATCTGTTCCGAGTCCTACCTTAACCCCTTTGCTGAACATTTTAAGGACGGGAGTCACGCCGACAGCGTTCCCCATATTTGATTCCGGGTTATGTACGACAGAAGTTTGGGAGGCTTTGAGCAGGTCAATTTCGTGATCATCAATATGGACACAATGTATGGCAAGGGTTTTTGGTCCCAGTATATCAAATTTATCTAAACGTTCGACGACTCTCATTCCATATTTAGCGAGGCTATCCTCGAGATCTTCTTTTCCTTCTGCAACATGTACGTGAAAACCTGCTCCCAGAGTCTTAGCCGCTTTACTACACGCTTCTAAGGTTTGATCTGATAAGCTTAACGAGGCGTGGAGCCCAAACATCCCTGCGACCATAGGGTCAGGGTTGGCCTTACATGCTGAGATAAAGTCGACATTTTCTCGAATACCCTCTTGAGCAATAGCTTCCCCGTCCCGATCTGAGACCTCATAACAAAAAGCTGCCCGAACACCCATTTCTTTAGCCGCCTTGGCCAGCGTGAGCAAACTTCCCGTAATGGCCTTAGGACTGGCATGATGGTCAATAATGGTGGTTGTACCGGTTTTGATACACTCAATTAAGGGCGTCAGACCACTATAATAAACGTCTTCAAGCGATAATAATTTATCAAGTTTCCACCAAAGTCCTTCTAGGATATCTCCAAAACTTTTTGGAGGCTTACTTTTGGCATCCATTCCCCGTGCGAAGGTGCTGTAAAGATGCATATGGCTATTGATCATTCCTGGCATAATCAGCTTTCCCTGAGCATCGATAAACTCTGCCTCTGGAAATCGCCTCTGCAAATCGTCAGTTAAACCGACTTCTTGAATCTTGCTGTCTTGAATTAGAACGCCACCCTTGGGAATCACCTGATTGCTGCCCCCTAAGGTTAAAACGGTTCCATTACCGATTAATAGCATCGATCCTCACCCTTTCTTTATTGCGTGACAAATACCCACAGCCTATACACTGGTTCATTATAACCTGTCGTCTGCCTTCTCTCCAAACACTGAACTGTGCAGTATAAGAAGGTGGGAAAGAGTCCTCTTTCCCACCCCATAACGTCTTAAGATATTATTCCTGCATTACCTTTAAGATCCTCTAAATCTCCTGCTCCTTTGCTTCCATTAAAGAAAGCATTAAGAGCAATGGCGGTGATTGAACCTAAGGTAATACCACTATGCATAATGGTCTGACTCCAGGATGGAAAATTTTGAAAGAAGTTTGGTGCTACGACCGGAATCAAGCCAATTCCGATACTAATCGCAACAATGAAAATGTTATTTACATTCTTGTCAAAATCTACCTTTGAGAGAATCTTAATTCCACTGGCAGCCACGATTCCGAACATGGCGATTCCAGCGCCACCCAGTACAGGGACAGGCAGCGAGGCTATAATTGTGGCCATTTTCGGGAATAAACCCAATACAACCAAGATCACACCGGATGTGGCGACGACGAAACGGCTCTTAACACCCGTTAAACCGACCAAGCCAACATTTTGGGCAAAGGCCGTATACGGGAAGGCATTGAAGATACCGCCGAACGTAGTGGCTAAGCCGTCCGCTCTTAAACCAGCAGTGAGTTCTTTTTTTCCGATTTTTTTGCCAACCATCTCGCCAATGGCCAAGAAATCTCCCGTTGACTCCACCATTACAACCAACATAACCAGACACATGGCGATGATCGCACCGATATCAAACGTAGGATATCCGAAGAAAAAGGGCGTATCAATACCGATCCAGGGAGCTTTAGCAACGCCAGAGAAGTTCACAAGCCCTAAGGGTAGGGCGACGATTAGACCGATGACCAAGCCGAGCAAAACGGCGATGTGGGAAACAAAGCCTTTGAAAAATCGATTGATTAAGAGAATCGCCAAAAGCACAATGGCCGCCACCATGATATACGTTAACGAGCCATAGTTTTTATTTCCTATTCCCCCTGCCGCCCAGTTAACACCGACTGGCAGAAGAGAAACACCGATAATCGTGATGATGCTACCCGTAACAATTGGGGGGAAAAAACGGATCAACCTACTAAAAAACGGTGCTGCTAAAAATGTAAATAGTCCCGCCACAATGACTGCACCAAAAATCATTGGCATTCCACCATCTTTGGCCATGATCACCATCGGCGTAACGGCAGCGAAGGTAACGCCTTGGATGACCGGAATCTTTATGCCTATTTTCCATAGGCCTAAAGTTTGGAGTAACGTAGCAATACCACAGGTGAACAAGTCAGCATTAATCAAGAACGCAGTTTGTGCTTGTGATAAACCCGCGGCAGCTGCGATAATTAATGGAACTGCCACCGCTCCGGCATACATTGCCAGCACATGTTGTAAACCAAACAGAAAAAGTTTCCCGGCAGGCAGCATCTCGTCAACTGGAGCGACTGTTTTTTCCGTGTTAGCCATGATTCTTGTTCCTCCTTAATGATACTGCGAGTATGAGCTTGGCACTTCATTCGATGATAAAATATATAGCAAGATTCATGCCAAGTTCATAAAAACTGGCCAGCCCCTATAATAGGGGTTTTCTCAACGACGCTATCTGTCGCCTTATCAAAAGGATACAGATAGCGTAAATATTTATGGGGGTCTAGTGTATGGAACGATCTTATCCATTCTGAAAGACTACGTTGCTATAACCTTTATCACTTTGATAAATAGCTTCTCATTACAATAACTTTGACGCCGGATTGGATTAAGATAGCACTATTTATCGGTTATTATAGATTCTTATACAAATATCCATACTGTTTCAGGACAGTCCAGACAAAGGCCGCGATTGAGCCTTCTATGGGCACATCAGTTTTTCCGGATTCATCAAACTTCACCGTCACTATTTCACCCTCAAGCCGAAGTATCACAACCGGCTCTGCGGTATCTTTCACGATGAAGAAGCCTGGGTTGGCACTAGCCTGAAAGTCTTTTTCACTCCAGTATAACGTCAACTTAATTTTGTAGGGCTCACTAGAATACGGACAGAACGTCGCGCAGTTGCCACATTCGTTACACATCCCGTCCATATGAAGGATCTGATTGAAATTGGTTAAACCTTGACCCTGGACTGGAATCATGAGGTTGGCTCGGTTTGGACAAACTTCTGAGCAAATATTACACACTGTATGACACTCTAAGCATCGGCTCGATTCTTCTTCATGATCGCTGACTGGTTTCATGACTCCTTTCTTGTTAGCAATCTCTAACAACCGATGGTCAAGATCAAGGGAACTCCTTGAGGCAAACGCTTGGCTAAACTTATACTGTTCTTTTTCCAGTATCGCTTTGGCCACTTGCGTACCATGTTTAATCGCTCCCACCACAGTCCAAGGTCCAGCAAGGGCATCCCCACCGATATAGACCTCGTTCACGCTGGTTTCGAGTGTTTCGTCATTCACCAGGACTTTACCCTTGTCCCCTAGCTCGATCCCCTGACGCTTCAACAGATCATCATCGATCAGTTCACCAATGGCTGACAAAACGGTATCAACTTGTAAGGCTTCAAACGCACCCACCTTGGCGACAGGACGTCTTCGGCCAGAAGCATCCGCTTGTCCTAACTCCATGACCTGGCATTTCAGGACGCCCTTCGACAAAGAAACTGGAGAAAGAAGCTCTTTGAAGATCACTCCGTCTTCAACGGCATTGAGCAGTTCTTCTTTATCTGCCGGCATGTACTCTTTCGTTCGACGGTAGATAATCATGACCTTCTCAACGCCACTGACTCTCAGTGCCGCCCGCGCTGCATCCATGGCGGAATTCCCGCCTCCGACCACAGCCACGGTCTTACCAAGCTTCAAGGTTTCTTTGTTCGCGTTAAAGGCTTCTAAGAAAGATATTGCCCCCATAACACGATTGGTATCCCCATTTATCTCCAGCGCATTTGTTTTACCCGCGCCAATGGCTAGATAGACATACTGAAATCCCTTCGCTTTGTATTCCGCGACAGACACGTTGGGATCAATGCCAAATTTAAATTGAACGCCCATTTTTTCAATCAGCTGAAGGTCCTTACTGATCGCATCTCTCGAGATCCTGAAGTCTGGAATCACATATTCGACCGTACCACCGGCTTTCGCCCGTTTCTCAAAAACAGTAACCTCCATGCCCCCTTTTGCCAGGAAATAAGCTGCTGCAAGACCAGACGGACCCGCTCCAATCACTGCAACTTTAGCAGACGACTTCGGGTTCAGTTCAGAAAGCTTGTTCATATAGGCGGCGTAGCCTTGTTCTGCCGCCACTAATTTTTGACCACGAATATGCACCGACTCATCATAGTCAATACGTGTACACTTCGTCATACAGTGATGCGTACAAATCGTTCCGGTAATGAACGGCAAAGGGTTTTTGGACACAATGACCTCAAACGCTTCTTCATATCGCTTTTCACCCACCAGGCGAAGATACTCTGGAATATCCTGTTCAATCGGACACCCAATCGTACAAGGGGCGATGAAACAATCGAGGAGAGGCAACTTAAGCTCTGTTTTACGACTGATGACGTCTCTTTTTTCTTTGAGATGATTGGCATCGTCAAACGAACTCTCAGCGAGGGCTTTTAATTTTTCCATATTAAGCTGACTCGAGGCCTGATGCGCCATGAGGGGATCCAAAAGATCGGCTAATTGTTTGAAACGCGTATAAGCACCAGGCTTTAGTAACGTTGTAGCCACCGTAATGGGCTGAATCCCGGTTTCGAAGATTCGCTTGATATTAAAAGCATCCGCTCCACCCGAATAAGATATTTTTAGGTCGCCGTTGAACTCTGCAGCCAACTTATACGCCAGATTGATCGTCAAGGGATACAGCGCTCGACCGGACATATACATCTCTTCGCCTGGTAATTCCGATTTAGCAATCTTGACTGGCAAGGTGTTGGACATCTTAATGCCAAAGTCTTTTTTCTGCTCCACAGCGAAGGCTTTGAGACGTTTTAACATTTCAATGCCGTCCGCAAACTGCAGGTCATGGGTGAAGGATTCTTCTTTAAGCGCAATATATTTGTAACCCATTTTATCGAACGTGTTCCTGACATATTCATAACCCAAAAGCGTGGGATTCATTTTCACAAACGTATGCAGTTTCTTTTCGCTGAGCAGGTATTTTATGATCGCTTCAATCTCGGCAGGTGGGCAACCATGCATAGTCGATAAGGTGATGGACGTACATATATTCGGAGAAATTTGTTCTAAATAAGCTCGGTCAAGGTTCTTAAATTGGCCAACCTTCTCAAGTAAAGACGCCTGACACGCCTTGAAAATCTTCGTCCCTGAGGCGTTTTTAAGCCCTTCTATGAATTCATCGACCTTAGGCGATTGAATCCCTTTCAGGTCATACCCCACACTCATGTTGAACATAAAGCGTCGCTCACTTTGGTTAAAGAGCTCCTTTTGCAGAACGTGCAGTGCAAACCAAGCTTTAACGTACTCCTCAAAAGCACCCATAATCGGAAGTTCAGTAGACCACTCCGTGTTGTAGGCCTCATCCTCTGCTAGGATACAGGGCTTCGGAAATTCTAACTCATCCATAATTTGAACAGATTTCAACTCAAAGAAACGACTACCACTGAGATAAGCGGCAATAATATTTTGTGCTAGTTGCGTATGCGGCCCAGCTGCCGGACCCACTGGCGTCTCCATGACTTCCCCGAAGAGCTTAAGGTCTTGATCGTTGGATTTATGAAAGAATTTTATTTCAGAGACGCCGAAAATAGTTTTAGTTTGCTTATATTCAGCGAGCATCCAATCCACCAATTGATTAAAGGGAATTTGCACCATCTTGTCACTCATATATAATTCCTCACTTCTTTTCATAATCTTGTTCTTTGTCATGAGGGCTATCTACACACGTACAAATATGCCCTTCTAACGATTTCTCAGCAGCTTTTAAGATGCTTTGATACCCTGTGCAACGGCAGAGATGTCCGGAGAGTTCTCGTTTAAGCGTCTCTCGCGTATACTCTTCGCCACTCTCCGTCAGAGCGGTCGTGGTGAGGACAAGACCAGGGGTACAAAACCCGCACTGCACAGCGCCTTCTTCCACGAAAGCCTTCTGTACCTTCGAGAGTTCACCGTTCTTGGCCGCTACCCCCTCAATCGTCGTAATGGCCTTACCGTCCGCCCATACCGCTAAATAAATGCAGGAGTCAAAGGCAGTACCGTCAATGAGCACACTACAGGCCCCACATTCTCCAACCCCACACCCTTTTTTTGCGCCTGTGTACCCTAGCCGATTTCTCAACAGTTCCAGCAACGATTCACGAATATCTACTTCAATATTAAAGGCTTTCCCATTCACGGAAAACGCGATTCTTTTAAACAAGTTCCGCACCTCCTGCGTTGACAATGGCTACTTTTAGGGCTCTTTGCACGAGTTCTTCCACAAGATGTTCCCGATATTCTTTTGACGCCCGCCAAGACGTTCTTGCTTTGGTAGACTTCACTGCCAGCTCTCCGATCTTCGCCACGGTCTCCACTGAAATTTCTTTTCCTTGGGCGTACATTTCTGCTTCGAAGCACCGAAGAGGGGTGGGACCTGCTACCCCAAGCCCAATTCTCACCTCGTCAAACGTTTTGTCTTGAAGTTTACAAATCACTGCGACGCCAAGCGTAGCAATATCCATCGCCTCACGCATGGCGAATTTTATATACTGTCCCCCAAAGCCCTGGTAATCTTCGGGAGAAATAAGAATTTCAGTGAGAACCTCTCCGGGCTTCAGCGCTACCTTGCCAGGTCCAAGGTAAAATTCTTGGATCGGAACAACGCGTTCTCCGTTCATGCCCACTAATTTTAGACGGGCATTGAGTACAAATAACGAGGTTGCACTGTCTCCAGACGTTGCCCCACTGCAGACATTTCCACCGATCGTGGCAACATTTCTAATTTGTGGTCCGCCCATGGAGATCGCCGCTTCGGTTAGGATGGGAATCCTTTCCTGTAAGATAGGATCCTTGAAAACCCGAGCAAAGGTGGCCATCGCACCTATGACCATTGTCCCATCTTCCGCTTTCCTAATAACCTCTAGAGACTTTATCTTGCGCAGACTGAGGAGCTCAGTGCCTTCATTCTTACCGTGCATTTTGATGAGTACGTCTGTGCCACCCGCAATAAGTTCTAGATTTGGTTTTTGAGCGAGGAGTGCCGTCGCTTCACCCACGGTTTCCGCTTCATAATATCCCACAATATCGTACAACTCATCACCGCCTTCCTAGATTAATCCAGCTTTTTTGAAACCTTCGAAGACCCGCTGCGGATTCATCGGCAAGCGATTAAACGCGACGCCCGTAGCATCCAAAACAGCATTGCGAATCGCAGGAGCTGGGGTAATGGTCGGAGGTTCCCCCAGAGATTTGACACCGTAAGGTCCCGTTGGCTCGTATGATTCCACGAATTCCGCGCCAATGTCTGGCGTATCCATCATGGTGGGCAGTTTATAATCGAGTAGGTTATTATTGAGGGGTTTACCGGTCACTTCATCAAAAAGCAACTGCTCGGACAGCGCATAACCAATCCCCATGCTCACCCCGCCATGCACTTGCCCCTCAGCCATTTTTGGATTGACGATCATCCCAGAATCATGAACATTGTAAATTTCTAAGACCTTGATCTTCCCGGTCATAATATCCACCTCCACCTCGGCAAAGGTTACGCCAAAGGGGATGGCATTAATACGGGCGTTATTGGAAACATCACTGGTAATTGGCTTGGCAAGTACGCGGTCATAGTAGGACTGCATGGCGACTTGTTCTAAGGTCAGAACACTTTCCCCAGAATGCTTATAGACAATCTTTTGATCGACGAGATCTACGCGGCCCACCGGAACATCTGTCATACTGGCTGCGAAACCTAGAATCTTCCCTTTCACTTCCAGCGCTGCCTTTTCGACCGCCATTCCAGAAATATACGTTTGTCTTGAGGCGTAACACCCTGTATCAAACGGGGAAATATCCGTGTCTTGAGTGGAGTGAACATGCACCATATCCATGGGAAGCCCCAAGACTTCCGCCACCATTTGGACAAACACTGTATCACTGCCTTGTCCGGTATCCGTTGCCCCAATTTGCAGTTGTACCGAACCATCCTGGTTCAAGATAAGCCGTGCTCCCGCGAGCTCTAAAGCGGCGGGGTAGGTTCCCGAAGCGTAACTAAAGCAAGCCATGCCCAGCCCTCTGAGCTTCTGTCCACTTTGTTCTTTATATAAAGCCTTTTTCTCGTCCCATTTGATTAAGGCCTTGCCCCGATCGATACACTCGCGGATGCCACAGCTCGTCACCTTATTATTGCTCACTGGGTCCACATACCCTACTTCCACTAAGTTCTTCCTGCGGAGCTCGATGGGATCCATATTAAGTCGCTTCGCAATATCTTCAAGATGGGATTCAAACGCATAAAATATTTGTGGACACCCGTACCCTCTCATGGCCCCGGCGACAGGCAAGTTCGTGTAAACTGTCATAGGATCATATCTCATAGCCTTGGCCGGATAAAGGACGCGGAATTTTCCCCCAGCACTGCTGGCAATTGAATGACCGTGTGAGGCGTAGGCCCCTGTATTGGAGATGGCAGAAATATGAATCCCCAGCATTTCCCCATCTTCGTTGATGCCTGTTTTTATCTTGAACTTAAAAGCATGGCGAGTTCGTGTGTCGTTCATACACTCTTCCCTGGAGAGTTCTAGCTTTACGGGTCTTCCACCCACAGCTAGCGTCATCGCAGCATTGAGCGGTTCTATACAGACATCTTGCTTGTTGCCAAACCCACCGCCGACAAACGGTTTAATCACACGCACGCTACCCCAAGGAAGCCCCAGCGCTTGAGCAACCACCCGCCGCACTATTTGAGGGATCTGTGTCGAGGTGACGATCACAATTCTCCCATCCGTATCTTGATAAGCATAGGAGGTATGATTTTCCATATGGCAATGCTGGACAATACTGGTTTGGTACTCTCCTTCAAAGACATGGTCCGATTGTTTAAAGGCTGCTTCAACATCCCCTATGACAAACCCACCAGACGCTAGGATATTCCCTTTGTGTTGCTGATGGATCAACGGTGCGCCTTCTCGAAGTGCCGCCTCCGTACTCGTGAGCGCTTCCAGCACTTCGTATTCAACCTCAATTAATTTTAGAGCCTTCGCTGCGATCAGTTCATCAGTCGCCACGACAGCCGCTATGGCATCTCCCACAAAACGAGCTTTCTTGGTCAAAATATGACGGTCCTCAACATCCCTATGACTGGACTCCAGCGAATACGGATGTCCTGCAGTACCAATTCTTATCCGCTCGGCCTCTAATTCTTTCTCTAAAACATCCTCAATAACCCCCGGCAAGGACGTAGCATAGTTAATGCGCGGTAGATCTTTATACGTTAACACAGCCTCCACACCAGGCAAGACCTCGGCTCGGCTCACATCAATCGTTTTAATGATCGCATGGGCATAAGGACTGTGAAGGATCTTCCCCACTAACATATCCCTCTCTGAAAAATCATCCGTATATTTAGCCTTACCCGTAACCTTGGCGATAGCATCGACTCTCATAACACTTTTCCCCACAACTTTGTAAGCCATTGAATTTCCCTCCGTCTCAACATTTAGTCACTTCCAAGGCTCTAACTTTATGTATGGGCGTTCGAAGCCAAGCTTTGCTTACTTAGTATTATCCCTAATTACTGTGCAAAATCCATGCCACCCAGATGATATACCGAGAAGATGCTATATGACTGACTTCTTGTCTATTGAGCTGAAACACCCTCTATCAAAACGAGAAATATTCCACCGACTTTCACTGGAGGATAAAGTTCTTATCTTTCTCGATACGATAATAATTTATCATAATGATAAGTATAGCTGTCTTAAAATCCTGTCTTCAGTACATTATGCCCCAAAAACATGATTTATCGCTAATTACCGGATATTATAGCGGGCCAGTTTTCGGTAAAGAGTTGCCATCCCTATTCCCAAGGCTTTGGCTGCTCGTTCTTTCCCTCGAACACTGTCTTCGGACGTTTGCAGACAGCGAAGAATTGTCAACTGCTCGATATGTTCCAGATTGAACCCGTCTAGATCCTCGTATTTCTCGGACTGTTTAAGTCTAGGGGATAGATGTTCCTCCGTTAACGTTGAAGCCTCCGTTAAACTCATCGCATATTCAAGAATATTCTGTAGCTCACGAACATTACCCGGCCACTTATATTCAAGTAACCTCTGCCGAAATCCAGCGGATATATTCTGGACATTTTTACCCAGTTGTTGATTATAAAACTTGATAAAATGCTCACATAAAATCGTCAAATCTTCTTTTCTATCTCGCAAAGGTTTGATCACCATAGGGATTACATTGATCCGATAATAGAGATCTTCACGAAATTCTCCCTTGTCCATCATTTCCTCAAGATTACGATGCGTTGCCGCGATCACCCGGATATCGACCGCAGTCGGGATGATTCCTCCAATTCGCTCCACTTGCCGCTCTTGTAAAACCCTAAGAATCTTGGCCTGTAAAAACAAGGGCATGTCCCCGATTTCATCGAGAAAAAGTGTCCCTTTGTTGGCCAATTCAATTTTTCCGATTTTACCGCCTTTACGTGCACCGGTAAACGAACCTTCTTCATAACCAAATAACTCACTTTCCAGCAAGGCTTCAGGAATTGCCGTACAGTTAATCGCCATAAACATCCCTTTTTGCCTAGGACTGAGATGATGAATAGCGCGGGCCAACATCTCTTTACCCGTCCCACTCTCTCCTCGAATCAAAACCGTCGATTTGCCGGCAGCAACCACTTTGGCCCGCTTACGAATTTCACACATTGCTTCACTGTCGCCCAAAATATCTTCTATGGTATACCCTGCATTCTGCTGACTCAAGCGCGTAACAATTTGGCTAATTTCATCAAACGGCCGAAGAATCACGGCAATACTCTTGACCCCTTCATCACCCTTAATCGGCAAGGCACGCAAGACCATCTGAAGGCGATTCTTCTTGGTTTCAATATGTACTTCGCGTTCAACGACTTGCTCTGACTCTTGACCGACTTGAAGAATATCTGTCACAATTTGTGCGGTGAATAGAGCGCTTAGATGACTCCGTGGTGTTAGCAAATTGACATTAAATAAACGCTGAGCAGATTGGTTGAAGTGGAGGATATTCCCCTCCAAATCAGAGGTTAGTAACCCATCGTCCAGACAGTCAATAATTGAATTCAGAGTGTGGTTGGCAGTAACGAGGCCCGCTAAAAACTCTTGTTCTTTCAATTTTAAAGCGATCGTTTCTGCCATTTTCGTGAGAAAAATAAGATAGGAATGTTGATTGTCTTCCACAAGTTTCGCTTGGGCCTCCGTAAAACAAATAAGGCTTATCGCGCCCACTGCTTTACCCTCAACATTGATGGGAGAAACCACTTCATAGGTTTCCGAACAATTCCCTCTTGCTTTACAAGGGGCACAAAGGGAATGCTGGCCTGGTGTATCTATAATAAACTGATGCCCAGTCCGTAGAACTTCTCGAAGTACATAACCCTCCCGGTCCATAGATTGGCCGACACCTTTGCGATATCTTCCGGTCCCCGCAATTCGAATCAGATGATGATCAGCAATCTCAATATCAATTTTTACAACCGTAGCAATCGCTTCTGCAATTTGTTGGGCATAATCTTTCACATCTCCGAGTACTAGCATTTCACTCACCCCCCTTTGAAGCATCATTTCCGCTCTGAACGTCTAAAATAGATTCAGTCGAAAATGCCCTGCATAATAAACAGTACCCACGGCCAAAACGTTCAATACGATCAGAAGAGGTGCCCCGATCACAAACTTCGAGTGAGCCGTCTTATGTCGGAAATACTTCATTCCAGCATACAGTCCAATTCCTCCTAAAGCCGCGCCCATCAAGAGCAAACTGGCTTCAGGAATTCTCCACTCGTGCCGTTTCGCCCGGCGTTTATCTCTGCCCATAGCGACAAAAACAAAACCATTCCAGAGCACATACACCCCTAACAAAATCTTTATAATCAGCATTCGCAACCTCTTTTTCTTAGTTTATAGTGCATAGTCATTCACTAAATCCCACTCCAGCGTTCAAACAGCGTATGTTCAATCCCGAACTGATCCAAGGCTCTTCCAACCACATGATTGATTAAATCCTGAATTCCTTGCGGGTGATGATAAAACCCTGGCGATGCAGGCATAATGGTCGCGCCCGCTCGCGCCAGTCGCAACATATTTTCCAAATGAATAATATTGTAGGGCATCTCACGTGGGACCACCACCAGGGGACGCCGCTCTTTTAACGTCACTTGGGCGGCGCGTGCCAGAAGATGATCACCCGTGCCGGTCGCCATTAATCCCAACGTGTTCATCGAACAGGGGATCACCACCATACCCTGCGTGCGATACGAGCCACTCGCCAGCGCGGAAAACAGATTGGTATTTTCATGGATATGGATGTTTTCCGGTAAAGCCGCCCGTTCTATGCCAGTTTCAAAGGTTAGAACCTTTTCTCCCGTCGAAGACATAACCAACTCAACCTGCCAATCCATGGCGGCAAGTACCTTAATTAACGTGAGTGCATAGATTGAACCACTTGCACCAGTCACTCCAACGATGATATGTTTTCTCACAGGACACCTCCACCCTCAACCAATTGTTACTTTGCGATCTCTGAAACATCCTTCGTTTGCAGAACCGTTAACTTGTCTTTTCGAATCATACTAATGCCAACAAAGATGACAACAGCACCTACGCCCTGCATAAGATGAAGCTGTTCCTTCAGGAGGATCGCCGCCGTAACCACAGCCACCGCCGGTATTGCATACATATGAGCCATGACACGGTTAGCCCCAATTCGACTAATGGCATGATACCAAACGACCAGCGCGAAAGCGGTGACTAATAAAATAGAATAAACCATAGAGCCCCACGCAGCAGAGGGTATCTCTGACCAAGTTATTGCAAGCACCCCTTTTGATCCTATGATTAGAAAAAATATCGTCCCAAATAACGAGGCATACGTGATTGTTTTAAGCGCTGAATATTTACGCAACATGCGTTTCGCCAGTATTGGATATAAGCCCCAGACACTTGAGGCAAAAATGCCAATCACATCTCCACGCATCACGTCCCAGCCTAAGGCCAATTTGTTCGTGCCAAAGAGTAAAACGAAGACCACCCCTACCAGAGATAAAGCGCTTCCCAGTCTCCCCTTGGGTCCTAATCGTTCTTGTCCAGCCAACCAGGCGAACACCGCGGTAAACACCGGTGAGATGGCAAGCATCAAGGATGCATTGGTCGCTGTGGCGTATTTCACAGCTGCCATGAACAACGTCTGGTAAAGAGTAATGCCGATCAGGCCGAGCATCGCCAGCTCCCAGCAATCCTTTAACTTGATACGCAGGTTTTTTTCCAAAGCATAAAGCAAAAAAAACAGCAGCGGCGTTGCGCCTACAAAACGAACCACGTTAAATGTCAAAGGATCAAAACCAACCATACCCCATTTTCCAACAACGTAGTTTGAACCCCAAACCAAAACAACGCCCCAAAGTATCCACTCTGGAAAATCCTTTTTCGTATTCATTAGTTTTCCACTTTCTCTCTCGACCATACAAAAGACCCCTAGCATTCGTGTCATGCAGGCGTCTTAGATCTATTTCTATAATGTACAATTATATCATCGTGGTCTAACTGTTTCAATGCACTAATGTTAGTATTGACAAACTATCAATTATCTCATATAATAACCTTTGTTACGCGGTCGTGGCGGAACTGGCAGACGCGCTAGATTCAGGTTCTAGTGCTCGCAAGGGCATGGAGGTTCAAGTCCTCTCGACCGCACCACTTTGAAAAATCAAATACACACATTTATACACACATAATTGGACAAAAAAGAGCCGAGGCGATGAGCCTTCGGTTCTTTTTTTCTATTCATTTATGTGAATACTGTCCAAACTAATCTTTAATAAGGTGCGTATTGCATGGGCTACCCTCGCTGGGGTTTTGCCGAAATCATCTTCATATTTCCTGTAGCAGTCTTCTATAAGACCACAATGATTTGCTATCTCCTTAATACTATAACCGCTCATTT
Organism: Desulfosporosinus sp.; assembly: GCA_035648035.1. Lineage (GTDB taxonomy): Bacteria > Bacillota > Desulfitobacteriia > Desulfitobacteriales > Desulfitobacteriaceae > Desulfosporosinus. Next base: position 3,023 of record DASRMG010000105.1, on the reverse strand, counting down.
CCCTGGCGGATTGTAATGTAATCTTGACCATGTTTTCATTCCCCTTCATTTACCACTTGCCGAAGAAGGATAAAACTGGATATAATAGAACCATAAGAACCTCTTCTTCGGAGGATGGTTTCTTGTATAGGAAGTCCGGAACTCTTGACGGGGTGTACGGGCTTCCTTGTTTGTCGATTCTACCTTCGTCTCTCTTTCTTCTTTTCACCAACGGGTTTCCTTATTGGCTCGATCCTTAGTCCATCGTCCCCGGCCAATACCCTGTACTTCTCTCCCTGTAACTGAACAACCTCACCAGTCTCAAGTCCTGATTCATCCACCTCACCACCCATGTTGATCCTACGCCTAGTCCATGTCTCACCATCATCCACGCTCACCTTAACTTCAACCAGTGTGCTATCCCCACTAAAGTTTTCATCGCAGCTTTCATCGTAGCCTTGATCGTCATGCGTTTGCACTTCCAATTCAATCTCCTCCTCAGAACATTTATACTTTATTATTAAACTCATTTCCCATGGACACTCGAGGGGAATATTGTCAAAATGTAATAACGTTTACTCTTTTCCAATTCGCTGATCTGTGGATACCTAGGGCATAGGGCAAAAGCAATTCTAGCAAATGTTCAGTCCTCTTGAACGATAATTATCATTGATACATCACCCCTGGCATAGTGACCTCCTGCACCCCGCGTCCGGGCATCTTAAGGTCCCCCATAAGAATTGCCTGATAGACCGATCGTTTACCAAAGCGGGCTCGGATGCTCTCAATGGTGTCCTCCAGCATCTCCATACGTTCCCTTTGAGCGAAATCATTAAATAAATTCAGCTGCTCGGGCGTTGACTTTGAAACCAAGTTGATCGCTCTCACAGTTATTGAACGGACATGGCCATGCCAGAAGTAGTTTTCTTTAAACAAGGAATGGGCCTTGAGTGCAATCTCCATCGGGCTTTGGGTCACTGTGTCGAGCTGCGCCTGATGCTGTTTATACAGAAGGTTGTTGTCCTTAATCGTAATCTGCACTCCACGGGCGCATAGTTCGTGAACCCGCAGCTTGTGACCGATATCCTGGGACAATTCTAGCATGACCTTCCAGACCTCCTCGTTATTTTCCAGATCGGCCGTACAGGTAATGCCATGCCCTATGGATTTGACCGGCGAGTAGTACCCAAGGTTCATGACTCGGGAGGTATCTTGACCACTGGCGTAAATCCACAACTGCAGACCGTTTTTACCGAGAAGCCTTTGCATGAACTTGGGGCCGGCTGTGACGATATCGCCGATCGTACGTACGCAGTAACCCGCGAGTTTTTTCTCGGTGGCCCTTCCCACAAAGAGCAAGTCGCTGGCTGGGAGCTTCCAGACCTTCTCCTTAAAATCCTCCTTGCTAATGACAGTGATAGCATCCGGCTTTTTCATGTCCGAGCCGAGCTTGGCGAAAATCTTGTTGAACGATACCCCGATGCTTACCGTCATGCCCAATTCATCGCGGACCGTTTTCCTGATATGCTCGGCTATTTCTATCCCAGATCCCATCAGCCTCTGACTACCCGTCACATCGCACCAGCACTCATCCATCCCATACTGTTCGACCTGATCCGTAAACCGCTGATAGATTGCTCTCGTCATTTTAGAGTATTTCAAATACTGTTCATACTGAGGCGGTACCAAAATTAGGTTAGGACACAGCCGCTTCGCCTCCCAGTTAACCATTCCAGTCTTCACTCCCGCTTTTTTGGCCAGTTCCGATTTTGCGAGCACGATGCCGTGCCGATCCTCTGTGCTTCCGCCGACGGCCACTGCTTTTCCCCGCAGTCTTGGATCAAGCATCATCTCAACGGAAGCGTAGAAAGAATTCAAATCGCTATGAAGGATTGTACGCATTTCCGTCATTCAAAACACCTCCTAATAGCATTAAATTACGTAGTTCACCGTAAAGATTTCCTCTTGACAAGCGAAGTTTAGTTCACTATAATAAAAAATAACTTCACGAACTTCTATTTTTACTTTAACAGGTAGGCAAACCTCTGTCAATATAAATAAAAGAAGTTAGTGAAGCGTATACGAAGTTACCTCAGGAAAGGAAGACTGGCTATGAAACTATTTTCTGAAAAGGTACGCGAGGCACGGCTGTTGCTGCATCTGACACAGGAAGAGTTGGGTAAATTAGTCGGCGTTTCCAAACGGGCTGTCCTAGCCTATGAAACCGCCGGCGTCCTTCCTCGCCAAAATGTGAAGCTCAAGATGGCCGAAGCCCTCAGGGTATCCGTTGATTATCTTGATAAAGACGAAATTGAAGATCCGACCTACGGAATGGAAAAAACAGAATACGTTGAGGAAACGCGTGAACGTTTTGGAAGCAAGGCTGCCAAAGAGATAGATTTTTTACTTGAGAGGAATTCGGCGCTCTTTGCCGGAGGAGCTCTTGATCAAGAGGCCAAGGATACCTTCTTTGAAGCTGTTACGAAAGCCTATTGGGCTGCAAAGGACGAAGCTCGTAAGACCTACGGTCGTAAAATTAGCCATCAATAATATGTTATCGTTGCTTAAACTGTGCCTTAGGCTCCACTGTACCTATTTTGAGACATTGCCTGTACGATAATATGACAGGGGGATCCCCCCATTTGTTGGCTTATTTCAGTTTGCGTACGAGAGTAGGTAGTTAAATGTCGATTGAATATATTTGCGGCGAGGTCGCGCGAATCATTAAAAAGCATGATGAGGACGATCCGTACAGGCTTTGCCAATCCATGAAAATAATTCTTCTAGCCGAAGCTATGGGCAACTTTCCGAAAGCTTGCAAGAGCTTTTATCTTTGCACAGCAAGACAACAGGTTATCACCATTAACAGTGATCTGACCGAGGAACTGCAGCGCATCATACTGATGCATGAAATCGGACATGCGGTACTACATCGCAAAGCTTGCGGCATTAAGGCGTTTCATGATTTTGCCTTATTTGACGAAGCCTCTGTCTATGAATATGAAGCCAACATTTTTGCAGCCGATTACCTTATGGAGGATGAC
>DASRMG010000104.1:0-3151 GCA_035648035.1 Desulfosporosinus sp. | reverse complement strand
GTCTCCACTTGAGGGAGCGTTCAAGTCCCACCCCCGGCACCACTTATAATTAAAATACCAGGGCTTTGTCCTGGCCATAATTCTTACTTAATTTATTTTTTTTTAACCATTAAACATTTCTTAATCCGATGGAAAGCCTATAGTCTTCAGATAACCATTTAAAATCTTTTTGAAAGCTGTCTCATCCTTGACCTTCAACTCATCGTCGATGTACTCGTCCGCGTCTAGATTGAATTCGAATTTCTTAGACTCTTTGCCTTTGCCCAGAAAGCCGCCTTCTTTGGTCACCCGTTCAAATTCTATTTTGACTCGTTGTGGACCTAGAGCTTTCGATAAGTTGCCGATTGATTTTCCTATGTTACCTCCGATCCCGCTTCTACTTATCATTGACCCGCTTGTGCCTATCCTTGAAACCTTTATTTCAACGGCCTTGAACCCTTCAAATGGTGATTCGAATTTTCTGTAGTGGAAGTCTCCCTCTCCCCTTCCCCTTAGACCCTTCTTGGATGGGAAACCTTTACTGGAAAAGAAATCAAATATCTTTTCTGCGTATATATCATCCTTTGATTGACTATTCATGGCTCTTTGCGCCATTTTTCTGCTTTCTTCAAATAATCCCACTGTTATACAGCCTCCCATGTGACGTTCCATTGACCCCTAACTTCACCTAAGCCTTTTGCTAATGAAATGGTGAAGTTCACATCCTTTGATGTCTCGGCAGGGATCGTTCCGATGTTTATTGTTTCTCGCTTTATCTCTTCATCGTTCGCGCTTGTCGATAGCTGGAAGAGTATGGTTTCTAACGTGACGTTTTTTGCATCTTTATTTCCTGTGTTTTCGAGGGTTCCTTCAATGTAGTACAGACCGCTTTCGCTGTCATAATGTCCGCTAACTCCGCTATTAATCGAGGCATCGGTTTGCGTTGGAACGAATACGGTATTCTTGGGCATAAATGCGTTTAAAACGACTGTTCCAGCGATCGAAACTGCTACTATGACTATTATTGCAATCAGTATTTTTTTATTCAATTATTATCATTCCGTAGGCTTTTTCTTGTAATTTGAGTGTGCCTGATATTTAATGCGCGCTCACGATAGGTGAGTGTGGATTCATCGAAAGAAAGATAGAGTCAGACCGAAGATAGAAACATGGATAATGCCGTTTTAATAGTTGCTGAAGTTGTTTCGGCAATACTCTGCTTTGTTCTATTGAGGTTTATGATAAAACCCTATCGTGCTACAGGTGAGAATCGATACCTTGGTTTGCCCATAGGGTTTGCTTTTTTGGGTATGTCCTATGTTTTCATGGGAATCTCGCTATATTTTGAGGCATCCCTTTTTGTTGAAGAACTTAAATGGCTGCAGCTTTTCACTCAAGCATACGCATTTGCTTTTCTTGCAGCAACCTACTATTTTTCGAAGAAGCCATCCAAACGTACCAGATTGTATTGGGATATAACCTATACAGGATTAGTTTTAGCTGCTGTGCTTTCATGTTTGGTCGTGTTCGAACCGCCAATGTTCGGGTTACCCAGCTACAAAACATTAGATGAATACTTCAGAATCTTCAACATACTCTGTCTCGCATACATTTCCATTCATACATTAAGAAGACATGCGTCAAGACCTAATCCTAAAACAATATGGATTCCTCTTAGCTATCTGTGCTTGGTTTCGGTCAGTACTCTTCATTAATTTATTCGCTTGATTCAAGTTACTTAGCATATGTGGGCGGCCATCTCCTAAGGTTGTTAGGATTGCTGATTTTGCTATTTGTAGCATATCCAGCCTTTTACTCCCCGCATAAAAAGTCCCTAAAAGAAGGTATCCCGAATGAGGAAGCTTCCGCGTAGAGATAAATTAAAGATTTACGGGGACTTGCTTTCTATTCTCTACAGTGAATCGAATAAAGAGAAGGTTGTTCTTACTCATATTCAACTTAAATCAAACGTTCCTTTCGACCGCCTAAAAACTTACATCGCTGAACTTAAGGAACTAAATTTGATACAGGATGAGAACTCACTGAAATTGACCGATAAGGGTAGAGTATACCTTACTGAGTACGAGGAAGTTCTTGATTTTATGGCGCGCATGGGCTTAACTTATTGATTGGACAACCAATCACTGCGTAAATATATTAGACTTTGCAACTCAATACCTTCAGTGCGTGGAAGTTACAAATTGTTGAATCTAGTAAACTCAATCAGAAAAATTGCATTAACTATTGTTTTACTAGTTTGTTTGGCAACGGGGACGCTTCTAATTTATGACCTTCTTATCCAAACATCTGTCAACCTCCCGAATTTTGTAAATACCTTAATCAGAATCACACTTATCGCAGGCTTCTGGCTAACAATATTAATTGTTATAATTCGCTCAAAACATGCGCTAGCGAAGCATCTGGGATATCAGCCTGCAACTATTATTCAATTCTTCATGGGCAGCATATCAATAATAATTATAATTTTCGCTATACTGCATATTATTGGCGTTTCACCTGATAGCCTGCTTACAGGTGCTGGAATAGTTACAATAACAATAGGTCTAGTGGTCTCGACCTTCGTAGGCAGTCTTTTATCAGGGGCTTTTGTCATTACATCTCACAAGGTCAGAGTAGACGACAACGTCATTGTCAACAACACCTCTGGCAAAATAATTGAGATAACAGCTATCGTTACAAGAGTAAGAAACGATGTGGGCGTCGTCACTATTCCTAACAGCGCCATAGCGTCTGGGTCAGTTATAATCACCAAGATACAGGCTCATGAAAATGCAAAATATAATCGTCTTCCTTATGAACAAGGAGACAGAATTTTTACTACATATATGCAAGGCGAAGGAACAGTTACAGAATTAACTTCGCTTCAAACGAAGGTGCTACTAGATTCGGGGAAAGAGCTAACATTTCTAAACAGCAGCATCCTCTCAGGATCAATAGCCGTAGCTAAAATACATCCTAAGAATGGAACACATAAGGATTCTGAGGGAGCTATATAGTTGAAGAAAAAAGGCAGTATAGAAGTAAGTGAATCGGAGACTTTTGAGTCCTACACTGAGAAGCTGAGAAACAAGTACGGTGATAACTGCCTAGGGAAAGGCAAGTGTACTGGACTAGAGTTTAAACGTTGGTTAGCTCTACGAGACAACAAAAC
>DASRMG010000103.1:0-8918 GCA_035648035.1 Desulfosporosinus sp. | reverse complement strand
GCCTTATCGTCAAAATGACCTAGCAGTGCGACGCTTACGCCCTTCTTTGCCATTTCCCTGGCAATAACACTGCAAATTATTCCTCCAGCTCCTGTAATGACCGCTATCTTTCCCGAAATATTAAAATTGGCTTCCATTTTGTTACCTCCCAAATATTTAATCAATTTGTTACAAAAAAATATTTCAAGTATATTGTACACAGCAGTCCGTATACGATATACTTTTCAAATTAAATATACAACCGTTTTTATTAAATGTCAATCCCATATTGTTTCGACTCTTTTAAATCACATTATCTGATTTCTACAGCAATACCAGCATTAAATCATTACTAAATAGTACAGTATGATAATAAGGTAGGTTTAATCTATTAACCTATTGACAAAACACAACGAATAAAGTATCTTTAAAATACATCGTTTTCGGTATACGATATTCGAAATTCATTAAATTAAGGTGGTTATATAAATATGAAGTTATCAATTGAAAACCTGAATGCAAAAGCATATGAAGAAATAAAGTCCTTGATCATAAGTAAAAAGCTTGAACCGGGGGCCCGCTTGGTCGACTCGCAGCTTGCAGAACAATATGGAATCAGCAGAACACCGATTCGAGATGCCATTCGGAAGCTGACTGAAGATGGTTTGGTGGTTAAAAGCAAAACGAAAGGTTACAATGTCTTTCAAGCGACCAGGCAAGATATCATCGAAATTTTTGAACTCAGACTGATGATGGACAAAGAAATTATCACAAAATTGATCACGGAAATGGTTCCAGATAATATCGACTACTATATTCCTAAATTGAAAGAGATTGATGATTATCTGAATGAAAGCAACGATAGTATAGACCCTGACTTTATTAAGATCGATGAGAATTTTCATGATAGTCTCATTGCTTTTTCGAATAACTCTAGACTGATAAGCTTCTATAAGGAGAACCGAGACCAGACTAAAGCGTTCAGACGGGTAACCTTCACCAGTGAGGAAAGGAAGAAAAGTGTTTTGGAGAGTCACAAAAAGATCCTAAACGGTATTATCAACCTTGATTTGAATGGCGCGATTGGGGCGGTTACGGAACATATCATAATCAGCAGAAGAAATGCACTGGTAGATTTCGATGCCAACTGATTTGTCGTAGGTATTATTTATTTACCAAATTCCCGGGGCAATATTTTTATTATTGTACGTATACGGAATACTAAATACGGAACAAATGGTTAGTTTAAGGAGGCAAAAAGATGAAGTATAGTATTGCAATAGGAAAAACGATTTCCCCAACATCACCCCTGATTCTTGGTGGGGACTTTGTACAAAACATTAAATATGCAGCGAACCTTGGATATCATGCTGTGGAAATTCATTTGGCAAATCCTGATGACTTGATAGAAGATACCTTAAAAGAAGCCTGTAACCGATTGAAAATGGAAATATCGACGATAGGGACAGGCTTTATGTATGGCATGGAAGGTTTGTCACTTATTGATGACTCACCGGAAGTCCAGATGATTATTATGGATAGGATGCATAGGTTTGTTGACAAGGCTTCAGCACTTAGAAGCCGGATTACTATTGGTAGCATTAAGGGTAATATTCCCAAGAACAAAGAGCGTCAACCCTATTTCGACTTGTTGGCTAAAAATTTACACACGATTTCAGAATATGCGGTTGGTAAAGGAGTGCTAATCCTACTAGAGGCAACCAATCGTCTTGAGAACAACCTGCTAAATTCAGGCAAGGATGTTCATGACTTTATCACCAAGTATCAGCTGAAGAATACCAAAATCCTGATGGATTCTTTTCATATCAATATAGAAGAGAAATCAGTTGAGAATTGCCTCAAAGACACAGGAGATTTACTTGGCTATATACATTTTGCGGACAATACCCGCCATTATCCTGGTGCCGGATGTTTTGATTTTAAGAAATTCAAACAGGCTATTTTGAATTATGGTTATGATGGTGTTCTGAGTGTAGAGTGTCTGCCTTTACCGGACAGTGAAACAGTCGCTACGAAATCCATTCAGTTTTTTCAAGAAACCTTTGGATAAACAACTGCCCACACTAGTACCATTCGAAACCACTGAAAAGGCTAAGATTTCGTGGTTTTGAACCATTCACGAGGGTTGCCAATAATACTGCAAATCGATGCAGGTAATCAGATAATATCGCTAAATTAAATAGGAAGATTTTAAAATGGAGGACAAGTTATGACAGTAGGCAAAGAATGGTACACTACCGACAACCCAGCAATTTACTTTGAGGACACATCGATTGGACGGCTTAAGAAGCAACTATGGGAAGCCAGCGAAGAAGAGATTGATGAAATACTGCTAGAATATGGAATCCCCAGTCCTTCCGAGCTTGGTAAACCCGGTACATATATTCAGAACACACCACGTGCTCATGTTATTGAAAAAAGAAGAAAGAATGATCTCATCTTCGTACCGATTGGTTGCACCGAGAATCACGGTGTACACGCAAACTCCGGTTTGGACACTTTTATGGTCACTCAGTTTCTCGAAGGAGTACGCCGTTACACCAAGAAACAGGGTTGCGAGGCCAATCTAACCTTCACACCGCTTAACTTTGGAGGGCATCCTTATCATCACATCGGTATGCCAGGTACGATTATTATGCCTGAAGAAGTTGTGAAGGAAACACTGATATACACGATGCTCGGTCTCTGGAATGACGGTTTCCGTAAGATCATCTTGGTCAACAACCACGGCCATCTCTGGATGCTCGAATCTGCAATTCAGGAGTTCTGCAAGCGTTTTCAACTCCCAGGCGTTTTCCAGGTCATTGACTGGCACCGCGCTGTACGTGAATTCTTCTACCCGGTTAATCGTGAAGACAGCCTAGAGACACACTTCATCCATGCTGACGAAGCTGAGACTTCTGTAGGGTTACTTTTGTTCAATGAGATGATTGATATGAACTATGTGGTGGATGCTCAGTCGAAACCACTGTGCTGCGATGGCCATTTTGACACCTCCGTAGACAGTTTTCATCGTATTCACCGTTGGTCCGAAGGTGAAGGTCATGCTGCAATAGAGCGTCGAGGAACCCCTGAAGGAGTCGTTGGCACACCATCCATCGCCACTGCTAGAAAAGCCAAGCGCCCAATTGCTGCTATTATGAAGATATTGACCTTGATTCAGGACGAGATTTTAGAGGAGTATCCAGCTGGCACCGTGCCACCTGTTGAATTGGTCACCCTGCGCACTGAAGCCGAGATGGCACCGTTCCTCAAGGAGCCGCTCAGTGAAGGATGGAAATCAGTTGATGAATTACCTAGAATTGGAATATTCCAAAAATTATAAAAGTTGGAGGTTTTATTTATGAAGTGTAAACAAGCTTTTCTATATGGACCAAATGATCTGAGAGTTGAAGAAGTAGAACTTACCCCTTTGAAACCCGATCAAGTACTGATTAAACTTCAGGCATGCGGCATCTGTGGTTCTGATGTCGAATGCTATGAAGGTAAGACCTGGGAAGGTCGCTATGACATCCAGGCTTATGTTCCTGGACATGAATGGGCTGGCAAAATCGTAGAAATAGGCAGCAATGTCCTCACCCTCAAGATCGGAGAGCGTGTGACAAGCGAATGCGTCATGGCATGCGGTGTCTGCCAACACTGTAAGTCCGGTATGATGCCCTCAGCTTGCCTCAACTTCCGTGAAATAGGCTTCGGCCCAGACACACCAGGAGGCATGGGCGAGTACCTGATTTGTGAGGAGGCCTATATCCACAAGTTCCCGGATACCTGGTCGGCTGTTGATGGCGCTTGGGCTGAGACATTCTCAATCGGTTATTTCGGTATCTGGGGCAACGATGGTTATATTGACGCTTCCGACACTGCTCTTATATTTGGATGTGGGCCTGTCGGACTTTGTGCCCTAATGGTTGCAAAGATGGCAAATGCGACAACAATAATGGTCGACCCAGTCGATAGCCGCAGAGCAATTGCACTAAAGAATGGCGCTGACTATGTGCTAGATCCAAGAAGCACTGCCTTCAAGGAAGAAGTCGCAAAACTGTGTCCTGCCGTCGGTGGACCGAGTGTCATAGTTGAGGCATCTGGCAACGATGCTGCAGTTACTGCGGCTTTTGAAATCGCAGGTCACAACTGTAGAGTGAATATGGTTGGACATACTCTGGGCCGTCGGATTCCAGTCGAAATGGGCTACACCAACTGGAAGACACTACAAATCAAGGGTGCTGGCGGTACTGATCACTTCATGCCAAGGACTATTCGTTTCATGGACAAAGTAAAAAAATACTATAAATTTGAAGATCTTACAACACATTATTTTAATTTTGAAGATATTCAAAAGGCATTTGATGTTGCCGTGAATGATAAAGTTAGCGCACTTAAGGTTATGCTGACTTTCGAAGACTAGTTAGGTTGAACGGCCATACTCTGGTGTCTGCCCAAAGAAGCATCAGGGTAAAATATTCCGAATTGATCATCATTTATTAAGGAGGGTGTTTATGAAAATCGGTGTTATTACCAATGGAATCAGTGAAGACTATACCAAGGTTTGTCAAGTTATGAATGAAACTGGAGTCAAATATGCGGAAATTCAGAATGTTTTTGATAAGCCAGTAGAGTGTTTGACATTAGAAGAAGCTTCAATTGTCAGGAAACTTTCTGATGATAATGGCATTGTTCCATTTTGTGTTACCAGCCATGCATTCGCAGGTATTCCTGTCGGTGATCTTGAAATCGGCGACGCTACCTATGAAAAGCACATGGCGTTGTTTAAAAACTCAATAGAAGTAGCTAAAATTCTAGGGACTAAACGAGTACGTACGATGGTTTTTACGAAACAGGTTGTCACCTTCGGCTACCATGGTTCAGACAAATGGAATTCCGGTGGCAACAAGTCTTGGCCAAAATTCATCAAACTGTATGAGCCGATTGTCAAGGTTGCTGAAGAAACCGGCATCGAATTGTGTATCGAGAATGGATTCAACGGTATGGTGTCCTCAACCATTTTGGCAAAGAAAATGATCGATGAACTGGGCGGACCGAAGAGGATTAAGTTACTATGGGATCTAGCCAATGCTTTATATTATCAGGAATATCCAACCGTTGATGTCTATAGGGCAGTCAAGGACTATGTCTCCCACATCCATATCAAGGATCTTTTCGTTAATACAATCACATCAGAAGTGGACGTTAGGCATATTGGACGAGGTCATCTAGCACCATATCTGCAGGACTTAGCAAGAGTGTTGAGAAAAGACAATTATCAAGGTGTCATCTCACTTGAGAACATCTATCGTCCGGATGGCGGCGATTTTATCGATGGTTATTATCAAGATATCATTGAGATGAAGAAAATTTTCGAATAAATATCGGATAAGGAGAATGAAATGAAAAAATCGATTTGCATTGAAAAGTTTTTTCGTGAATATGATTTTTATGACCGCTTCAAGTGTGTGGCGGATATGGGAATAGAATATGTTGAATTCTGGACCTGGCCTGGTCTGGACATACCACGCATCAAAGGGTTACTGGAGAAGCATAACCTCAAAATCGCCAGTATTTCTGGTGACAAAATGTTTACCCCGTTTGTAATGGAAGAGCGGAAACAGTATCTAGACTTTCTGGCCCAAACGATTGAAGTTGCCAAAGAATTGGACTGCAAGACACTGGTACTTCACTCAAACGGCATGGAAAAAGGCATTGTGTTCCATGATGGTTTAAAAATTGGAATTACCAAGAAAATCGCCAGTATGACGCGTACTTTCATGGAAGCAGCGGTTCTTGCAGAGAAAGCTGGAGTGACCCTCGTTCTGGAAGCGGTCAACAATATTAGTGTTCCTAATTATTTCGTGACCAGAACCCAGGACTCTGGAGATATCGCTAGAGTGGTGAGTTCGCCGAATTTCAAGATACTCTATGACATTTGGCATATGCAACAGATGGAAGGTAATATGGTTCGTAATATTACTGAATATATTGACGTAATCGGATATATACATATCGGTGATTGTCCTGAACGCCATGAACCTGGTACAGGTGAAATTAATTTTGACAAAATTAAGCGAACACTAGACAATCTTGGATACGACGGCATTTATGGTCTCGAGCTTGAGCCCACACTACCTTCTAGCGAATCTGCCAAGTGGTCGTGGTAAAAGTTATACTTCATGAATTTAGAATTTTGTAATATCTAAAGTTTTAAATTTATACTGTGGAATGAAAGGTGGAAATAATATGTTGAAAACTATAATTGTAGGTGCGGGTGCTATTTCCTATGCTCACGCTGAGGCATTAACTAAGCTTGGAGTTGAAATTTGTGGAGTTTTTGATATCAATAAAGAAAGTGCACTAAAACTTGCTTTAAAATATAACTCTGTAGCTGTTGATAGCATAGTTGATATTGTAAAAGATGCTGACATGGTTCATCTTTGTACTCCTCCATCAAAAAGACTTGAATATGCAGAAATAGCTATGTCTGCTGGATGTCATGTTGTAACTGAAAAGCCCATTGCTATCTCTATTGAAGATGCAGAAACCATGGTTGAAATGGCAAAAAAATATAATGTTAAAGTGATGGTGGATTATAACCATCGTTTTCGCGATGGGTTCCAGCAGTTACTCGATATTGTAAAATCAGGTAAAATTGGTGATATTGTCGACGTTTTTGTATATAGGAAAGGTATGCTAGGTGGAAATGCAGGTTCAAAGAACGACACGTGGAGAAGAGTACCTGGGATGGCATGTGGTATGACTATTGAATCCTTGTCTCATGATATTGATATGATACTTCAGTTAGCTGGTCCTATGGCTGATGTTAAAGCAGATATCAGAGGAACAATCACTGGGCTTCCTGAGTTTGATAATAATGTCCATGTTTCATTTAATTTAAAGAGTGGTGCTATGGGTCTAATTCACTCCAGTTGGTCTTCTTACCTGAAGGGTAGTTCTAGAGGAGTTATCGGCACAAATGGTACTGTTATTCTTGAAGGAGATGATATCTTTGACTATACAAGGCTTAGGATTAAAACTAAGGATATGAAGTGCGAGGAAGTCTTCGTTTTAAATGATGCATATGATTTGCTAAAATGCCCTTCTTATTATAATGCAAATAAGCACTTTATTGAATGTATAGAGAACAATACGGAATCAACGGTTTCGGGAGAATATGCGCTTGGTACTTTGAAAATATCACAAGCAATTCTCGAATCCGCAAAAACACAAATGCCTGTTAAGCTTTAAAAAAAGAATTGGAGAACTATACGGTTAGGGAAGCACTTGAAGAGATGGACACCTTTACTAAAATTACGTATTCGGGTAGATACGATTCTATTGTTAATGAAATTACAAAAAAACAACGTATAACTAATGAGTATACCGCTGACTTTTTTGTACCCGTTCCCATGTAAAAATGCTGCATAGCCGCTACCCACCAGACCAACGCAAACTTTTTTCATTTTAAAAGTCCCTTCTTGATATGGATTTTTTCTAATGCTTATTTTCTCAAAGTATTTTGTATAATTAAAACCAGTATTGATTGATGCCTAAAAATGAGGATTGCAAAAATTAATACTTTTTGTTTTACTTGGAATAAAATTGGGTTACAACAATTTTTTAAGAAATTCGCTTTTACGGTTTTAGTACAATTTTAATTTCTTCCGTACCTGGCGTTGTTATATCCTTAAAAGCTTGTGCAGCTTCAGACAATGGCCGTATGGAGGTGACAATGGGGGCGATGTCAATTTTGCCCTCGGCCATCATCTGAATTGCCTGGCTATGAATCTCTCTAGTAAACATAAAGCTTCCATAAATAGAAATGCCGCGACTGACTACCTGTACGAAGTCTACAGATATGTCCTGTTTCGAAAGACCTAGAAGAACGATGCTGCCGGCGTTGCGAACCATGTTTATGCCATCCGGCAAAGCCGCGTTACCAGTAGAAATAATAATTTTATCTGCCCCAATTCCATTGGTTGCTTCTCGAATCTGTTCAAATCGCTCTTCAAACTTCACCCCCATATCTGCCCCGCAGGCTATCGCCGTATCCAAACGTTTTTGCACCATGTCAACTGCAATAATTTTGCCGGCGCCCAGAGCGCGTAACGCCTGCACAATCAGCAATCCAATCGGGCCTACCCCTATTACTACATCTGTCTCGCCCGGCGTGAAACCGCCTTTTTGTGCTGCTGAGAATGCAACTGATAGCGGCTCCAGCAGGGCGCCTTGTACAAAGCTAATGCTTGCTGGAAGCTCATATGCTGCAAATTCTGGTAAAACTATGTATTCGGCAAAAGCGCCGTTACAGCGCCCCAGCATAATCGTTGTTCCCACGCCTCGGCGGTTATTACAGGAATTAATCAAACCTCGCTCACAGTAGAAACAGTTTCGACAATAAATCATAGGGTTAACCGTTACACGCTGTCCCACCTTGAGACGCGTAACGTCCTCGCCGATCTGATGAATTACCCCCGAAAACTCATGTCCCAATATCAAAGGTGGTTCAAAACGGTCAGAAGCATTCTTATACGCGCCAATGTCTGAGCCACATATGGAAACGGCCTCTACTCTTATGCATATCTCCCCTTTTCTTGCCAAAGGCATGGGGCGCTTTTCTCCCACAAGTTTGCCAGGTCCATAGTAAACAATTGTATTAATATCCTTCATAAACATATCTCCTATTTATCTTAATTATCTTAATATTGGGCAATATCATCACACTATTCTCACGGTAGGGACACTCTTTTACCTGGCGATGTATCAGATATCTGATGCCATAAATCCCTTTTTCTGCCTATACGCACGACAGAATCAGTTAGGAAACGCTGTTAATGCTAACATTCATGACATCATACCAACCCTTCAGAGACACTTTTTCTAAGAGACACTTTTTCTATGAGAACATTCTATACAATCCCCCCTAAGAT
>DASRMG010000102.1:0-30511 GCA_035648035.1 Desulfosporosinus sp. | reverse complement strand
TGACAAGAATGATCATAGCACGATGTTTAGTGATAGAGGTCTAACGTGTCAACTAATTCACCTGAACAATATGATGTAAGTTATCAAAGAACGTTCGAGTTGGGTTTGAACCATCAACCCTAGCTCTATCTTACAAGGGGGGAGAAATTTGAGCCTTGCAGACCTGCTCCAGTGGAACCTCTCTTTATTCCTCCTGATTTTATCCCGTTGGGCAGGCATGATTATGTTAGCGCCAGTCTTTGGTGCTAGGGGAGTGCCGGCTTACGTAAGGCTCGGGTTAGCTGCGAGTCTGTCAGTGATTGTCTATCCTTTGATTTCTGCAGGTAGGCCACCTATTCCCATTGAATTATTGCCCTATATTGCGGTGGTGCTGAAGGAAGTTATGGTCGGATTAGTCATTGGATTTGTGATCTATACGATGACGGCTGTTTTACAAGGCGCAGGGCAACTGATCGATTTCCAGATGGGTTTTACAATGGGAGCGGCGATTGACCCAGTCTATGGTGTGCAAACGCCTATGATGGGAAATTTTCAGATGGTTTTGTCTACGATGATTTTACTAGCAACCAATGCTCATCACTTTCTAATCGCCGCCATGGTCAAGAGTTATGCCTATATTCCCATTAATCCGTCGAACATGCCCGCCAACTATACTTATTACGCTCAACTGGTGGGTAACGTGTTTGTTTTAGCAATTCAAATAGCCATGCCTGTTTTTGGGGCGCTGCTCGTTTCGGACGTAGGTGTAGGGCTTTTGTCTAGGACAGTCCCCCAAATTAATATCTTCTCCATTGTTTTCCCCGTTAAGATTATTTTTGGACTTACTATTTTGTACCTCTCGATTCCCTTTTTTGGAGAAGCCATATCGTACCTCTTTGATTTGAACATGGCTTGGGTCTTAGAACTTTATCAGGGGTGGAAGCAGTGAGCGAAAAAAAATACCCAGCCACGCCCAAGCGCAAAGAGGATGCGCGCAAAAAGGGCCAGGTATTTAAAAGCCAGGAAGCAATCTCAGCATTTATGCTCTTAGGCCTCGTAGCCGTCCTCAAATACTGGTTACCAAGCATGTTACAGCATATGGAAAAACTTTTCCCATACGTCTTAGGCCTTTCCTCAGAGTGGACCCAACGTTCGGTGTCAAGTCTCCTGGTAAACATGCTTTGGTTGGGGATACAAATCATGTGGCCTATTTTCCTCACAGGGTTCATGGTCGCCTTACTCTCGAACTACATCCAAGTTGGGATCCTCTTCACGGGTGAGTCCATGAAACCTCAACTTTCTCGCATTAGTCTGATCAGTGGCGCTAAACGGATGTTTGGGGTTAAGGCATGGGTAGAATTAGCGAAATCTCTCACCAAAGTCGTTCTAATCGGATATTTCTTGTATGCCAGTGTCCGGGATCGAATTCAGATCTATCCTGCTATGCAGCAACTGGATGTTAGGCAAAGTGCCATTTATTTAGGTGCGGCCCTGATGGAACTCGCTTGGAACATCTCACTTTCCTTTCTGGGGCTCGCTGCTTTAGATTATCTTTATCAACGCTGGAATCATGAAAAAGAGTTGCGGATGTCTTATGAAGAGCTAAAACAAGAACATAAACAATCAGAAGGAAATCCAGAACTTAAAAGTGAGATTAAGAAAAGACAACGAGCCATGGCCATGAGCCGGATGATGCAGGATATGAAACAAGCGGATGTTGTGGTGACGAATCCAACTCATTTCGCCGTTGCCCTTAGGTATGACCTAAAGGAACAGCAAACGCCCTACGTAGTCGCCAAAGGACAAGATCAGGTAGCTCTACGCATGCGCGAATTGGCGAGGGAATATGACCTAGTGATCATGGAAAATAAGCCGCTGGCACGAGCCCTCTACGCCCAGGTTGAGATCGGGCAAGGAATTCCAGCGGATCTTTATAAGGCGGTGGCTGAGGTTTTGGCTATGGTTTATCGGTTGAAGAAAAGGACTTCGGCTGGGACTCGGTGAGGCAGGGGACTTGTGTGACAACGCTCTCCCTCCTACGACGGTCCCTTCACGCCATCCTTGGCTACAGGGACACTCGGCCATCCTTGGCCAACGCTCTAATTCTGAGTAGTGATATGCTCTGTAAGCTGTTGTCTTTGGGGAGCGGGGTTCCCGCCAGACTAATCAGGCCATCCGCTGGACAAGGACGTCCGAGTGTCACCGGAGCCAAGGATGGCGGGAGGGGACCTTGGCTCGGTGGCGGCAGCTCACATCACGTTCACTGCCCCGTGTCTGGGTCTCTTACACGGAGTTTGCTAGCTGCTTACGTAGAGAGGTCGTGCTAATGTCACGCAAGTCCCGGGCGCTCGGAACCGGGGTCTAGGGAAAGGCAGTATGCAAGATAATTTGTTCCTGCTGCATAATACTAAAGGGTTAGCGGGGTGCCCGCCAGACTCGTCATCCTTGGCTAGGTGGCGGCAGTTCAGATCACGTTCACTGCCCCGTGTCTGGGTCTCTTACACGGAGCTTGCTAGCTGCTTACGTAGAGAGGTCGTGCTAATGTCACTCAAGCCAGGGCTCGGAACGAGGGGCGAACGCAAGGCGAGAACCGTCTTCACTGCACCTATGTTGAGCAATGCCCACGTTTGCACGCGACTAAGGCCGCACGACGCGTCAAGAGCTCCTAGTCCCCAACGTCCCAACCTGCACGTGAATAAACCGAGACAACCTTCAAGGGTGCTAACCCGCTGGGACCCCAGCCGGAATGCAGGCTAGAATAGTTCCTAGTTGCACTCGACGCGAATGCCCCCGACAGCATACTTGAGGGGAGGCCCGTGATTGCACGCTCCGATGCCTTTGCGGTCGTCGTAGCCAAACTCGGCTTTAAGCCTCTTTCATCATAAGGGTGAGAAACAGGAGTTTCTCACCGGCCTTGCGACAAGGACGTCGCATTGGCCGGGAACCCTGTCCTCATGCATCAAGGCTTAAAGCCCTAGTTTGGCACGACGGACACAAGGTTGAGGACGTGCCTCGCGGGCCCTCCAACTAGCATTCAACTTGCACGTAACTAACCCCAGACGACGCCTCAAGTATTGACTAACCGTCGTCGACCCAAGCTAGAGGAAGTTTCTTAGCTGAGAGAGCACGGATAGAGGAAGCGCGTCAATGAGCGCAGTCGATAAGGCGTAAAGAAACGCAGTTGACTTGTCCATGGATGGACTGATGTCGCGGTGCCAAGGATGGCAAGGAGCGACGCGCACATTCTGTGAAGCCCAGAGGTTCTGTGTTTTAGCCTTAGCGACAAGCGAATAGCGCTGGAACGGGTGCGAACGGGCTAAGAAACTTACTCCCGCTGCTCGTCCCGTAATTAGGCAAACTTGAAAGGAGGAACTCATGGCCACATCATTTAAGAATCGCCTACTGAGCAATACAGACGTTTTAGCCGCCATTGGAATGGTCGGTATCGTGGTCATGATGGTTGTTCCGTTGCCGGCGGGATTTCTAGACATCTTGATTACTATAAATATTACAGCTTCGGTGTTAACTATGATGCTCGCTGTTTTTGCTAAGGACCCTCTGGAATTCTCGGCGTTGCCTTCCCTCTTGCTGACTTTGACGTTGTTCCGTTTGTCTTTGAATATTTCCGCTACCCGTCTGATTCTCCTGGACGGTCATGCAGGGCAAGTCATTCAGCAATTTGGAGAATTCGTTATTCGGGGAAATGCAGTCGTAGGTTTTATCATATTTATCATCTTAGTGCTGGTTCAATTTATTGTCATTACCAAAGGAGCAGAGCGCGTTTCAGAAGTAGCTGCACGGTTTACCTTGGATGCTATGCCGGGAAAGCAAATGTCTATTGATGCTGACCTCAATGCAGGGATGATCACCGATATACAGGCCCGAGATCGGCGTAAAGCGATTCAATCGGAAGCAGATTTCTATGGTGCGATGGATGGTTCTACCAAGTTTGTTAAAGGGGATGCCATCGCCGCTATTATCATCTTATTTATTAATATTATTGGAGGTTTCATTATGGGCGTTTCAATAGAGGGGTTGCCTTTAATTGAAGCACTTCATAAATACACCTTGCTGACCATCGGTGAGGGCCTCGTATCCCAGATCCCTGCACTCCTGATCTCAACGGCAACGGGCCTAGTGGTCACTCGGGCAGCTTCAGAAAACAACTTAGGGAATGATTTAGCGAAACAACTGTTCCGAAATCCGAAGGCGTTGTTCATCACCGCTGGTGTTCTCATCGCACTAGCCTTTCTTGGCTTGCCGAAATTCCCGATGTTAATTGTGGCTTTTGCTTTAATCGGCGCAGGTGTGATGCTCCAGAAGAGCTCCAAGGTGTCGGTCGTTGAGGAATCAGCTGCGGCTCGGGATTCAGAAATAGAAGATAGTAAGAAACCCGAAAATGTCCTAAACTTATTAAATGTTGACCATATGGAACTTGAACTGGGGTATGCTTTGATCGCTTTAGTCGATGTTCAACAAGGGGGAGATCTGCTAGACCGGATTGTGCTGATTCGTCGCCAAATTGCCAGCGAATTAGGATTTATTGTACCCGTAATCAGGGTTCGTGATAATATGAATTTACAACCCAATCAATATGTTATTAAAATAAGAGGCGCAGAAATTGCCACAGGGGAAATTCTGGCTGACCATTATATGGCCATGAGCAGTGGCGCTGACGATGATAGCATTCCTGGTACACCCACTAAAGAACCCGCTTTCGGGCTCGATGCCAAGTGGATTAATGCGATGTATAGGGAACAAGCGGAGCTGAATGGATGGATGGTCGTGGATGCTCCCACCGTCCTAGCGACCCACATCACGGAGGTGATTAAAACTCAGGCCTGGGAAATCCTTAACCGTCAAGATGTTAAAATTCTCATTGATCATGCGAAGGAACAAGCTCCAGCTGTGGTGGATGAGTTAATACCAGAACTGCTGAGCCTAGGTCAGGTACAGAAGGTACTAGCGAACTTATTGCGAGAAAGGGTCTCGATTCGGGATATGGTGTCTATTCTGGAAACCCTTGCCGATCAGGCTCAGGCTACAAAAGATCTCGACCGCTTAACGGAACATGTGCGGCAGGCTTTAGCTCGCCAAATCTTACAGCCGCTCGTCGGCAAGGATAAAACGTTACCTGTCATCACACTGGATCCGCAGATTGAACAGAAAATCCTCGATAGCATTCATCCGTCTGATTATGGCACCTATTTAGCCCTTGATCCGAAGGTGCTACAGGTGCTCGTTCAGAATCTCACCCGAGAGGTGGAGAAGGTGATGCTTAAAGGGATTACGCCCGTGATAGTCTGCGCGCCGCTGGTGAGAATCAACTTAAAACGAGTGACTGAGCGTCAACTTCCTCAATTATTGGTGCTCTCATATAATGAATTGGTTCAAGGGGTACAAGTACAAGCTGTAGGAATGGTGGGGATGGATATTGCGAGTTAGGCGATTTGTAGGCGATAATGTGGCACACACTATGGGTATAGTGAAGCGAGAATTGGGTTCAGAAGCGGTCATTCTCCAGACACGTGAGTTTCGTGAGGGCGGGTTCCTGGGGCTATTTGGCAAGATGCGGGTAGAAATTACTGCGGCCATCGAAGAAAAACCAGTGACAGCACAGAAAGTGCCTGAAGTGAGCCTAGTGACGGATGCTAAAGAACAAACTGGAGACCTTCAAGCAGAGATTATATCTATGCGACGGATGCTGGAAAAAATGAATAAACATGTAGAAGGCCTCGGAGAGGAAAAAAGTGCTTGGCCATCTCTACTCCAAAGGTGGGCCGAACATTTAAAGGGCAGAGGGATCAGCGAAAACCTAGTTAGACTCTTAATAACACAAGTTCAACAAACTTTGTTGCCAGAGGAATGGGCCGACGATACCCTGGTATACGCTCGAATTGAAGCCAATGTTCGCCAACTATGCGGCCAGATAGGACTCATTCAACCAGGCATCAACAAGCCGAGGATTGTGGCCTTAATAGGCGCAACTGGAGTGGGGAAAACGACGACGATTGGTAAACTTGCGGCAGGATTTAGTATCGTTGATCGACGTAAAGTTGCCCTAATTACGGCAGATACGTATCGTGTCGCTGCTGTAGAACAACTTAGAACGTTTGGAGAGATCATCGGAGTACCTGTTGAAGTCGTTATGACACCAACGGGCCTGAGAGAGTCACTCGATCTTCATGCAGATAAGGAACTTATTTTTATTGATACGGCGGGTCGAAGCCCTCACCATGAGCTACATATGACGGAACTTCGTGCCTTCTTGGAGAAGGCACAACCAGATTTCACCATGCTGGTCATGAGCGCGACAACACAATTTGCAGATCAGCTCAAGATCTACAAACGTTTTGAAGGTTTAACAACCCATCTCATCTTCACAAAGTTAGACGAGACAGGCAGTGCGGGATCTATTTTAAATCTCTTGAGTGAGACAACGCTCCCTACAGCCTATCTGACGAACGGTCAAAATGTCCCTGATGACATTGAGGCAGCGACGCCTTATCGTATGGCACACCATATCTTAGGAGAGGAGATGCCCCATGCATGATCAGGCGAGCGTATTGAGAGAGATGGCTTCTAAGGGGGAAAATAATACCGGAATGAGAGTTATAGCCGTGACGAGTGGCAAAGGGGGCGTGGGTAAAACTACTTTCACGGTAAACTTAGCTCTGGCTTTGTCCGAATATGGACGACGCATTATTATCCTGGATGGAGATTTAGGGCTTGCGAACGTGGATATTGCTTTTGGGCTCTCAGCTCGGTATACGATTGAGCATTTATTATCTGGAGAAAAGACCATTGAACAGATTATGCTGACGGGACCACGGGGAATTGGAATCATACCAGGTGGGTCTGGGGTTCAAGCACTAGCCAACTTAGAGAGGGATAAGCTTACGAATGTCATAGCCAATCTCGGACGCTTAGAAAAGATGGCAGATCTGTTAATTATTGATACAGGGGCGGGTCTCGGGCATACAGTGCTTAATTTCTTAAAGGCTGCAGACGATATCATCATGGTGACGACGCCCGAACCGACAGCGTTGACGGATGCCTATGGTTTGCTTAAAACTTTGAAGAAAGAAGCAGGCGAGGTCCCAATCCATGTGGTCATTAACCGGGTGCGTAATGAAACTGACGCTCAGGCTACGTTTAAACGGTTAGAAACGGCTGTCCATAAATTTCTGGATGGTTCGATAAAGCTGATGGGGTGGGTTTACGATGATCCGCTCGTAGGGCGTTCAGTCATGCAACTGGAGCCCTTGGGAATTAGTTTCCCTGAAAGTCCGGCGTATAAATGCATTCAGTGGATTGCCGGTACAGTGTCTGGAATTTATCAGCGCCCACCACGCCAAGCCGGTGGAGTCCGGGGCTTTCTAAGTAAATTGCTAAGGTCGTTTTAGAATGATTAAGCGTCGCATATAGTTATGAGGTATCCAAACGTATTACATAAAAGAACTTGGAATTCGTCCTACGGGGGTGGAAATTTGATGATAAAGAAAAAGCTTGTAATGGGTCTTGCGGTTGAACTTGACGTGTCGGATGGGGAGTATAAAGGGAAATATCGGACGCGTATAGAAGAGGTGGGAGAAAGACTTCTTGTGGTGGGTGCGCCCTTTCAACATCGCGAGGTAGTCCCTTTGCGCGAGGGGACGGAGGTAACCCTGACATTTTGGGACGAAGCGGCGGCCTACTCGTTTGAAGGGAAAATTATGCAAAGGATTGCTGTTCCGATCCCAATGCTCGTTTTAGAGATTCCAGACTCAGATTCAATATGCAAAGTTCAACGCCGTAACTATGTGCGGGTCGCTGCGTTATACCCCCTATCGTTTCGATCGGTGACCAAGGAAGGTCTAAGCGATACTCAACATGGAACGCTGCTTGACTTGAGTGGTGGAGGGATGCGTTTTCTAACAAAGAATCATTTAGAAAGCAACGCGTTACTTTATGTCCAATTAGCTTTGCCTAAAGGAGATCTACAGACGCCGGTTCGTGTTTGCCGGGCTGTAAAAATAGAAGATAGTGAACGCTACAGGGTTTCAGTAGAATTCCATGACATCTCTGAACGCGAGCGAGATCAAATTATTCGGTGCGTTTTTGATATTCAGAGGACTATGCGTAAGAAAGGACTGTTATAACAAATGGAGATTACTCAGTTCCAACTTGACGCCTTACGAGAAATTGGAAACATTGGGTCGGGACATGCCGCTACAGCCTTGTCAACCCTTTTACAGCGGCGCATTGATATGTCGGTTCCAAAAGTTTGGGCGATTCCTTTTGAGAAGATTGCTGAGATTATTGGTCAACTCGATACGCCTCAGGCGACTATTTATGTGAAGGTTGAAGGAGAGGCCCCGGGAAAAGCTGTTTTTTTCTTTCCAGTTGAAAGTGCACAAATTGTGGTACAAGCTTTGTTTGGGACGGATAAGCCAATGGATATCTATAGCGATGAGATGGCACAATCGGCTCTGAAAGAAGTTGGGAATATTTTGGTAAGCTCCTTCCTGATTGCCTTGACACAGTTTTCGGGTATTGCCCTTCAACCTTCCGTACCAGCGCTGGCTGTGGATATGATTGGCGCGAGTTTAGACGCCATTTTCTTAGAAGAGGGTATGCTGGACGACCTGGTACTGTTTATTGATACGCAACTCACTGGAATTCCTAAAATCGAAGGGCAATTCATTTTTTTACCGGATGAGGGTTCCCTGGAGAAATTGTTGGGAGCCATGGGGTTATGAGTGTGGTCATCAGTGTTGGCATGGCAGATTATAAAACAGCTAGAGCTCCAGAGATTCTGCTCACCGCTGGATTAGGGTCTTGTATAGGAATTTGTATCCGTGACCCATTTCTGAAGGTGGGGGGGATGTCTCACATTATGCTTCCAACCGCTTCTAAAAGCCTTGGGGGAAATCCAGCGAAATATGCAGACACCGCGCTGGAATTATTGCTGAAAGAAATCTTAGGGATGGGTGCTATTAGAAGCCGTCTCAAAGCTAAAATAGCAGGTGGCGCACAAATGTTTTCTTTTCCTGGAAAACCGCCAGTTCTTAAAATAGGGGAACGCAATGCAGAAGCGGTGAAAGAAGAACTGAGAAAACATGGGATCCCTTTACTCGTTGAGGATGTGGGGGGAAGTTTCGGGCGCACGATTTATTTTGATGTAGGGACTGGAGAGTTGCGCATTCGTACAATAAACCATGGCGAAAAGGTGATTTGATGGAGACCCAAAATAGCGAGGTTTACCAGATCTGGGCTAAGCGCATCACACTGACCACTACCCTGATAGTTGTCGGCCTTAGTTGGCTTAATGACGTGACGACATTAGACCTAATCATACGGGGTGGGATTTCTTTTGGAATCATGTATTCTCTGATGGCGGGCATTCTTAGCCTGTTTAAAAACACGGCCTCCGAAAAAAATAGGGATTATTTAAAGTCTAGCGCGGAGGTGGGCGCGACGGATATGGGTCGCGGAGGCGTCATTGACTTCTCTGTTGGAGACGAGGGAGCTCAACTCGAGATTAAACCTAAGTCTGAACCTGAGTTTAAACCGTCGAATTTTGCTGGACAAGTTGACCCGAATCTTAGCAAAGGTCTACCGGGTAGTGCACAACAAGCTGAGATCGGACGTCGAATGGGCTGGAACGATGAACATAAATAAGACGATATGGTTGAAAGTTATGAAATTTGAATGCGGAGGGGGGATGGATCATGATACCTAAAGCGTATGAAGCAGTGTCTCGCGGACCGTGGAAACAAGAACAGATCGAACAATACTTGCCTTTGGTAAAGCGCATAGCAGGTCGTCTGGCGATGTCCCTTCCAGCCCATGTGGACGAGGATGATATCATTGGCTATGGCGTTTTTGGGTTACTCGATGCCTTGGATCGGTTCGAGGCTGCCCGGGGGTTTAAATTTGAAACGTATGCTTCAATCCGTATTCGCGGAGCGATGATTGATGGACTCCGAACCATGGACTGGGTTCCTCACTCAGCTAGACAGAAAGTAAAGCACGTTCAGGACGGTTTTGCCTTATTGGAATATCGACTGGGTCGTGCGGCTACGGTTCAAGAAGTTGCAGAGTTGCTGAAAGTGGAAGTGCGGGAGATAGAAGCGGTTTTAGCTCAGGCACAGGTCTTAACTTTGACCTCGTTCGATGAGACTACGGTCGATGGCGAAGGGGACAGTAATGGTACCCCTCTTAATTTACTGGTAGATACTGAGGCTCAAGAAGCTTATCAAGCTGTAGAAAAACAAGAAAGAAAACAGGTCCTCGCTGTGGCCGTAGAAAAACTACCTGATAAAGAAAAGTTAGTGGTGGCGCTTTACTATCAAGAAGAGCTCACCTTAAAGGAAATTGCAGCGGTTCTAAAACTTTCCGAATCTCGAATCTCGCAACTCCATACCCAAGCCGTCTTGCGCTTAAGAGGAAGACTGAGTCGACAAAAAAAGAACTTATTGTAAAAAAAGAATAATTGTCCTAATGCTTTATTCATCTTTTGCCGATATAACTTATAGAAGTCTATGGAGGTGATGGCAATGGCAGGTATTCATGTCCTTTCGGAGATCCTTAAGGTTGGGAGTAACGTAGAAAAAGCTTCTAAATCAAAGGGAAAAGACGTTTCAGACAGCCCTGAAAACATGGCGGCAGTTTTTGCAGCGATGATGAAGGGCTTCGCGAATTCAAACGTAGATGTGAAAGGGCAGAACTCTAAGGTAGGGCAAGAATCAGACGATGAGCAGAGTACTGGTAATCCTGTGCCAAACGTACAGAATCTAAACGAGCAGGGAAGTATGCCAGGGTACGGTAATTATGCTTTGATCAATCTCATTCAGCCTATGCTGCAGAGTAGTCTTCCGGCAGGCAAGGAGGCCAATTCCGGAAACGATGTGAGCCAGGGAACTGGGGGTTTAGCAATTGCTAAAGGTGCTTTGTTGAATCTGGTTTCTCTGATCTCAGACGAGGTTTCTGCGCAGTCAGGGATGACGACGCCTAGACCTCAGGGGGGAAACCCCGGAATGACGGAGTTGGATAAATATAGACAGGTCATAGCCAATCTTTTAGTGGCACTCTCTGGAGAGATTACAGAGGTTTCTCCAAAAGTAAATCTAGCAGGTTCAGACATCGTTAAGACAAAGGATTTTGGTCAGGAAATGACGAAGCCAATTGGCCCAAAGGGAATTCAACCGTTGTTGGACGCTTTAAACAAAGGCCTTGGTACAGGTAATCCTGAGTTCACAGCGAAAGTTGCCTCGCTACTAGAAACGCTAAAAATACCTCAGGTCATGAGTGAACTAATTGAAGTCAATCGTGGTAGCGTTGCTTCTGAGGCTAAAGGAAGTCCCGAATCCTTGATTCAGGCTTCGATTGGCCCAAAGGGAATTCAACCGTTACTTGACGCTTTAAACAAAGTCCTTGGTACAGGTAGTCCTGAGTTAACAGCGAAAGTAGTCGCACTAATAGAAATGTTAAAAGCTCCTCAGGTAATGAACGAGCTGATAGAAGTTAAGGTCGTTAGCCTAGCTCCTGAGTCTAAAGGAAGTTCCGAATCTGGACCTAAATCGATGACTGGAACTAATATAGGCACACCAGCAAAAGATACAGCGCCAGTTGTCGCTGTTCAACAAAATCAGCAAAAACTAGACGTGACAACATCTTCTAATATTTTACAGAGAAATTCCAGTGATGAAGCTCAGGGTGATCGAAAACCCACCGAAGCCTCTGGAATCAAAGATATAAAAAAAGAATACTCAAACGTAGGGATTGGGGCTGCAAGTAACCTTGGAGCAGTAAACATCGCAGACGGGAAAACCGTCGTGGTTCCAGTATGGGAACAGATCTCCGCTGCAATTCGCCTGCAAGCCACGAACCGCCACCAAGAGCTGAAGGAGTTAGAAATTAAGCTACACCCTGCAGACTTGGGGAAAATTCAAATTGGGATGCGTTGGGAAAATGGGCTCCTCCATCTACAAGTGCAAGCATCTGACCCAGCGACCGGTCAGCTTTTGCAGAAACAACTTTCAGAGTTGCGCCAAAATCTTACAGACCAAGGTGTGAACTGTGGTATGTTACAAATGGGGCAAGGTGGAGAACGGCAACATAATCCTCAAGGCGATGAATCTCAAAGGAAATCTCAGAGGCCGTTCAACCAAAACACACATTTTAATGAGGACGAGGATCTAATTCCCGCTAATATTCCTCACTCACTTGGGCGGGATGAGCTGAACCGTATTAATGTCACAGCATAGGAGGAAATATGAGTTACACATCAATCAATGGTCAAAGTTACGTACCTCAGACGAACAATGTCACTAGTGGAAGTAAGGCAACCTCGGCCAATGATGCGCTAGGAAAAGACGATTTCCTCAAGATACTCGTTGCGCAGATGCAAAATCAGGATCCCATGAATCCAACGGATAGCACACAATCCATCGCTCAATTAGCTCAGTTCAGCTCCTTAGAGCAAATGACTAATATCGCGACTGCGATGAATACCTTGAGCGAAAGTATGACCAACTTCTCCCAACAATCGTCCCTCACACAAGGCGCAGCTATGATTGGGAAATGGGTCAGCGGGGTCGATACGGATGGCGTGACTCCAATGGAAGGTACGGTTGAGGCCGCGAAATGGTTAGATGGCGATCCCAAGTTGCAGATTCGCAAGGCAGACGGGACTCTTGCAGATTTGGAAATGGGTCTTATTACATCGGTTCAGGAACGGCAACCTATTGCTACTGATACAGCAGCAGCGACGTTGTAAACATAAAAAATTGACTTTAGATGGTATATATGAGGAGGAATAAGCACTATGATGCGTTCGCTATATTCGGCAATCTCTGGGTTAAAAAATCACCAAGTGAAAATGGATGTTATCGGAAATAACATTGCTAACGTTAACACCACGGGTTTTAAACGTAGCAGGGTGTCGTTTGCCACTACCTTGAGCCAAACGCTGAAAGGGGCATCATCCCCTACTGCAAGTCTTGGCGGAACAAACTCCATGCAAGTCGGTATGGGTGCTATGCTGGGTTCTATCGATCAAGTGATGACCAAAGGTAGCTCGCAATCCACTGGGAATGCAACGGATATGTTAATTCAGGGCCCTGGATTTTTCGTCTTGGATAACAATGGAACAGTGTATAGTCGAGCAGGGACGTTTGGTTTAGATAGCGCGGGAAATCTCATAGATCCGGGTACTGGCGCAAAAGTTCAAGGGGCTATGTATACCGCAGCGGGTGTTACGAATCCAGCAACTATTACCACAGATGTGTCACCAATCCCACCGCTTCCACCAATACAACCAGCACTTGTACCGATTCAAATAGTGATCGGCTCACAACTTTATCTTCCAGGTACACCAGCAACAGCAACCGGTGCCGCCTTAGATAGCTATAGCATCGACCAAAAAGGGGTGATTACTGGCGTGTATATTACGCCTGCTAATGCAACGACTGGTACAGCTGCTGTGTCACAAAATGCTCAGATAGGACAAATTGCTATTGCAACTTTTGCAAATGATGCTGGACTAGATAATGTCGGAAGTAATTTTTATCGGGAGACATCGAACTCAGGGATCGCTAATTCCGGAGCAGCTGGCTCAACTGGCCATGGTTCAGTCGTACCTGGCGCTGTCGAAATGTCTAACGTTGACCTTTCTACGGAATTCACAGATATGATCGTGGCTCAGCGTGGCTTCCAAGCCAACTCGAGGGTGATTACAGTTTCGGATTCCCTGTTGCAAGAATTGATTGACCTAAAGCGTAATTAATAAAGGCAACTTATTTCAGATCATCTGAAATTTAGCCATCGGATAAAGCTCATTCTGAGAAGACGGAGGATTGCCTCATGCGCTTAGTAGGGACTGCTGCCTCGGGGATCCGTGCGCAGCAGGTAGCCATAGATACCATAGCTAATAACATTTCAAATGTAAATACCACAGGATTTAAAGCGAATCAGATGCAGTTTGCGGAGGCTTTGTCCACAGAGGTGCGTTCAGGGAATACAAAAACCGATGGGGCTACAGGCGTTGCAACCCTGAGTGTTGGAGCTGGTGTGATCTATAACGCCAGCGGTACAAATTTCCAGCAAGGTACGTTAACCCCTTCTGATCGTCCTTTGGATTTGGGCATTAAGGGCTCAGGATTTTTTCAGGTAGAGATGCCGGACGGAACGATGGCGTATACCCGTGTAGGGGCCTTTCAAGTGGATGCATCAGGGCGAATGACTGATATGCAAGGAAATGCAGTACAACCAAGTATCACGATTCCCTCCGACGCGACAGACTTGTCAGTGACTTCGAACGGAGAAATAACCGGAGTTGTCGCTGGAGAAAAGACAACTTTCGGCCAGATACTACTGGTGGGATTTCAGAATCCTGAGGGACTACTAAGGAATGGAAACACCCTCTTTATGCCGACCGTTAATTCTGGTGCACCTCAGGTTGGTCAACCGGGTAGCACAACAGCGGGTGCGCAGGTTTTAGGGTTGATTAGCGGTCAGTCTCTCGAACAATCCAATGTAAATTTGGCCGCTTCGATGACAGACCTGTTGTTGGTCCAGCGAGCTTATCAGGTCAATGCCAAGCTGGTATCGGACGGAGATAAGATGTGGGGCATCGCCAATGCCATGAGGAGGTAAAGCACATGTCTGGTTGGTTAAATGGACAGGTTTTAAATGTTTTGCAGAAAGGACTTGAGGCTTCGAGTATGAGGCAACAGGTACTAGCTAATAACGTCGCTAATATAGAAACACCGGGTTTTAAGCGCTCGGATGTCGATTTTCAAACGGTGTTAGGCACTGTCTTAGCTGATAAGGGTGGCCCTCTATCCATGAAGCTTACAGATCAGAAACATATTCTAGGAATTTCAAATGTCGGAGGGCCAGGGAGTGGATCTGGGATTGTTACGGATCAATCCACAACCTTGCGTAGTGATGGTAATAATGTAGATGTTGATTCTGAAATGACCAATGTAGCTGAAAATGGCCTTTATTACAACTCTCTGACGAGTGCCATCTCTTCACAATTAGGGTTGCTTAGGATGGTTCTTAAGTAGGGCAATTTATAAATTGTCCCATTAGGAACCCCTGAATAATTTAACAAAGGTGGGGTACAACGTGATTCGAGGACTATATACATCAGCAAGTGCTATGTTGGCCGCTCAGACTCAAAGTGAGGTTATTGGAGATAATGTCGCGAATCTGAAGACGTCGGGTTATAAAGAACAGGTTGCCAGTAACATTTCTTTCCCTGCCATGTTGATTGAACGGATGGGCGGAAACTCGTCTCCTGATCCCGTACAGATTGGTTGGCTTGGGACGGGGGTTGGCGTTGATCGTGCTGCCCTGTCTAACGTTCAGGGGGCCATAGAGACAACGGATCTCAAGACGGATCTGGCGTTAACCTCACCGGGATACTTTGTTGTTCAGACCCCCGAGGGGGAACGTTATACTCGAAATGGGCATTTTCAGCGAGATGATCAGGGAATGCTCCAATCCTCAAATGGATATGCCCTGCAGGGCGAAAATGGCCCCATAGGTCCCCTCAACTCAGAATTTCTTGTCAAGGCAGACGGCACTATTATGGATAATGGACAACGTGTGGATCGGTTACGTGTTGTTGACATAGCGACAGATGCTTTAAAACGTGAAGGCGAATCCTTGTATAGTGCGTCTCAACCCGTTCAAATTGTGATGACAGCTCAAGTCCTTCAGGGAGCTGTTGAGGCCTCGAACGTCGACCTTTCAGGTCAGATGGTACAAATGATGACGGTGATGAAAGCCTATGAAGCGAATCAAAGAGTGATCCAGATCCAAGATGAGATGTTAGGTAAGGCAGTTAATGAGGTCGGGAAGATTTAGTAGAGGATGTGGTCGCCATAGCCGTTCAAGTCGTCATTTTCACTTTGAACCAAGAAGAGTATGCGATGCCCATTGAAGTGGTTCGGGAGATTACCAGCATAGGTGACGTGCGTACTATTCCCCAAGCACCTGATTACGTGCGCGGACTGATTAATCTACGGGATAAGGCAATCCCTTTGATTGATCTTCATGTGCGGTTTGGGCTCGAAAGTTCTGTTCCACTGGAGCAGAAGAATACGTTTGCTTTAATCACTGAGGTTCATGGAGACTACGTAGGGTTTGCGGTGGATCAAGTGAAAGAGGTGCGGATTTTGGAGAATATTGCCCCGCCCCCGCCACTGGTGACCGCTTCGTTTATCGGTGGAATTGTCAATCTTCCAGATCGGATTATCATACAACTCATTCCTGAAAAGATTATGGAGCGTCGTGAGGTTCAGGGACTAAGGCAACTAACTTCCTAGTTTACTAGAGGATATTAGTACGGGCTACGCTTGATGTAGAGTAGTCAAAGGAGGCTTATTGGCATGGATGTCGCTCAGATGTTTCTCCTATTTCAGCTTCAACAGATGAATGCGTCGTGGAAGACCCCACAAAATGGTCAGACTGGGTCGTCTGGAACGGGTGAAACAGGCGATTCGACCGCGCAACTTTTTGCTGCCTTATTTCAAGCGGCTCTTGGCGGAAGTACAGGTACAAGTGCTACGCAGGGGTTAGCTACCGCTAACTCTGTCCCCCAGGTTAAGACGGAAAATGATGTTGGCTCTCTAGAGAATGTTATTTATTCGATGGCCCAGAAATATGGTGTTGATCCAACGCTGATCCAACAGGTGGTCAAAGCAGAGTCCGGTTTTAATCCTCAGGCGACGTCTCATTCTGGTGCCATGGGCTTAATGCAGTTGATGCCAGGCACGGCTGCTTCCTATGGGGTGCAGAATGCCTACGACGTTACTCAAAACTTGGATGGGGGAACGCATTTCCTGAAAGATTTGCTGGATCGTTTTGAGGGAAATGTTCCGCTGAGTTTAGCTGCTTATAATGCTGGTCCAGGTGCCGTTGATAAATATCATGGGGTACCCCCCTATAAGGAAACTCAAGGTTATGTGCAGAAGATCATGAAAGGGTTAAGTAATCAGGCTTGGGAAGCCTAGTATTCACAAGCGTCACATCTAAAGATGCCAGTAACCGTCAAGGTACTGGCATCTTTAGATGGTGTCCAGGGAACGCTCATTTGTTCTAAAATCTAAAGATAAATATGATTGACATTGATCAATAAAATATATAAAATCGAATTGACTTAAGAATTATGTGTGATGCAACCTCTGAGGGTCGTTGCCATCCTAAACTTTGCCCATGGGGTGCTAGCAAGGGACAAATTGTTAAAGCTTAATAGAACAAGAGGCAAATAATGTTAGAGTACTATGGTTATCTTTGGAGTACGACCTGGCCAAATTTGATAGGCCTGATCGTAATATGGGCACTGATTCTCTCACGTTTGGTCTTGAAATATATAGCTACCTGGCGATATGCGCATGATGCTTGGGGCTTTCTACTGCTGGCAGGAAAAACCTTTCTTTGGATTGTGGTATTAGGAATTTACACGAAATTGCTATTTTTTTCCCAACCAGATTGGTTGTCTCAACCGGGTTATATCCAAGGGTCAGTTGCAGGGGAAACCTATGATTCAGGATCGAAGTTATATGTACTCAACGTCCGTATAGGCTCAGAACTTAATCAGTTTTACGTCGACCAGAACGTCTATGAAAAGCTTCATCTAAAAGACGAAGTGAAATTAATGTATCTGCCTGTACGAAGGGAAGTTGTGCGCTGTGAGCTTGTGCGAAGTTTGCTTTAATAAGAATTATCTAATAAAATGGAATTATCATCATCGTTTGGCGAATAGAGACGATCAACCCTTGAAAAAGATAAAATAAGAATTATGGTGTGTATCCTAAAATTTCACAGAAAATGTGAAGGCTTAATATGCTATAATGGGAATAGGGTAGTGTATAAGCTGCAATACGGAAAGGAGAGTGGGGATATGCGTGTACAAAAAGTGAACGAGCATACCATCCGCATTTTTATCTCCTTGACAGAACTAACTGACAGGGATATTACGATGGCTGATCTATTTCAGCGATCAGCGAAGACGGAACAATTGTTTTGGGAACTCATAGCGCAGGCCAGGGAAGAAGTAGAATTTAATTTAGATCAACCCTTCTGGATTCAGGCAACGGTGGCGCCGGATGACGAGTTTGTCATTACAATCATGAAACAAGACGAACAAATTGAGGGTGCGACTAAGGAGAAACCGCGTAAGACTACTAAAGCCCGTGTGACAGAATTAGTGTATGTATTTACCGACTTCGAAGATGTTTTAGCAGCAGTTGGCCGTTTGCCAGAATTTAATCAACTGCGTTCTCGACTCTTTTTGTTCGATGAAGAATATTATATTGTCTTGAATCGTATGGGAACTGGCAAAAAGAGGCTCTTCGCAGAAGCAATTCTTGATGAATATGGGGAAATTGTGGCCACGACTGGCGTTTTTCTGTCTGAACATGGCAAGGTGATCATTCCTGTAAAAGCTGTTCAAACACTAAATGCTTCTTTCAAAAAGCCTATGGTCATGGACGACCAAGTGTCTCTGTAACCAAAGATGGTGAGAAGGGACCGAGGGTCATGACGACCAACTGTTCCTTCCTGCAACTGTGACTGGTCATGGGAACTGGTTAGGATAGAGAAAAGGGAAGCGTTAGCTTCCCTTTTCTCTATCCTAACATTGGTTTATAGAATTAGGTTCACTTTTTCCTTGTAACATGCCCAAGGTAGTATCAGTTGCAGGAAAAGATATCTGGAATTTGAAGCAGACATTCTATGCAAACGGTTTTGCCTTTAAACTTTTGAATTCTCATGGTTCTACCACAAAAAATACAGGGCTGAAACCGCGCTTTATTATGAGAGAGGCTTTCAAAGGGAATGATAACAGCAAGGCGAACCGGTTCTTTTGTTGGGTGAACTGAGATAATGCTGGACATGAATCTACCTCCTCGAAATAACTCATACATAGGTTGTCTTTATCTTATGCTAATTGTGATGTCGAAATCCTAAAAAGCGTGCGGGCTAGTTTAAGAGAAATGGGTCGAGGTAAATTTTCCCTAATAAGGAGTGATGATGGCGTGGATCAAGAGAGAAAAAGCCGTTTACGGACCCTTCCAGCAGTTCATGAAGTGATTTCACGGCTGGAGCAGGACGAAAGATTCAGTCCGTTTTTGACGAATGAAAGAGAGCTTGCTCGTTTAACCCAGGGAGTTCGACAGGTTCTCCAAAAAGCTAGGGAAAATGTTCAAGGAAATTTTACAGATTCGTTTGCAGAGTTTGAAAACTCTCTCTGGTCTTGGTTGAAAACTCAGCTTCTACAGGAACTTATGCATCCTGAAACTAGTTTGCGACGGGTCATCAATGGAACTGGAGTTGTCTTACATACGAATTGCGGCAGAGCGTTGCTGGCACCCGAAGTGGCGAGCTTTGTTGCAGAACAGGCAGGAAGGTACAGCAATCTTGAGTTGAGTATTGAAACGGGGGAGCGAGGCTCTCGCTATGTCCATGTTGAAGCGTTGCTTTGTCATTTGACGGGGGCAGAAGCGGCGATGGTTGTCAATAATAACGCCGCGGCGGTGTTGTTAATGATGAATACGTTTGCGCAAGGGAAAGAGGTTCTTGTTTCGCGGGGAGAGCTTGTAGAGGTGGGTGGATCCTTTCGAATTCCAGAAGTGTTGAAAGCTGGGGGAGCGAAACTGGTCGAGGTGGGAACCACCAATAAAACCTGGCTCAGAGACTATGAAGCGGCGATCGGGCCGGAAACAGCGGTCCTCTTAAAAGTTCATACAAGTAATTACCGGGTTGAAGGATTCACCCATTCCGTTTCAGGCGCTGAGTTGGTGGAACTCGGGGAAATGAGAGGGTTACCAGTCATGGAGGACTTAGGGAGCGGAAGTTTTTTTGATGGGACAAATCTTGGTTTCCCTCTCGAACCAACCATTCAACAAACTGTCAAAGCAGGTCTTTCCCTCGTTTCGTTTAGTGGAGACAAATTACTGGGTGGACCTCAGGCCGGGATCATCGTTGGCAAGCAGGAATACATAAAGCGCCTAAGGGCCAATCAATTGACGCGGGCTTTGAGGGTGGATAAATTAACCTTAGCTGCTCTCGAAGGAACCCTGCGCTTGTATAAAAATGGTGGAGTCGAGGAAATCCCTGTATGGAGGATGCTCTCTCTCTCTTTAGATAGCTTGAAGTCATCTGCCACTGAGCTCGTCGAGGCGCTTCAGTCGAATCCTGCGATCTCCGTTGAATTGAAAGAGGATCTCTCCCAGGTGGGAGGTGGAGCATGGCCTACCGTCGATCTCCCCACCTGGGTTTGTGCTATTCGGCCAATCCAAGGAAGCGTGATTGAGTTAGAATCGTTTTTACGCTTGGGGCCGGTCGCTATTTTAGCTCGGATTCACAAGGATCGGGTGCTTATTGATGTGAGGACACTGCTGAGCGGGGATCAAGAGGACATCGTGCTTAGGCTCGGAGAGCTTGGGTCTTAGTTTTTAGCCCAGTTTTTGTAAGCTTATTCCTGAGGAGAACTTTGCGTTACAACGCTTTCTTGCTTGCACTCGCAGATCAATCTAAGACTCGAGAGCTTGGTTTGGAGAGGGCGGGGTTCCCGACATAAGCGCCGTCCCTGTCTGATTGCCGGCAGAACAGAATGAGAGCGCTGTCCATGGATGGACGAGTGTCCCTGTAGCCAAGGATGGCGAGAAGGGACCCCCGCCGCTTAAAAGCGCTTCTGAGTCAAGTTTGATGACTACTCGATCAAGAAGATTTTCTTCTGCAACGCAAAGTTCTGCTCTGTGGGTGAAAAGACGAGGTTCACTTTGTACCAGACCCGGGCCTTTTGTGACACAAGCTCGACGTCTCTACGAAAGCAGAATAGTAAACTCCGCGTAAGCGACCCAAGTTACGGGGCAGTGCACAAGGACGTGCACTGCCGGCCATGCGACAGGGACGTCGCATTGGTCGGGTTCCCCGCTCCCCAGATGCAAGAGCTTACTCGGCTAGTTTACTCGGCTTCGTAGGACCGAGAGCGGTGTCACAAAAGTCCCTCCTCTTGCATTTGCACATAAAAACAATATAATTAAAGAGTGATGTTATAAGTTACGATAATTATAATGATAAAGGTTGGAGGTGTTGGCAATGGAACTCAATCCGATTGAAGATAAAGTCCGGTTGACCCAGTTTTCGACTAAGGCTGGTTGAGGCTGCAAGATAGGTCCAGCGGACCTGGCGCAAGTTTTGCGCTACTTGCCCCCAAATATAGAGGATGCGAATTTAATAGTCGGTATGGAAACGTCAGATGATGCTGGCGTCTACCGATTAAACGATGAACAGGCTATCGTCCAAAGCGTTGACTTTTTCACCCCTGTGGTGGATGATCCCTATGCGTTTGGGCAGATTGCTGCGGCGAACGCTTTAAGTGATATTTACGCTATGGGGGCTAAACCTCTGACGGCTATGAATCTGGTTTCGTTTCCTGTAGGAAAGCTTAAAATGGATGTTCTTGCCAAGATCCTGCAAGGCGGGAGTGAGAAGATTCGGGAAGCGGGCGCTGTTCTTGTCGGAGGACACTCGATCGATGATGCGGAACCCAAATATGGGCTGTCAGTCACCGGTGTCGTGCATCCAGAACATATTCTTTCCAACGCCAAAGCGCTGCCAGGGGATGTCTTAATCTTTACCAAACCGCTTGGAGTGGGGATTATAACGACCGGGATTAAACGAGGTATTGTCTCACCTGAATCGGAGACAGAAGTTATTCAGGTGATGGCGACCCTGAACAAGGGTGCGGCGGAAGCTGCGATTGAAGTCGGAGTTCATGCCGTTACAGATGTGACAGGCTTTGGCTTTTTGGGTCATTTGCATGAAATGCTGCAGGCTAGCGGATGTAGCGCGGAAGTCTATGCTGACGCTGTGCCAGTTTTGAACAGTGTCTGGGATTGTATCAAGCAAAAGGCTATTCCGGGGGGGACACAAGCTAACCGACGTCATCTGGAAGGCAAAGTTGACTTCGCCGCGGAGGTTTCTGAGGAAATACGGATCGTGCTCTTTGATGCAATTACCTCGGGAGGATTACTGATGGCAGTGCCAGAAGAACATGTGGATCGACTGCTTAAACGGTTAGAGGAGAATAAGACACCAGCCGCCGCTGTTGTTGGCCGAATCCTAAAAGGTGAGCCTGGAAAGATAGCAGTTTCGAGTCGAAAAATTGCGGTTTCTAGTCGTGGATGATAAAATACCCTCGTGGTCTGAAAAGGTAGCGGGGGGATAGGTATGAAGGAAATGAGAAATCCAATGCAAACTATGGCTACTTGTTTTGAACAAGTGGCTTTATTCTTTCCGAGTGGTAATCCCAAGCTGCAAGAAAGCTTTGAGCGTCGTGCGGCTTATTTAGATACCCGGAATTATTCCAGGGAGAGTTTGGCGGACGCTTTACAGGCGTATCATAAGAACTTAGGGGAGAGTAAGCAAACCTCCCAGATGATTGAAGAACTGCGACAAAAAGAAACACTGGTCGTCATTACTGGTCAGCAAGCTGGGATTTTGACGGGCCCGTTGTATACTTTATATAAAGCTATGACCACTATTCGACTGGCTCGAGAGCAACGAGAAAAGCTTGGTCGCCCGGTTGTTCCAGTTTTCTGGATTGCGAGTGATGACCATGATTGGTTAGAGATCCGAGACACGTTCATTTTGAATTCAGAAGGAAAATTATCCGCCTGTCGTATTCCAGGCGATGGGGGAGGGAAATCTGTCGGGAATCAACCGGTTCCAGATTGGGAAACTATGAAACATCAGCTTATGCAGGCGATGCCGGATAGCGAATTTCGTTCCTCGGTTTTAGAGCAATGTCAACTGTTCATAGAGCAAGCTGAGAATTTGACCCAGTGGTTTACCCTAACGTTACAGTGGCTCGTGAAAAAGTGGGGACTAATTTTCTTTGATCCTTTGTTACCTGAATTCAAGCGACTGGCGGCTCCAATGTTTGAACAAATTTTGAAGAGGCATTTGGCGGTTGGAGAGGCTTTGAAGGAAAGGACGGAGGAATGGGTTAAACTGGGGTTTGAGCCCCAAATCCAGATGACGGACGGCGATGTACAGCTATTTGTTTCCGTACCAGAGCGAAAGTTGATCCAATATAATGATCAGAAATATTATTTAAAAGGTACAGAGGAACCTTGGGAACTACAGGACCTCAAGGAATTATTGGTGAAAGAACCGGAGAAATTTTCTCCCAATGTGGTGACTCGTCCTGTGGTTCAGGAATACTTGTTTCCGACCTTGGCCTATATTCCAGGACCTGGGGAATTGAATTACTGGGCTCAGTTAGGCAAAGTATTTGATGCGTTCGGATTCATCATGCCGATTCTTTATCCGCGTTTGTCAGTTGTCGTGTTAACGGCTTCGTGGCAAAAATCCTTAGAAAAGGAGCGTTTGACGCTGAACGATGTCTACAGTGGGTTGGACGAACAACGAGAACGCTGTGTGCGTGAACAGGATGATCAACATATTGACGAACGATTACTACGTTTAAGCGCGCAAATCGAAAAAGCCTACGCAGAGCTTGAGCCCTTGAAGGAGATTCACGTCAATGTCGATCAATGGTTGATTCGAAATGAAGCAAAGGTTCACTTCCAATTGGATTACTTAAAGAAAAAGCTCTGGCAGGCGCAGAGAAAACGATGTGGAGTGGAGCTGCTTCACTTACAAGAGCTTGAGGATGGCATTACTCCCCATCATTCTCGACAGGAACGTGTCTTAAATCCCTTGAGCTTTGTTGCGCGATATGGGCTTAGCTTTGTGG
This sequence comes from Desulfosporosinus sp., assembly GCA_035648035.1. GTDB lineage: Bacteria > Bacillota > Desulfitobacteriia > Desulfitobacteriales > Desulfitobacteriaceae > Desulfosporosinus. Next base: position 6,768 of record DASRMG010000102.1, on the reverse strand, counting down.
ACCGGATTGATGAACTTCCCATGACGGGTGATTTCTCAGAACATAAAATACTCATATAACGAACTTACGTGGAGTGGCGATTAATTAAACTATTCTACCGTATACGTTTGAATAGTTTGGTCAATGTAGGGCACGATACACCGTGGCCTACATTTTTTTGGTCATATTCTTTCATTACATTCTAAATTTGTTATAATAGATTGATAATTAATGTGGGGGGCACCATGCATCTTGCGAAGAATTGAAATGATGGAGATGGTTATGTGAGGCGTAGATTGAAGGTGGCTCTGTTAGCCGTACCCTTACTGGGGATTATGACGACTGGGTTTATGTGGTATAACGGATTTCTTGGAGGGGACAAGAAGCTGAGTGTCACTGAAGTACTTGATGTACTAGATTCGTCAAACGATCTAGATAATCGGGTCAGTTTCTTATTGATCGGAGCAGATCAGCGACCCGATCAGGAAAAGTTCAATACTGATTCTCTTATTTTAGCTAGTGTCGATCAAACAACAAAGCAGACGAGCCTGCTCTCCATTCCTCGTGATACGCGCATTCCCCTTTCTGGGCATGGGTATCGCAAAATTAATGAAGTCGCTGCGTTAACTGATTTGCCAACCCTACAAAAAAACGTCGAGAAACTCACTGGCGAGGATCTCGCAGGATATGTCCAAACAAACTTTGCAGGATTTAAGAAAATCATTGACACCTTAGGCGGAATTACGGTTGATGTTGAGAAGAATATGTATTATGAGACCGGTGATGTTGAAGATGGGATTATTGACTTGAAGAAAGGCGTTCAGCGTCTTAATGGAACTCAAGCCCTACAATATGCACGGTTCCGGCATGACGCTTTAGGAGATATTTCACGGACGGCCAGACAACAGGTAGTTCTTAAAGCAGTGGCTAAGGAGATGTTTAAGTTAAGCACCTTGCCAAAGCTTCCATTCTTAGTGCCGCAATTGACGAAGGCAGTTAACACGAATTTATCGGGCAAGGACATTCTAGCGTTAGCAAAGGTGGCTGCTGGGTTTGATAGCGCGAATGTGGTGTCGCAGACATTACCAGGAGCGTTTCTGGATATCGATGGGGTAAGTTACTGGAAAGTGGATCCAGTTGATGCAAAGGAAGTGGTTCAGAACTTATTTCTTGGAATAACCACGGATAAAGTGATTGATCATGAGATTGTGGATTTGTTAAAGCCCATCACAGTGACCCCCAAGCCATTACCTAAAGTGCCCAGTACCACACAAGATCCGCCTGTCGTAAAGGAGTTGCCTAAAATTCCGAATGTCGTGAAGGAGTTGCCTAAAGTGCCAGGTAACGCTCAGGATCCGAATGGGGAAGAATCTACGGGATTTCGTAAACCGTAAGATACATATAGAAAAGAATTTTGGGACTAAAGACCTATGGGGATAGTCAGGTATTCTTGGTAGTATAATAATTAGATAATTCAGATAAAGTGGGGCGATTGACGTGCCAGAAAAAGACATCACGGTCCATTTGGTGGAAAAGACGACAACGATCTGGGACGGAAATAAGTACAGCATTGCGCTAGGAGAAGGTGTCAAACAGTTCCGCCCGTTTACGAAGGCGGGAGAAGTTTATCTGAATGGTAAGGTCCAGGACAAGCCCTTTGAAACAAGTTCTGGGGATCTTGTGGAATACCAACCCTACTCTGAAAGCGGTCGCTTGAATTGGGATTTGCAAGTCCTATTTTATGGGATGTCAGTCGTGGCGAAAGTCCGGCATGAACAAGCTGGGCATTATACACTACCGAAAGACTTTTCAGCGACGAAAGAAATCGATCTGGCTCAGCTTGTGGTTTGGGAGAGTCTACCGGCTGTAGGGGAATTTTGGGACGAGTTAAGGTTGAAGGCGGATCTTCAGAAATTAAAGGTAGTCCATGGATACCGCCCAGGAATTTGGGAGGAAATCCAGGCTGTTCAGGGCTTGGGTGAGGTAGTCATTGCGGTTGCAACGCCTGCTGTACAGACCGAAAATTCTAAACTAGAAGACTTTGTAGGCCAGATTCAAGTGCTTTCTGCGGCCGATAAAAGGGTTGATTATTTTGCCTCTAAAGTAAAAATAGTTGATGAGGGGGCTATCCTTGCACGTAAAATCCCAGGCAAGCTAGGGGTCCCGGGAAAAGACGTATTAGGCAAGGCTTTTGCAGTCGCAGCAGTGAAGGATTTCCAATTTCGATTGAAGAAGAATGTCTGTCTTTCCGAGGATGGATTAGAAGTGGTAGCTGCATGCTCAGGACAGCCTATACGTATAGATGAGAAGACTTATATGGTAGAGAATATCTACGTTCTAAATAATGATGTCGACATGAAAACGGGAAGTATAGAATTTCCTGGTAACGTTTATGTGAATGGAAATGTTCAAGACGGGCTTCGTATTTTTGCTGGGGGGAAGCTGGAAATTAAGGGATCTGTTTCTCATGCAGAGATTAGAGCAGAGAAAGGGACTAAGATTTATCAAAATCTCTTGGGCGGAAAGATTGTCGTTGGGGAGAAATTTGTGGTTCGTTCTGAACTTCTTAGAAGTTTGTCTGAGTTGCAGGATCAATTGAGCGTTTGTTTACGCCATACAGCTGAGTTGATTAAGTCGCCGGGAGCGATTAATTTAAAACCCGGTCTGTGTTTAAAACTAGTCATGGAAAAACAATTTCCCGAGCTTCCCAAACTATCTAGCAGTCTGGAGAAATTCATTATAAAGCACAAAACTGACGTTATGATTTCGGAGGGCTTAATTGTAGCTGTTCGAACTGCGAAGCGTTTTTTAACGGGGTTAGGGCCTTTAGAGCTTCAATCCTTACCCTTTTTACTAAAGGTCAATCAAGCATTTGAACAGTTCATTACAAATATGGCTCTTGAAATTCCCGAAGAACTCAGCTTGGTGGTTCATTATGTACAAGGAGCCACTATTGAATGTGGCGGATCGTTTGTGTGTCAGAAGGGAGTCTATAATTCTGATATTCGAGTAGAGGGAGACGTAATGATTGAGGGCGTATGCCGAGGCGGGAGAATCTCTGCTGGGGGTCAGGTAAGCATTAGCGAACTTGGGGGCTCAGAGGTCAGCTCCACCTTCGTTCAAATCAGCCCTAAGAGCCGTCTACTTGTGGAGTATTGTCATCCCAATGCCATCATTGCTGTGGGAAAGGAAATCACTCACATTGAACAAGCCTGTCGTAAATTGGAAATTTATCGGGAGAATGGCCAAGTTCAAGTTGAAAAGATCCGAGCTAATCCCCTTTAGCTCAGAGCTTAGAAGCGACCAAGTTGGCAGTTTCTTACGAACTAGTGCAACAGCATAAAATTTCTTTTTATACTAACTGGTTTTGGAAGGGAAGATCACCATGAAAATAATGATTGAACTAGAAGAAGCGCTAGAATTAGTGCTTTCCCGTATCCGGCCGCTTGAAACAGAGTGTGTTCCAATTACAGCTGCGTATCAGCGTGTTTTAGCGATAGACGTGAGATCTGAAATTGACCACCCTCCGTTCGAACGTTCGCCTCTAGATGGTTATGCTTATCGAGCCACTACAGGTGACGCGCAGCCACTCCATTTGAACGTGGTGAGTGAGATCCCGGCAGGAATTTTATCCGAGCGGGTCATCGCTCCAGGTGAGGCAGCCAAGATATTTACGGGCGCACCCATTCCACCTGGGGCGAACTGTGTTGTAAGGATGGAAGACACTGAACAAACGGGTGATGAAGTCATAATCAGGCGTCCAGTATTACCGAACTCTAATATAGTCCCTAGAGCCGAGGAGATCAAAGCGGGGGATATCCTCCTTGAAAAAGGTTTCTTTTTAACGCCTCCGGCGATTGGGCTTTTAGCCGCAGTTGGCTTGGAGCAGGTCACTGTATATCGTAGACCGCGCGTGGGGTTGCTCTCCACTGGAACGGAACTCATGGATGTAGGGCAACCTTTGCGCCCGGCTAAGATTTATAATAGCAATAGTTATACTTTACGTGGCATGCTGCAAGAAGCTGGGTGCGAGGTTTTAGCGATTCCTATCGTCTCTGATCGAATTGATGAGACGGTCGAAGTTCTGAAACTGCTTGCAGACACCGATATGGTGATAGCGACTGGGGGAGCCTCAGTCGGCGATTATGACATAATGCGTCATGCTCTTGCTCAGTTCGGCTGTGAAATGTTGTTTTGGAAGTTAAATCTGAAGCCTGGAACGCCTGTGGCTGTCGGGATCAAAGAAAAGCAGTTCTTCTTCTCGCTTTCAGGAAATCCAGCTGCCGCAATGGTGACTTATGAGCTTTTAGTTCGTCCAGCACTTCGTAAATTGGCGGGTAGAACGACGGCAGAACAGGGGAAATTTCTGGTTAAAATGGCCAGTGGTTTTGGAAAAAGAGGGAAACAACGGCGCTTTTTACGGGCGCGAGCAGTGTTTGAGAATGGGGAAATTTGGGCTGATCTTGCGCCCGCTCAAGGCTCGGGAATTCTAAGATCCATGATTGGTAGCCATTTGTTAGTGGATGTGCCTGCAGACCATGGACCAGTGGAACCTGGCGAACTCCTGAGGGCTAATTGGATTGCGGAATGGGAGAATTAGGATGGATAGTCAAGGCTCTCATTCAACCGATAAACAACCTCAAATCCCTGTCATTTCTATAGTAGGAGGAAAGTCCAATTCGGGGAAGACGACGCTTTTAGTCAAGATTATCCGTGAAGCGAAGTTGCGTGGGTGGAGGGTGGCTACCCTGAAACATGATGTGCATGGCTTCGAGATGGATCAACAGGGCAAAGATACGTGGCGTCATGCCGAAGCGGGTGCGGATGTTGTCGCCATAAGCTCCCCCAGAAAAATTGCTATTTTAGAGAGTGTCGCTGAAGATCAGCCACTTGACGAGGTCATCGCCCGAATTCAGGGGGTCGATGTGATTTTTACTGAGGGGTATAAGAGCGGTAATAAGCCAAAGATTGAGGTGTACCGCTCTGCAGTGCATCAAGAACTTTTTTCTAAACTTGAAGAACTTATTGCTATTGCGAGTGATATCACATTTGATAATGGGATTCCCTGCTTTGGCTTGGATGATGCCCAAGGGATCTGCGATTTGATCGCAAAAAAATATAACATTAAGGTGCAATGAGTGGTTATTAGGGAAGTATTTTTTTAAGGAAACGAGTTGACCAAGGTAACAAGGGAAAAGCCAAAAGTGACGATAAAACATTAAACAAGGTATGCGCGTTCGCTACCTGCCTAGAGAGACTGCCTCCCATGTTGGCGAGGATATGAGCGAGTGGTCCAACAAAGGGTAAGAAGAGTAGCACCCCAAATACGTTCAGTAAAACATGGAACAAGGCCACCCTCTGGGCTGCCCGTGAGGAGCCAAGAGCTGCCAATACGGCGGTAAAACACGTGCCAATGTTCGCGCCAAAGATGAAGGCAAGTGCGGTAGGGAGCGTCACCCATCCGTCCTCTGCGAGGAGCATGACTATACCTGTCGTAGCGCTGGAGGAATGAAGTAGGGCAGAGAGCAAGGTGCCAGCGAGCACGCCTTGGAGATGGTTGTCTCCCAGTTGTCGAAGAAAATGTTGGATTTCAGGCAAATCTGCGAGCGGAGCCATACCTGCTTTGAGTAAACTTAATGAGAAGAAGAGAAGGCCGAGTCCGAAGATGGACAGCGCAAGAAATCGTCCGCGATTTGGAATAAACAGATAACCCAGAGCGCCAAGGATCAGTATGTAGGGGGTTAAGCGATCTAAGGGAAATGCGAGAAGCTGTGTTGTGGCCGTGCTGCCAATATTACTTCCTAAAATCAGCGCAAGGGAATTTTCAAAACGGAGCATCCCCCCATCGACGAAAGACACGGCCATCACGGTTAAAGCGGTGCTTGATTGGAGTACCGCGGTTGAAATTGACCCACTCCAAAATCCCCGCCAGGGAGTTGCGGTCATCCAACCGAGCACTTGGTGGAGACGAAGTCCTGCAAAGGATTGGAGTCCCTGACGCAAAACTTTCATTCCCCAAAGAAGAAGACCTAGGCCTAGCACCAGGGTTATTAAATACATTGGGTTGGCTCCTTTCGATTGCCACTGAGAGGTGGTACCTGCTTGTGCGGGGAGGGTCGCGAGACACTTGTTCAGCCATGCGATCGTCGTGCCAAACTAGGGCTTTAATCCTTTATGCTAGCAGGCAGGGTTCCCGGCCATTCGACATCCTTGTCTCAGGGCCGGTGGGAAACGTCCTTGTTTCCCACCCTGCCCTATGAAAGCGGGATTAAAGCCGAGTTTGGCTACGACGGTCGCAGAGGCTTCTCGCCGTGTGATCGCGGCGCCTCCTGGTGTCCGGAGACCGTTTGTCCGGATGGGAAAGTCCTGTTTCCCGCCCCGCCTATGAAAGAAGGTTTAAAGCCGAGTTTGGCTACGACGATCGCAGAGGCTTCTCGCCGTGTGATCGCGGCGCGTCCTGGTATGGATACGAAGGGGGCGTCCGAACAAGTCTCGTGGGTGTCACGTGGCCCTCACCTTGGTAGTGCCGAGGTGGAGAAACTTGCTCAAGCTTAGTGAGAATAACGTCTAGTCAGTACGTATAGTCAGTTTGCGTATTTTAGCACAAACGCATTGAGAGCGTTCTAAGATATATGCAAGTGCCGGGCTGATCTTGACATGAATTTTAGGCTTTCTGAATGCTCAGTGGCTCTTTGAAGCTCTTGGCATCGCAATATGGGTCCCTTTTGGCATGCAAGTGCGCACGCAAAAAGGGACCCATCTGGCTAGTATTCTCTCCATTGCGTCGGT
>DASRMG010000101.1:0-22636 GCA_035648035.1 Desulfosporosinus sp. | reverse complement strand
GTACCCACCCCATGCGCCTGATCTCCTTAATTGCAGTAAATTGCTCTTGGGGATCCATGGAAAAGTGTTGGGGGCTTTGGTCCAAATTTGTAAGACAATAAACTTTTTCAATAGTCTTAATTTCGCCATCGATATTACCTGCCAGTAAGCCGCATGCCTCATTCGGCAGCTTCTTTTGGCAATAAAGTAGAATTTCGTTATAATCTTGTGGTTTAAGAATAATTCTCATGCGTCTCACCTCGAATAGCTAAATAACCGCCGGGATTCACTTACAAACTGAACAATTTATATTATTGGAGAGTTTTATCTTTCTAAACTCCATGGTTAAGGCATCATAAATGAGCATCTGTCCCGTAAGCAACTCTCCGATGCCAAGAATATACTTAATCGCTTCGGTTGCTTGGATGGTTCCAATAATACCTGGCATGACGCCAAGAACTCCCACGTGTTTACATGTTGGAACCACATTTGGCGGCGGTGGATTAAGAAAAATGCAACGATAGCAAGGACCTTGCCCGGGAACATAGGTCATGGTCTGACCTTGGAACTGAAGAATACCCGCATGAGAGAAGGGTTTGTTTAGCGAAACGCAAGCATCATTGATTAAAAACTTGGTTAAAAAATTATCGGTGCCATCAATAATGAAATCATAATCCTCATCCTTAATAATATCCTGAATGTTTTGCGCGTTCACCCATTCACGATATGTTTTCACTTTAACATCAGGATTGATGAGATTAATGGTCTCCTGTGCGGAAAGAACTTTCGGTTTTCCGACATCCTGTGTGAAATGGATGATTTGGCGCTGGAGATTTGACAATTCTACAACGTCATAATCTACCAACCCAATGGTTCCTACACCAGAGGCTGCTAAATACATAGCCGCCGGAGAACCAAGTCCACCAGTACCGATAATAAGTACTTTACTCTTAGATAATTTTGTTTGCCCTTTAACCCCAACTTCTTTTAAGATTATGTGGCGGGAGTACCGTTCAAGTTGTTCATCTGTAAATGCTACTCACTTCACGCTCCTTTCTAAGAAATTTAATACTTAGAAACTTCCTCCCCCCATGAAGAAGAGGAATTCAATCGCGTCATGATCCTTCACCATAACTTGATGGTACCGATCTTGTTCCAAGAATTTATTATTCACCTGAACTGTAACGTAATCAGGCCTAACGATGTTCTGAAGTACGAGAAGTTCCTCTATTGTCACTTCGTTTTCTAAGTTAACATCTTTGCCATTGACTTTAATAACCAATGCTTTCATCCTTTCACTTATAATGCTGTATCCTATTTTCATGTAGGCATACTACTAATAGATAAAGATGAGTTTGTCGGACCGCCAGATACAAAAGAATAATTACACCTTTCGTTTCTGAGATCATATCACCTGCCATCAGTGCTCGCCAAGCAAAGACCCGTCTGGTTTCATTAAAAATACAGTGACAAGCAAATGCTTGTCACTTAACTCGGCCGCCTTTAGAAAATAGGCTTACCCCACCTAACGTGAATTATAAGGTTTAGATGTAGAGTAAAGCCCCACTATGATCATAGTGTCCCCCGCTTACTGCAATATGGGATAATTTCAAGATTATACATCAAATTTATAGCCCTAATTCTCTAAGTTTTTCGTCTGTTGGGATACCAGCGTTATCCCAACCCATAGCAGCATAGTAGTTATCCAACATAGTTTCCAAATCTACTACTTGTCCTTTGCTTTCACCAAAAGTCAACGGCACTTCGGTAAAACGTTTTGGCAATGCATCATCTTTTCTAGAGAAGCCGTTTTTAACATTGTACATTCTTTCTATGTTAAAAATTCTCTCGGCATTAAAGAGCAATTTTTCTTGTGTTATATCATATCCTGTTACTAATTTAAAGGCCTTTAGCTGGTCAGGTCTTGAGAAGCCATTTTGACAAGTAGCACAAAAACCAAGTGAATCAACAATTGCAAAGTTCATTTGGGTATTTCTTACTAGAGCTTCTTTACCTTCTTCTTCAAAACGATTTCCAGCCGCCATTTCTCCTCCAAAGACTGGAGCTACCATGTGGTGAGCACCTTTGGGTGAAGTTGCATATGTTAAACCCATCCCTTTAGCTCCCCGTGGGTCATAAGCTGCAAAGCTCATGTTTTTGGAATGAACAGCTAATTCAGGAGCCCCCCATTTTTTAGCTGCATAGGCTGGGCCTTCTGCTAAATCTGCGCCAATACCTTGTTTATAAGCGATCATTTCTAGCAATTTGGCTTCTGCAGCGCCATTGCCAAAATTTAGTTTTAAACCATTCGTATCCTCTAAAGTCAAAATTCCTTTTTCAAAGCATTCCATTGCTAGGGATACACAGCCTCCTGCAGAAATAGAGTCTAAGCCTAAGGCATCACAAACAGCAGAAACGTGCAAAACATCTTCCCAATCTGTTAAACCGCAGTTCGTTCCCAATAAACCAAGTGTTTCAAATTCTGGTCCTTCTAATTTAACATCACCATATTTTGTAGAAACTATAGCACTATTTTTACCACATCCAATGGGACAAGCATAACAGGAGACATCATTGTACACTACTTTTTCTCTGAATAATGTTCCTTCAAATTCTTTATTTTTTTCAGATGTGCCCTCCGTAAAGTTATTGGTGCACAAAAATCCGGCATTGTTTATATCATCAACTAGCTCATTAGTTCCTTCGACTCTACGGATCTGAGCCTTCAAACTTTTCTTAAAATTAGGATACAGCCCATCTACTAATTCCATCAAACCTTCTGGATCAGCAATTTCTACATCTTTAGAGCCTCTTAAAGCGATAGCTTTCAGATTCTTCGATCCCATTACTGCTCCACAACCGCCTCGACCAAATTCCCGGAAAACGCCACTAGTAATACAAGAAAATTTTGCTAGATTTTCTCCAGCAGGTCCGATGCAAGCTACTTGAATCTTTTCGTCACCTAATTCTTCTTTTATAAGATGGTCTGTATCAGGTATTTTCTTACCCCAAATCTTTTCTGCAGATCTAATTTCTACTTGATCGTCATCTATCCACAGATAAACAGGCTCTTCTGACTTACCCTCAATAATTAAACCATCATAACCTGAAAATTTTAATTCAGGGCCAAAATGGCCACCACATAATGAAAAGGAGTAGGTGTTAGATAACGGTGATTTAAAGGCCAAATTAATCTTATTATTCCCAGGTACCATTGTACCTGAAAATGGCCCATTGAAGAAAATTAGTTTATTTTCCGAACTAAGACCGTCAGTTTTAGGGTCAACTTCTTTATTGAGATAGTAGGCTCCAAGACCTCTACCTCCTATATATTGGATAAACATTTCCAGTGGCAATACTTCTTTAGATATTTCTCTATTGGTCAGGTTTACTCTTAAAAGTTGTCCTGCAATACCATTTTTCGTCATCTTATTTGTCCTCCTTTGTAGTGTCATTTTAATTGTTGGGCTTCTTCCCTTTCAACATAAAAAAGGGCATTTTCCTGGCAGTGTTTGACACATTGGGGTTCCCCACCACATAAGTCACAAATTAGTACATACTTTTCAGTAGGATGAACCTTGATGGCATTATATGGACATGCTTTGATACACATTTTACAAGTAATGCATTTTTCTTCATTTACTTTAATAGCTCCTGTACTCTCATCTTTACTTAACGCACTCACTTCTGGGGGGCATGCGTTAATACAAGGGGTATCCACACATTGATGACACGCATCTGCATAGTCCATATAATCTGTATGGCTTCGTGTTACTGATATTCTCGACTTCTTAGGATTTCCTACTTTAAAATGGCTCATGCTGCACCATTGTTCACAAATCCTGCAACCAACACATTTTTTAGCATCAAACACTAATATTTTATTCATTCTCGCTACACCTCCATAAAATATTCAAAAAGGTTTTCTAGATATCCTTTTCCCTAAATCCCGCATAAATCAAACAAATTTATTTTCCACTAATGGTCATTATCCGATCCTCAACTTGATGTTTTGTTAAGCAGATAAATTAACCCAGCATTTCTTACAAACATAAGACAATAGAAATTTTTTAAACTCTAAAAATTTAAGTTATCAAGTATTACTCTATTACCACCAACGTATAGAATCTGTTATATAATCTTTAATTTCAACAAACTCAGGATCATCAAATTTTCGTGGTCTAGGTAAATTTATGATGACCTCATCTTTAATCTTCGCAGGTTTATTTGATAATATTAATACCCGATCACCTAAGTAAACAGCTTCTTCAATATTATGCGTAACAAATAGAACTGTACTATTGAGCTCTTTCCAGAGTCTTAATAATTCATCTTCTAGATAATATCTAAGTTTTATATCTAACTGGCCGTAGGGCTCATCCATTAACAAAAGATCAGGATTAATGGCGAAATTTCTGGCAATTACCACACGTTGTTCCATACTTGAGGAAAGTTGTTTAGGGAAATGCTTACGATACTTTTGTAAGCCCACCAAATTCAACATCGTTTCAACGCGTTTATTGATTTCTTCTGTTGATAGCTTTTTTATGTTTAGAGCGAAACGAATATTGTCTTCAACAGAAAGCCAAGGAATTGCCGAAGGCTCTTGGAAAACAAATGCTATATTTTGTTTTTGAGGGTTAGCTTGTATCCCATCAACTAAAATGTCACCTTTTGTCGCCGGGATAAATTTTGCTAAAGTATTTAAGAAAGTGGTTTTACCACAACCAGTAGGACCTACAATAGATAAAAATTCTCCTTCGTAAATATCAAAGTTAATATCATCAAGAACTAAAAGGTCGTCGTAACATTTTGTTAAATCCTTAACTTGAACCTTAACTTTTTTGCCCTTTTTATAGTCCTCTTTACTTATTTGATTCAACATACGAATTTCTCCTTATAACACCAATTCGGTTTCTTCTGAAATAACCTTTCTCATTTGGAGAAATATTTTATCTGAGTATTCTCTGGGCCTAGGAGCGTCAATAACAAACTCCTTCTTAATTTTCCCGGGCAATTGAGACATTACTACTACCCTATCTCCTAAGTATATAGCTTCCTCAATATTGTTAGTTACAAAAATTATTGTTCTTTTTTCTTTTTCCCATATTTCTACTAATTCTTTTTCCATAGAATATCTGGTTTGTGCATCTAGTGCACCAAACGGTTCATCCATTAGTAACACCTCGGGATCGTTGGCATAAGCCCGAGCAATCCCGACCCTTTGTTTCATCCCACCCGACAATCCGTATGGGTACGTTTTTTCAAACCCTTTAAGCCCTACTAAGTCAATATATTTTAATGCTATCTCTTTTTGTTTGGCTTTATCAACACCTCTTATCATTAGGCCAAAAGCTACATTACCAAGAACTGTTTTCCAGGGAAATAAAGCATATTTTTGGAAAACAACCCCCCTATCGGGACCAGGTCCTGTAATAGGCTTACTATCAACAAGTACTTCTCCTGTATCTGGGGTGAGTAGACCAGATAAACAGTTTATCAAGACTGTTTTCCCGCATTGCCCAGGACCTAAGATAACTACGAATTCATTTTTCTTAACTTGTAACGAAATATTTTCCAGCACATCAACTCTACCATTCTCACCATCGAAGTGTTTAGAAACACTTTTGCATTCAATCTTTATACTAGATCTCTCCTCCATGGACAAAGCCCCCTCTCTAGCCATCTCATCGTTATGGCTAAGATTGTTCCTATTACACCAATAATAATCATGCCAACAATAATCATAGTAGGTCTATTTAAATCCATACCATTAAGTATGATATAACCAACGCCTTCTCTCGCGCCAACCATCTCTGCCGCTAATACACACATCCAAGACATGCTTAACGCGTTTTGCACTCCCGCAAATATAGAGGGTAGGCTAGCGGGCAACGCGACATTGAAGAATTGTTGCTTTGTAGTAGCTCCGTAAGTCCTTGTTGCATCAATTAATAATTTATCTGTATATCTCATACCTGTATAAGAATTTAGAACAAATATTACAAAAGATCCAACAAAGCAAATGAATACTTTAGGCCCCTCGCCAACTCCTAGCCATAATATTGCAAGTGGAATCCAGGCAATAGGGGGGATTGGCCTTAATAATTCAAAAATAGGTTTAACAATCTTGTCAAAAGTTCGGTTCCATCCCATATACAACCCTAATGGTACACCTGTAATAAGGGCCAGACCATATGCTATTAATACTCTCTTCAGACTATAGAACATGTGCATCCAAATACTAATACCCGCCAGTTTTACCGTAAACATACGTGCTGCTTCTTTATAGATCTCATAGGGTGAAGGTAATAATTTACTTGTAAAGCCCATCGTGGCAAGAATCTGCCATATAACTATTAATAAAACTATTGGCATAATTGATAATAATTTATTAAGAATAGTACTAACTTTTATTTTTTTCATCTTATAACCTCCGAGAAAATGCTATTTTACTTTCAATCTTTGTCAAGATGGCAGACATCAGAGCTCCAATCAACCCAATTGTCAGCATACCAACAATAATAAGGTCTGGACGTACAAGCCTTCTGCCCATCTGAATTAAGTAACCTAAACCTACGGAAGATGCAAGCAACTCTGCTGCCACCAATGTGGTCCAAGAAGAGTTTATTGAGAGCTTTAAACCTGTAAACGTCATTGGCATTGCAGAAGGCACTCCTATTAATAGGAATGTTTTCCAGTTAGAAGCACCATATATTTTGGTAACCCTTACTAATACTGGATCTGTGAGTTTGATACCAGTATAGGAGTTGATCACACAAGGAACAAAAGCTGCCAAAAAAATGATGAATGCTTTGGATTGGATACCAATCCCCAACCATAGAATTGATAATGGGATCCAAGCGATAGGGGGAATTGGTCGTATTAGGTCAAATAATGGCCGCACCATATTATCAAATGGTTTGTACCAACCCATTAATAGACCTAAGGGAACTCCTACTATGACTGCACATGAAAACCCTGTCAGTGCCAATATTAAGCTAGTTATTGTGTGCTGAATCAATGTAGCGCCATCAGGACTAACATTACTTAGTTTATAAATAAAACTACCGACTATCTCACTTGGGGGGACTAAAGCATAAGGGCTTACGATTCCAAATTTGCACACTGCTTCCCAAATCAAGAAAAATGCTATCAAACTAAAAAAGGATATACTATTTGAGGAGATAAATTCTTTGAAACCATTCTTTTTTACTGAAAGTGCTTCTTTTTTTCGTTCTAATTTATTATCTGAACCATTCAACGAATCACTCCCTCTACTAAATAGGATTAGCGGAAGATAGCTTCTTCCGCTAATCCTGAACTACAATTACTTTATTTCACTTTCGCCCTTTTTTCTGCAAGCATTTTCATGAACTTTGGCTCAATGAAATTACCATTTTCATATTTAGCTTTATCAGCAGCAGTCAACTGTCCTTGGTCTACCAAAAACTGTGTAATCTCAGTCATCGACTTTTTGGCTATAGTGGGGTCTTCTAACGCTTTTATTTGTTCATTAACATCTAATAAAGGCCTTAATTTTAAATCGTTTGCTACTAATTCTTTTCCTAAATCTAAACCACAATAATCATTATAGAATTTAACTAACCACTCATTGGCACCCGCCGGATCTTGTTTCATATAATCTATCCCACGCATATATAGATCAAGCCAGTCAACAACTAGTTCAGGATTTTTATCAGCAAAATCTTTTCGAACAAGAAGTGCACCAGGAACTGTTACACCTGCACGTTTACCTGAGGAAACCTTAACCCAACCTTTCGCTTCAGCCATATAACTATAAGGCGCCCAGAGCTGTACAATATCAGCCTGATTAGATTCGAAAGCGGTAATAGCTTGTCCTTGGTCCATATTGATCATTTTTACGTCTTTATCAGTTAATCCCAGATCTTTTAAAGTAGCACCTAGCGCATAGGCACCAGTAGATACTGTTGTAACTAGAATCTTCTTGCCTTTCCAATCATCCGCGCTCCCATAAATTTCCGGATATTTTGGATTAAATCCTTTAGTCTTTAGGAGAGGACTATCAGGCTTTACCCATAGATCATTGGTTTCTGACTCGTCATTGGAAATTCCCACCATATACGCATTATAACGTATACTAGCCAAGATAGAAGGCACAGTACCCATAGCCCCAACATCCCATTGATTAGCTGCTAAAGCTTCATTTTGAGGAGCTCCAGATTTAAAAAAAACTAATTCTAAATTAATTGGCGAGTCTTTGGTCCAGCCATCTTCTATTGCTAGCCAGGAAGGTAGACCATGTAAACACGGTTGAAGACTAGCCCGTACTACAGGCTTCTCACCGCTCTGACTTGTAGTGCTAGAAGAGCCACAACCAGTCGCAGTAATGAAAAATGCCATTAGAATAGATATTAGGCCAACATACTTTTTCTTCATTTCCCTTTTCCTCCTCGATAATTATTATTTTCTTGGTAAATACGAATTTCCAAAAATAATCATACAGGCCTCCTTTCAAGTAAAAATGGTTCTTTCAATAAAAATAGTTAGAATTTAATTGATGGGACAAAGAATGCTAAAAATTCGAGACTATCATCCGCGCAACTTTTAGTTTGATGTTCCTTCTGCGGAGATATGTACACTACATTGCCAGGCTCAAGAGGGAATACTTGATCTTCAATTCTCACTTTACCTGAGCCCTTCAAAACGTAATAGACCTCAACTTCCGTATCATGCGTGTGTGCTGGACCAGTTTGTCCAGGTTTATATTTGAAAGCGGCTAGTCCCAATGGGCTTTCATCAATAATGTCAGGACTAATAATCACCTTAAAACTTCGATCAGAATCAAAAACATAATTCTCTTTTATTTCACTCAGTTTGAAAAAGCCCATTGACACAACCTACCTTTTCAGAATCATATATTCAATATTGTAGCGATTGTCAAATCCAGATAACTTAACATTACTTAATTACTTTATACATAGCATCACAGTCTTCTTTACCATAACCGTTGCCACTGGCCTCTTTGAGGTACTCTAAGCAAACCCTCATTGCTTTTGCATCATTTTCCCAAGCATCTGCCATTTCAATTCCTAATCTCACATCTTTAAGAGCTAAATCTAAACCAAATCTGTTGGCAAAATCATGGTTAACAATCCAAGGACCACGAACCTTCATTTGGAAGCTAAATGCCCCAGTTTCCGCTAATAAATCAAGTAGTAACGTACGGTCAATTCCAGCCTTTTCGCCTATCCTGAAGCCTTCTGATAAAACTGCCAAATTAGTCATGCCAATCATATTACTGATAATCTTAAAGGCAGCTGAAGCTTCAACTTCTCCAAGATAAGTTACGTTTCCCCCAACGATAGCTAATACTTCTTTCATGTTTTCATATACTTCTTTTTTACCGCCGACATAAATAGGTTCTTTCCCTTGTTCTGCTTGAGCTGGGGTTAATCCTAGAGGACATTGTAAATACCCAATACCTTTAGCGGTACAAGCATCAGAAAGCTTACGAGCGGTTTGCGGATCAATAGTACTAACCTCTATATAGGTGGCACCTTTTTTCATTTTATTAATTAGGCCTTTTTCACCTAGCATCATTTGTTCTAGATGTTTTGGAAGGGGCAGGCTTGTGAATAAAACATCTACATCAGCTAACTCATCTGCACTATTAGCTTTTATACCTGTTGTGCCTGCTGCTAAAACCTTCTTAATCGCTTCGGGGTTTAAATCAAATAGTTTTACTTCTTTACCTGCTCTGATTAAATTTTTAGAAAGTCCTCCACCCATTTGTCCCAAACCAATAAAACCAAAATTCATTTAATACACGCTCCTTATAATAATATAGAGTACTTTCTAAAACTCTCGATGTCCGGAATTACTGTACTCCCGAGCTTGAGGGCTTTTCGTTTCCTCCAAAATTAGCTCTATAATTTTTTCTCGTTTTATGGGACTCTCCTGTGGATTATCAAAAATCCTTAATGGAATATTCAATTCATGTCTACTTATAATTGCTTTTTGGTATGTGGTATTACCACCTACATACTTAGATACTAATTAATTTTTGCACAATTGTCAATAGTTTTTTTATATTATTTATTCAGTCTATTGTGTAATCACAGGTCGATTTCTGTTTCGACCTGACCGAGTCTTCAATACATACATATACATTGTATGATTCAGCCACAGTTCGTTTTGGATTTGACCCAAAGTAGAGGAGACATTATTCTTTGAATCATTCAAGTATAAGAGGCCTCGCGAGGTACTGAATCTGCACGGCTAGTATTTCAAACTAACTCAGTTATATTTTTGTAATTCTATCCCTCCATTCTCCCTAGGTTGAATTAGCACCGTAATGGAACAATGTCGTTATATAGTTCTTATATGCAAATATTGTGCCAATTAATAAATGCCTGAATCTAAGCCTTTAATTTTAATTACTGCCTCTTCCTCCATTGCATCTGTGCATCAAAAAAAGGATAAAGCCTAATAAACAAGCAATAATAGCCTTGCAGTATTGCAATGGTGTTGCTGCTTTGCAATTCATTGTAACTTTTTTCACAATTACAATGAATTATTTGCCGTGAAGCAGCGGTATATTCTCTAAAGACTTATCAATTAAACGTCAAGGCTTAGATTCCTTTAAATGATTTGATACTTTTTTAATTTTCTGAAAATAGTCGACCGATCTACATTAAAATATTTTGCTACAGAAGTTATACTTTCGCCATGCAATTTGTAGGCATTTTTCAGCAAATTATTTTCGTAATCTTCCAGATAGTCATTTAATGGTTTTTTTGCATTTACATCAAGGTCAGAGCCCATTGCCATGTTTTCTGTTCTCGTTTGCTTAACTAACAGATAAAATGGTAAATCAGCAATATCTAAAATATCTTTATCTTGAGTTACAATTAATCCTAGAATCAAGTTTTGGATTTCACGTACATTTCCGGGCCATTGATAGAACTGCAACACTCTGATTACTTCTCTAGATAAGTTCATTTTTTTAGCATATTTAGTATTATATTTATCTAGAAAAAATTTAACCAGGGGTATAACATCTTCTTGCCTTTCCCGCAAAGGAGGTATTTCCAGTTCGGCCACCCTTAATCGGTAAAATAAATCTTTTCTAAAAGTGCCTTCTTTAATTGCCTGTTCCAAATTTCGGTTTGTGGCGGCAATGATACGCACATCAATTTTCTTCACTTTAGTGGAGCCAATTCTAAGGACCTCTTGATCCTGAAGAACGCTTAGAAGTTTGGCCTGCATTGAAAAGGGTAATTCTCCAATTTCATCAAGAAAAATCGTCCCTTTATCCGCAAGTTCGAAATAACCAAGTTTGCCTTTTGTACTGGCTCCAGAAAATGCACCTGGCTCATATCCAAAAAGTTCAGATTCAATGAGATTATCTGGTATAATTGCACAGTTTACCTTAAAATAAGCTTCTCCTCTACGGGCACTTCTTTCATGGATTCTGTAGGCAAAGACATCCTTGCCTACACCAGTTTCACCTAAAATTAATACATTGGCATCAGTTTTAGCAATACGCTTCAATAATTCCATTAATTTAATCATTTTGGGACTTTCGATAATGATGTCTTCGTGGTATAAGTTTTTAGACCTAAGAAACTTAGCTTCTTCATGGTATTTCTGAATTAAATCCTTTTGAGAAGATATCTCATCTTTTAATTGGGTTAAAGCCGTTACATCTCTTACAAACGTCACAACATAATGAACTTTACCATTCCTATCAAAAACAGGATGCCCACTAATGACAACTTGTCTATTTTCTTTGTTGACCTGAACAATAGTATGTGATTTTCCCGTTTTCACAATTATTGGGTTCAACGGAGTTTGAAAAACTCCTTCGCGCTCTAAATCTGTTACGCGCCTTCCCAGTAATTCTTCCTTTTTTAAGCCTGTGAGTTTTTCATACATTTTATTTACATTTAGAGTAACACCTTCAGCATCGCTAATGTATATTCCATCACAAAATACATCTAAAATCTCATTTATAAAATTATCAATTTTATATGATGACAAGTCTTTCGGACTCATAGTGCTAACCCCTTTTATCTAATTTTAGTTATCCTCCACAGATGGCTATCATAAACGTTATTATGCTTTTTGAAGAATGGTTGCCAAACTCTGAGTTACGTTTTGTCCATCAAAATAATGATACTGTCTTTAATTCACCCATTATAAAGACCTGATGCTTTTAAATAATTTCTTCAAGATTAGCAGGTTGTTCTAAACCGAGTTTCATCCGACCAGTTAAAGAAGAAAATAGTCCAAACATAATTATTGTTATTTTGATTTCGTTATCTTTTGAACTCACAATTTAAATCTTCGTTTCTTTTTAATTGTTGTTTGTTTTTTGTCGGTATCGCTCAACAACCATGGAATATCGAGTTGGCAAAGGAGATGCTATGATTTCCTCCCTAACATTTTAATACTTTCCTGGCGAAGACTAAATAAGTTTTCAGAAAATACCGGACTCATATGGAAAGGTATAATGTGTTATATACCTTGGCTTATACTATTCTTCTTTTGTGACTAGTCTCCTGCGACATAACAATATTTATTAATGCCGGAAAAATATTTCAGTCGAAGGGTTTAGGATTTAATAATTACTTTATTAAATCCTAAACCCTTCGACTGAAACAGTGACCATATAATAGATCAGCACCTTTGGACTCAATCAAATTTATGTAGTCTTTATGAATCTTAAGACAGGCAGCTCCGAGCTCTGATGTCGCAAAGTATTTAGCAGAACATGCTCGGCGCCCGTTGTCTCTGGAGTTTCACTAAAGTTCACAGTACCACCCATTGTTTTTGTTACTAAACGATACAAAAGGAAGTAGCAAATGGGGTATATGCCACTTCCCACCGATTGTTGTGAACCGATGCCTAGCTCAACATTTCTGGAAAACCTACTTTAAAATTGCCCCTTCATCGGCAGAGCTTACATTTCGAGCATACCTCACCAAACACCCTTCGGTTATTTTGGGTTGGGGGTAAACTAACTCTTCAAATCTTTGTTTAATTTCTTGATCAGAGAGCATAAGTTCAATTCCCCTGTTTGGAATATCAATTGATATTATATCACCGTCACGGAGAATAGCTAAAGTCCCTCCTGAAGCGGCCTCAGGAGAAACGTGACCAATACAGGGCCCTTTAGTTGCGCCAGAAAACCTACCATCAGTTATTAAAGCAACTGATTCACCTAGTCCCATGCCCACAAGAGCTGACGTAGCCGTTAACATCTCTCTCATGCCCGGTCCGCCTTTAGGTCCTTCATAGCGAATAATTATTACATCGCCTTCTTTTATTTGCTCCTTATATATTGCTTCTGTGGCTTCTTCCTCACTATTAAAACATCTAGCCGGGCCAGAGTGTTTTTTCATTTTCTCTGCAACAGCAGTCTGTTTAACAACACAACCTTTAGGTGCCAAATTTCCCTTCAACACTGCCAGACTACTTTGCTGAGAATAAGCCTTCTCAATTGAACGAATTACATCGGGATTCAGATTTTCAAAGTCAGCAATGTTTTCCGCAAATGTTTTCCCTGTTATGGTCATTTGTTCTAAATTAATTATCCCGGATAACTCTTGCATCACAGCAGGAATTCCACCTGCATCGTCAAGATCCTTGAGCGTGTGGACTCCCGACGGTTTAATTTTAGCGAGATACGGAGTGCTGCGACTAATCCTCTCGATATCATCAAGACTTAATTTAAGATGTGCTTCAGCCGCAATAGCCGGCATATGAAGCGAGGTATTTGTTGACCCGCCCACACTCATCACAACTCTTAAACTTGTTTCTAACATCTCTTGCGTTAAAATATCCCGAGGTTTAAGATTTTCTTCCACTAGTTCAACAATTCGAAGTCCACTTAGTTTCGCCTGCCTTAACTTTTTGCCCTCAACAGCATGTGCAGTGGCACTGCCAGGAACAGTAAATCCCATGGCCTCTGCTGCAACTGACATACTATTTGCAGTACCCATCATCGCACAAGAACCAGGGCCAGGTGATAGTAAATCTTCAAGAGTGAAGAACTCTTTTTCTGATAATTGCCCTCTTTTTACTAACCCGGCCAATTCTTTCAATTCATAAGTAGCATATTCTTTTCCTTTATATGTGGCTGGAAGCATTGGACCACCTGTAACAATAATTGCCGGCAAATTTATCCGCGCCATAGCCATTAACATCGCTGGGACAATTTTATCGCAACTGGCCAAAAATACCAACCCATCTAATCGATGGGCATTAACATATAATTCAATGGAATCCGCAATGTTTTCCCGGCTAGGTAAAACATAACACATCCCTTCGTGCCCTTGAGCAAATCCATCACAAATAGATATGGTATTCACTTCAAAGGGTACACCACCGGCAGTCCTGACGCCATCTTTGACAATTCCCGCTAATCTATTAAGATGAACATGGCCGGGATGCATTTCGTTGTGAGAATTAATGACTCCAATAAACGGCTTTTTGAACTCCTCAGACACTATCCCCATACCTTTTAGATGAGCCCGTGGACCGCCTTGAGTTATACCATTGATCACTAGAGAACTCCGATATTTATTATCCTTAAATTCCATCATTAGCCATTCCTCCTAATTATTTTCAGTTAGAAATTATCCTTGCTTAATTCATCAATCCTTTTTATAGATTTAATAAGCATATCCACTGTAATATCCATAGCCATGTTTTCAATACCCTTTTTTGTTATTGCGACCTGCGCTATCATCTTTAGATCTTCTTCAGAAAATTTACCAATCTGTGAAAGTCTGATGGGAATTCCACATTCTTGGGCTAATCTAATTTCTTCAAGGATTTCATATTCACTTCGATTTTCCAAATCTAATAAACACAGGTTACCAAATCCTACTAATAAACCATGCCCAAATCCATGTAGTCTTGGGATGTTTGTAAAGCCAAAATACAAAGAATGGGAAGCAGCACCGCGTAATTTATCTCCACCCAGTATTGATGACATCCCAGCATAGAGAATTATGGCGTCTATAACATATTCGAAAGCAGTATTCGAGCATTTACTCTCCACAGCTTCCTTAGCCCGTGGCCCGAACTCTTTAATAATGTCATAGCATATTCTGCCATTTGTGCTTCCCCCAATTGTTCGACTGGTTACAGGTGTACTACTGGTAGTTGCCCTCAATTCGTACCACTTAGCCAATGTATCTCCCATCCCAGAAAACAACCATTTCGCAGGTGCATTGACGATGATATCAGTATCGGCAAAGACTGCTACTGGACAGGCAGACTTTGTGGAATTCTCGAGAAAAAAACCACCTTCATCATATATAACAGATAGAGGAGTAAATGCTGCGCATGTAGCTGCTATAGTCGGTACTGTGACACAAGGAATACCGTTCATATATGCAACTGCCTTTCCAGTATCCAATACCTTCCCACCGCCTATCGCCACCAACAAATCAGCCTTATTGGCCTTTGCTTGTTGAGCCAATTGAGTTATGTTATTCCAAGTACATTCTCCACCGTATCGCTCTAGGCCAACAACGTCTAAATCATATTTCTGTAAACCGGATAGAACTCTATCTTTGACCGCATCTAGAGCATGCTGTCCGCCTATAACAAAAACTTTCTTTGCTCTTTTTTGGCAAAACTCTCCTAATTCATACAGAACATTACTACCTCTTTTATAGGCATGTGGAATCTCAATATCAGTCATTGAATCCGATCACCTTCTCAATTTTTTATAATAACGTTCTAGGAGCAGACCTCCATCTTTTGTGAATGGGAATTCAAACGGATCGCCTTGAACTTTAAGATTAGGGTTACCTTCCATTACAGGTAAATAAGCCTCTGAAACATAAATTTGTTCTAATTGCAGTGTGTTCTTTATCCAAACAACTTTGCTATTGGGGTGTTGGACTCCTAGACAAGCATTTAACGCTACCTGTACAGCATAATAATCCGAAGGCATGATAATTGGAATTTTAGAAGCATTCAATATACCTGCCGTAATTGTATTAGCATAAGTAGACGTAAAATTAATGCTATCAAACAGCCGTTGAGTCGTAACATCAGCTATTCCCATACCAGTGGCATTTCCATGGCTCTTTTCAGTTAAGCTAAGAACTACAATTTTATTAATATTGGGTGCTGTAATCAATTCCCTTTTAAAGAAGGGCGAGGGAGACCGTCCGGTCACATTGGGATCAATTCCTGGACCGCTTATTTCCTTTCCCATTTCCTGCACTATTAGAACATCAATATCATCAAAATAAAAATGCGGCAATAATGTCTTCGCCACCGACAAAAGTTCAATTTCTCGGGCAACTAAAGTTTCTTGATCCATAAATTCCAAAATTGCCGGGCGATCGTAACCATTTTCCACAATGCCTAGACCAAAAAGAAAGGGAGTATTAGCCATTACTATTTGAGCGACTTCTTGCAAAAGTACAGGAAAAATTCCAAACCCTAATTGGTGAGCTTGATTAGCGCCTTTTTGGTTACCTAGACCAATCATCATCATTTTACAAAGGCCGCTTTCAAGTGCTCCCTTGAAACCGGTATGTGGCTTGATTCGATTAATCACAATAAGCCCGTCACTATTTACTGCTTCTTTGTCCACAAAAACAGGAGTGCCTCTGATTGTTTTTCCAACCTCAACAACGTCTAATGATGAAACAATAGGCACTCCCATGATTGCTTCGGTAATACCAAGCCCAGCAAGCACTTCGATCTGCCCTTCAGCAGTTGCCCCGCCATGACTGCCCATCGCTGGAATAATGAACGGGCTTGCGCCCTGGTCTTTAAGTTCAATAATTAATGCCCGGATAATTTGATCTATCCCGAAGATACCACGACTTCCTACAGCGATAGCAATCCTGTCTCCATGTTTCACTACCGTTCTTTGAGAAGAAGTGCGGTACAATCTAATTACTTCGCCAGGTATATCGTGGATTTCTGTTCGAATAAATTTTTGCTTTATAGGTATTAGTCTAGGCAGGGGTACATTCAAAATTTTATTTAACATCACCACACTCACTCTATCGTGCTTTTGTGATAAGTTTATTTTTGATTATGGGTGCAAATATGGAAACAAAGGCAAAAATAATAAAGGCTAAACTAATCGGCCTTGTGAATAAGATAGCATAGCTGCCTTCCGAAATTATTAGGGATTGGCGCAATGACGTCTCAACCATCGGCCCTAAGATAATGGCCAAAAGCATGGGGGTGACAGGGAAGCTCCACTTAACGAATATATAACCCATCAAACCGAAAACAAGCATAACCCTAACATCAAATATAGTGTTATTAACAGCGTAGGCACCTACGACACATAACGTGACCAGTATAGGAATTAAAAGATTTACAGGTATTTTTGTCACGTTGACAAATAATTTAATAAAGTAATGAGCCTGAAGATACATAAATATATTAACAACTAATAAGCCTACCATTACAGTATAAACCATTGGCCCATGCTCCTGAAACAAATTTGGGCCCGGGGTCAACCCCTGCATCATAAGTGCCCCTAACATAACCGCAGTAATCGCATCGCCAGGTATTCCCAGGGTTAACAATGGAATTAAGGTCGCCCCTGTCACCCCATTGTTTCCGGCTTCTGAAGCAGCGATCCCATCTAAATGTCCTGTTCCAAATTTCTCAGGAGTCTTAGAAGAACGTTTTGCTTCATTGTAACTTAAGAAGGAAGCTATAGCTGCTCCAGTTCCCGGTACTGCTCCTATAAAAGTCCCAATAAAACTCGATTTCAGTATCGTTTTTAAGTGGGCGCGAACTTCTTTAAGAGTAACTTTTTCATTGCTGAATTCATTCCTCACCTCAACTGTCTGGTTAATTCCTCTAATTTTAGTCATTATTTCAGAAATTGCAAATAACCCGATCAGCGCTGGGATTAAATTGATCCCTGCAGCTAAATAACTACTACCAAAGGTTAACCTGGCAGTTGCATCCATGGGATCCAAGCCTATAACAGAAACATACATACCAATAACCCCCATGATTAAACCCTTAGCAATATTCTTACTACTTACTGCCGAAATAATGGTTAATCCAAAGATTGCCAAGGCAAAATATTCCGGTGGGCCAAATTTCAAGGCCATCTTTGCTAATTGAGGGGCAACAAGCAATAAGATTAACGCACTAACAATTCCTCCTATTGTCGATGCAACTAATGCCATTCTTAAAGCTTTGCCAGCATGTCCTTGTTTTGCCATCGTATAACCATCGAGAACTGTTGCAGCCGAAGCAGGGGTGCCTGGGGTGTTAATGAGTATAGCGGTGATTGAACCACCATAAGTCCCACCACAATATATCCCTAGTAGCATTAAAATACCTGTTGCCGCATCCATCCCGAAGGTCATAGGTAGTAATAATGCTACCCCCATTGTCGCTGTCAAGCCAGGAAGAGCTCCGAATATAATCCCTAAGGCCATTCCTACATTAATAAATAGGATATTGTTCCATGTAAATGTGCCCACTAAACCTAACAGAATGTTTTCTAGCAACTGGACCACCTCGCCTTTCTATGGCAATTCTACATATAATAAGTGTACAAAGGCATAGTAAATGACTAAAGTTACTGCTATAAATATAACATAATAGTACCATTTTCTTACGTTCAGCAAGAACATAAGTAACCCCATAATAACAATGGTTGACAACACGAACCCTATAGGTTCCATAATGTAGGTGTAAATAATGATTAATAGAAAACTTAATATAACCTTAATCTCGGATGATATGGTGAATTCTTTTTGTAGTTCTTGGTCTTCTCCTTGACTTTTCTGCTTTTTGCTGAAACTTCCAGCTATTAAAACTATGCTTAATATCATTAAGAAAATCGAAAGAAACTGAGGGAAAAACCTCGGCCCCATATATGACAAGCCAGCATCTGCTATTTGAGATGGGGTTACAATCCACACAAATACACCAAGTAATAAAAATAGGAACCCGCTAAGTCTATTTATTAAAAGCAAGCTCATAATAATCCTTCCTCTCAACAATGACTATCTTATGAGTTAAGCATGATTTGCCGGAATTTATCACCAAATTGCTCAATTATCTCATCCTCTAAAACTGGAATAGGGTCTGCCGTATATTTTTCACAGATACCTTGGGCAGCCATAATACCCTTTAAGTTCATACTCACCGGATATCCGGAATACCCAAACATCTTCGCTATTTCACTGATTTTATTTTGACATTGCTTTGCTAAAGCTAGGTTTCCTTCTTTAACAGCACTATGAATGCCCAATTCTAATTGTGGAGCAATATTTGGAATGGGTCCCTGGGTACCATCTGCTCCCATAAGCACACTTGCTAAGAAGAATGGTGCCCTGCCTTGAAATACCTTAAAGGTCGACGATTGTGCATATGCTAAAACCCGCTGGAAATATGCAAAATCACCACTGCTATCTTTCATTCCCACAATGTTCTCTTCTGTACTTAAATTCATAACGGTCTCTAACCCTACTTCAATTTTCGTCAGTGCGGGAATGTTATAGATCATTACAGGTAATTTGCTTCTATCTGCGAGTCTTCTGTAGAAATTTTCAACCCCTATTTGAGGAATAGGAAAATAACATTGTGGAACAACTAAAATTGCATCTGCGCCTAAATCAAACGCTAGATCAGACTTTTTATAGACGCCTTCAGTTGACACATCACCTGCGCCTACAATGACAGGATATTTGCCATTCACTTCAGTTACTGCTGTTTCTACGGCAAGGGAATAGTTCTTTGAATCCAGAACTATTCCTTCTCCAGCACTGCCTAAAATCATAATCCCGTTACAGCCAGCAGTTAGAACGTTTCTGATTAACTTCTTGAAATTTAGTACATCTATAGTTCCTTCATAGGTCAAAGGGGTAGCTAGCGCAGGAATTACTCCAAATAATTTGTCATGGATACTCATTGTTACATCTCCTCTAAATTCAATAATTAATGGGAATGATTCCACCATAAGTATGTTAAATAGTCGGTGGAATCGTTCCTAGTATCGTTTATTTTGCTTATAAGTCAAGTTTTTTGATTGTTTCACCGATTGTTATCGCTTCCGCTTTTAATTTTGTAATGACTTGATCTCCAGAAATCGGATCCATTTTCAGTTTTGCAGTTTCTGCATACTTTATAAATTGTGGATCTTTCATCATTTTTTCAAATGCATCATGAAGTATTTGAACAATTTGTGGATCAGTTCCTTTGGGTACTAAAACATATTTCCAAACACTGAAGTCTAAGTCTTGACCTTGTTCTTTAAACGTTGGTACATTAGCCGTAAGGTCATACCGCTCAGGAGAAAATACTCCAATATATCTCAATGCGCCACTTTTAATATGTTGTTCAAATTCTCCCGGATGTCCAGTTGTACAGTCAATATGGCCACCTAAAAGTGCGGTTACAGCCGGGCCTGCACCAGCAAAAGGCACACTACTCGCCTTAATCCCAGCTTTATCAAATAATGCAGCTTCGGCTATTTGTGTCAACGAACCAGTACCTGACGAACCGTACTTAATCGCTACTCCCGCCTTTTTCATATCATCAAACGTTTTATAGGGTGAATTTGAATTCACCGCCAGCAAAATAGGTTCATAGGACAGTCCGATGACCCCCTTAAAGTCATCAATTGTATATGGAACGTCTTGTAAATAAGGTACTGATGTCATGGGACCTACCGCATTAAACAGAATCTGATAGCCGTCAGCATTCCAAGACTTTGCCTCAGCAGTTGCCACAGCTCCGTTGGCACCCGCACGATTGACAATAATCATAGGTTGTCCTAAGTATTTTTCTGCGATTCCCGCTAGCGTCCTTGCCGTAGCATCAGAACTTCCGCCTGGAGCCCAGGGAACAATAAATTTAATTGGTTTTGTTGGGTAATCTATCTTCTTAGGTTGGTCAACAGTTTGCGTATTAGTTTTTTGACTACATCCTGTAAGTGATATAGTCAATATCAACATAGCTGTTAATAAAAAAACAATACTTTTTTTAAACATCTTATCACTCCTAAATTTTACTTAAATGTGTTAATTTTCGTTAGTTTGAATGATATTCACCTTTCATGTGATCAGTTTTGAAAAGCCATTCTTTCACATCAACTCCTTCACTATACCTTTAAACATGGCTTATCCTAATCACCCCCTTAATTCCTTATACTAAAATCAGTCTCTTGATTGATTTCTATCAGCTTTAGAATTCTTTCTTTTACTCCTCTAACGTGTTCACGCAAAAAATATTCTACTTTCTCTGGATTTTCGTTTTGGAGAACATTAATAATATTAATGTGTTCTTTAAAATCAACATCAATATCATTGGGAAGTTGCAGATTTTGATATCTTATAATTTTAATAAGACTGTAAATATTTTTGTAAAAAGTAATGAGCCTCTCATTTCCACACTTTTCTACGATATATAAGTGAAAATCCGAAGCATTTGCTGAGTAAGGTATAATGGCCTTCGCTCTTGCCGCTTCTCGTGCTTTTGTTACTAATATTTGTAAGTGTTCAAAATCCTCCTCCTTTAATAACGAGCAAGACAGTTTTCCCGCAAATCCTTCAAGCATTTCTCGTAGATTATATGTATCAACGACATCTTTCTCGGAAAACTTAGATACATATGCCCCTACCCGAGGAATTATTTGAATTAGTCCCTCTACCTCTAATCTCTTAATCGCCTCTCTTATCGGAGTAGTACTTATCCCAAGAACTGAAGATAACTCTTCCTGTGTTATTTTATAACCCGGCTTTAAATCAAAGTTTAATATTCGTTCTTTTATTTCTTGATATGCTATCTCAGTTAAGTTTTCTGGAATACTTATTCTTTGAAATTTTGTCACAGAATGATTACACTCCTTTATACTTAATAATGTAATACCTAATACCTAATACCTAATATCTAATATCTAATATATTACATTCTCTTTTTATCTATGAATACCTTTTAAATAAAAAAATATTTAAGAATTTTCTCATTTATTATATTATTCATTTCAATATTTGAAACCTAATGACCGACGAGTCTAACGCCTGTCCACGGGTCTGTCTGTGCGATCTCTAGTCTCTCCCTTAACATAATCCAGATCTTCATCTTATAAAAACACAAAGAAAAGGTTAGAGCACTTTAACGTTCTCCAACCTCTTCTTTTGTTCGCCATCACCTGGTATCAGTATGCCATTTCATTGTTGTGTTAGCTAGTCTACATGACAGATAATTAAAAAGAGGTTAAGGTTTAATAATTAATATTAAATCTTAACCCCCCTACTCATACAGTGAGCATTTCAGCCTCTCTGTATGAAATAAACCTTGTCGATTTCAACAAGTAAATCTTATAGCTTCCAGTCTACTCCCAGTCCTCAGGAGCTGGAGCGTGGACCGCAGATTCAATGGCTTCTTTAACATTCGTTAAGTGATTCAGCATTCTTCGGTGTGCTAATTCTGGATCTCTTTGTTCTATTGCTTCATAAATTGTTTCATGTTCTAGCACTGATAAACGTTGTCGCCCTGGAACCATTAATGCTCTGGCTCTATTTTCTCCGAGTAAATCTAATAGGTTAATCATCAGTCTCATCAGGACCCGATTACCCGCCGACTCCACGATCTTCAAGTGAAATTCAGCATCAAGTAAAGCTAGTTTCGACTCATCTGCATCCCCTAT
>DASRMG010000100.1:0-4145 GCA_035648035.1 Desulfosporosinus sp. | reverse complement strand
ACATAGACAATACCATGATTAAAGCAGAGCCCAAGGATACTAAAATATGAGTTCTAAATCCCGCAGGACTATCATTTCTCTCTCTTTCAAAGCCCACTATTCCCCCAAAAACACATGCTAAAAAAAGTCTTAAGGCTATCTGATACTCTGTAATATGCATTTTCTCACATCTTTCTCCATGATTAATCTTTGTGTTATAGTACAACTTAGATAGATTAATTGATCTTAATCAATCTATTCGCTAGATTCAATGCTAATTCCTTTTTGCATAAAGTATTCTAGCCCCATGCAAGTATCTAGCCACGAAAACTATTCTTTTCAACAAATCAAAAAGCCTTGAGATAGTACAATTCTATACACCACAAGGCTTTCATCATTGTTATTTTATATTCGATAAATACCAGAATAATCCTCCCCCAATTTAAGAAAAACTATATACTATATAAATATACAAGAAAATGCAAAACCTCCATAAAAGGTTTTGCATTGAGCATAGCCTAAGTCACTGGCTTACCATAAATTGGGACTACTCTTGTCCAACCTTTCATTTTTCCATACTTCAGATATTTATCGTAATACTCTAACTCCGCATTAAGCTGTTCGTTCTATAGTTTACGCATTAGTCGTTCCTGATCGTTCAATGATTGCTCTGACATGAGTATCTAAAGACGTTAATTCCCAGCTTAAAATGGTTATGGTACATAAACTTATCCGTGATTGTCTCAGGATCAATCGGAGACATGACAGGTAGTGTCGGTCTGTTCGGCAAGGGTACATTAAGCCTTAACGTTAACTGTTCCAGATGTTTTGACCTAATTCTTCTAGAATAATAATTTGCTTGTCAAAATGTTTCATAAATCTATCCAGGACTATTTCCCAATCTACGTCGTGAACAAAGTTTTTAAATAATTGAACGGTTTGAGTGCTCACACATCTTGCTCTTACAAGGTTATATACATTGAAGGCCTCCTGAATATCAAGACGTTCCTCTGAGTCTATTACGTTTTTTTATTTGGATTAGGCCCAATTCCTTCACCCCTCAATGATAAATATTAGTATAAGTATTATAGCGTTTACTTATACCTGAGTGAAGGAATATCTATTATAAATTACGCTTTGGATCTATAAGCACCTTCAAAAAATAGCCCCTCAGTATGCCAAGGTATTTGCCTTGTTATTTTCCTTCATGTTCCTTACTAGCAGCAACTTCCCTCTGACCTTGTTGCATTTCATGCAGCCGGACGTTGACCTGTGCTAGCTCTTCTCGTTGATCTAAAATGCGTTGTTCCAACGCTGATTTGATCTTGCGTTGTTCCAACTCCAGCAGTTTGGATTCAGTGATATTTACGAAGGTGATGACTACCCCATCGATTTTGCCCTCTAACGTGCGGTACGGCAAAATACGTGCGTTAAACCAACACTCATTATTAACCATGATCTGTTTTTCAGCAGTATTCAGCGTTCGTAGCACTTCCCTAACACCCTCTGTCAGTTGAGGATAGAAAAGATCAGAAGCGATATCTGTGATAGGTCGGCCCGAGTCACTCGAAATGAGCTTAGAGACTACAGACATTTCATGGGTGAAGCGCTTCACGCACAACGTGTTATCCAAAAATAAGGTTGCTATCCTCGTACTGTCCAATAAATGCTTCGTGTCGTTAGTGGCTAGCGACAGGTCGTCTAACTTGGCCTGCAGTTCGAAATTGACAGTCTTTAACTCTTCATTTAAGAACTGCACCTCTTCCTTGGTTGTGGTCAGTTCCTCGTTTGTCGACTGGATTTCTTCGTTGCTTGACTGTAATTCCTCATTGCTGGATTTGAGTTCTTCTTGCGATATCTGCATTTCTGTACTGGCAACTTGGTAGACCTGGCGAGCTTGCATCAGTTCTCGCTCCAATTCTTCTTCTCGCTGGCTGGCAGGAATTTGTTCGGTTGTGTCCGTTGTTGCGATGATATTTGGGGTGACCACGTCGGTAAAAACAATCATTATCAACCCGCGCAACGCTTCCGGCTCTGTGAGCGGGTTGACTGTGATATCTACCACCTGCGATCCACCTTCGTTTTTCACGACGGCATTCCTGAAAGTTACCGTTGCCTCTTGACGCTGTGCCTTGTAGAAGGTGCTACTCAGTTTATAGTTTAGCCCTTCACGGGCCATGGCAAAAATATTCCAGTTGACCTTGCCGACAGCGGGCTCCAAGTACTTGCCTGTTCGACCGCTGACGTACAAGATATCACCTTTATCGTTGACTAACACAGTGGACGGTGCGTAATATTGCAAAACGACCTTATCAGCTAGAGTCTGAATATTCTGTACTAATGCCGACTGCTGGGTCACTGCATACTTAGCGGGGGCAAACGTGGTGGGAAATTCTACAGGTTCCATCTGCAGTAGGGGTTGAAGTCGCTGGTAGAGTCGAGTTTTGTGATCCAGTGATTTAAAAAGATTGGTAAAATTCCCAACTGCCTCCGCACTTCCTAAAAACAAAAAACCGCCAGGATTAAGACTGTAGTGAAAAAGCGGCAAGACCTTTTTCTGTAGTTCTGGGGTCAGGTAGATAAGCAGGTTTCGACAGGCCAAAATATCTATTTTAGTGAAGGGGGGATCTTTAATCATGTTTTGCTGAGCAAAGATGACCATATCCCGAATGCACTTAATAACCTGATAACCACGATCTACCTTGACGAAATAGCGATTCAGGCGCTCTGACGACATATCTTCCGCGATGTTGACTGAGAAAACCCCCTCGCGCGCTTTATCAATTGCATCACGGTCTAGATCAGTGGCAAAAATCTGCATAGAAAAGTCTTGGAATGGCTTTAATTGCTCCATCACTTCTTTGAAAACAATAGCTAAAGAGTAAGCCTCCTCGCCAGTGGAACAGCCAGACACCCAGACCCTAATCGTGTTACTAGGTGCCCGTTCAACCAGGAGTGCCGGGATAACTTTGTTCTTTAACAACTTCCACTCCATGGGTTCGCGAAAGAAACTGGTAACCCCGATTAAGAATTCCTTAAATAACAAGTCAATTTCCTGAGGATTCTTCTTCAAAAAAGCCACGTAGGTGGCAATGTTGTCAATTTGATGAATACCCATACGCCTCTCAATCCGGCGATCTACTGTGTTCTTCTTATATGAAGAAAAATCGTGCCCTGTCTGGGACCGTAATAGAATCATAATATTGTCGAAGGAATTGAAGTCCTTGTCTGACTGGTCTTGGTCAGGCGTTTCAACGATAAGTTGCTTGTTCTCAAGATAGTAAATAATCTTTGACGGTAAAGTGTTCACCGGGGATACAACGTCTCCTAAACCTTTCTCAATAGCGCTGCTTGGCATGCCTTTGAATTTAGCAGAAGAGGGTTCCTGGATAAAGACAACGCCGCCTTTTTCCTTGATGGCTCTGAGTCCAGATGTACCGTCGGAACCAGTACCTGAGAGGATGACGCCAATACTGTTCTTCGGTTGGTCCTCCGCGAGGGACCGAAAAAAAGAATCTATGGGTAGACGCAGAGTGTGGGGTTCAGTATAATCAGAAAGGTGCAGCACCCTGTTTTGAATAGACATATCCTTGTTCGGTGGAATTACATAGACACAGTCCGGTTGAACAGCTGTGTTTTCCTCGGCTTGAACAACCTTCATAGTAGTAGAGGTCTGAAGTAACTCCGCCAAAACGCCCTTACGCTTCGGCTCCATGTGCTGAACTATAACAAAAGCCAAGCCGCTATTTTCAGGCACGTTACTCAAAAAAGCTCCCAGAGCCTCCAACCCTCCTGCGGAAGCACCAATGCCTACGATAGGAAAGTCTTCTTTTGCGGTTGTGCTAAAGTGCTTATTTTCTTTCATCCTAGCTCTCCCTTACTGATTGATACGAACATCATCTATCTTCTTATTTATAACAAATTATTTGTGATAAGGTTGTAATTACTTTTTTAGTATATCTAACTTCGATATAATTCGGCGATTCCCTCTTTTGCTTTTTATTGCGTCCGCTGAGTATATCTTATAGACCCTTACTTGCACAGTGGAGCAAAATCCTCTATTATAGAAACATTCTATTGTAATGGGGATGAGTACATGTCGGGTAAGAGTCGCGATAAATCGCGGCGTAAAACACCATGGGATAAGGAAACAGAGTTGACGCCGA
>DASRMG010000099.1:0-4346 GCA_035648035.1 Desulfosporosinus sp. | reverse complement strand
TAACCAATCCATACTATTACACCTCCTTTTCTAAATTATTGAAATTCTAAACTAATAGATTTTCTTATTTATAATATATATTCTACAGATAATTTAAAAATCCTTCTTTTTTATAAAAATAATTTAAAAAAAATAAAAAAGCCCCTCAGCAAATGCTAAAGGGCTTGGAATTGTCTGGCTCCCCCTATTGGAAAGCTTTGGAACTTTTTGTTGGAGTGAGATTATTGAAGAACTGCGTAACATCTATAAACTAAAGGAATTAATTAGTCTTCCTGTAGGAGCATAAATAATGTTAAATTGCCTATTCTCCCTTATTTATCAATAAGTACACTCCCCACTCCTATTCTAACCATACATTATCTGTTGGAGTAGATTTAACTATTTCTTTTAATTCAAGAATATCGGGTGAACTATATTTTTCATATACAATTGTTTTCATAATTATTTCTCCTAATTTGTTAGGTTTTGTTATTATGTTCCAAAGTTATGACGACATTGTCCTTGGGAGTAGGTTTTTCTACCTCTTTGAACTGAAGAACGCCCGGTGGTCCGTATTCTGTGTATACAATCGCTTTCATTTTCAACATTAATCACTTTTAGGGTTGATACTATTTTGTTTCAAGAGTTAATCGGAGATTTTGGAATGTGCGCGCGGGAGAGGTTGGTTTCTCTGTTAGCTCTGAGGGAGAATATGATTGTCAGCAGGGAGAATAGATACATCAACAACGTGGCCCACCAATTGACCAGTGGGTCATGCAATCCCGGGTCTACTATTTGACTTAAAGTAACGATTGTGAAAACAGACTGTAATACTATGAAAATGACATCAAGACCTATTAGTCCTAAGAGTCCATATCTTGTGCCTAATATGAACAGGGTTGCGAAGAGGCCAATCAAACCATATATCAACAGGACTGTCAACGCGCTTTCAACATCATTAAAGCGGTATTGATCCATTCCTATCAGATACCCTCCAAAGAGTAAACGGAAGAGCAGCGTCACGACTAAAGCCTTACCGCTCCTTGTGAGTTCCACTATATTCTTCCTTCTTTGTTTTAGATGCGCTCGTTTTATCATGTTTAATCATGCTTTGGCAGACTCGGAAGCGATTGCCGGTGAATTGAATCCTTTAACGATCAGCCATACCGCCATAACCATTTCTTGCAAGAATATTGGAAGAGCCAAAACGTCGATCGTCGATAAAGAACTGGTGAGGCCAAACATACCTGCCAAGCCTGCACCTAAACCCAAAATGGCTGCAATAAGACCCCAACCTGATAACCATCGAGGAATGAGTTTTGATTGATAGAATAAAAAATAAAACATCAGAGCGCCTAGGCTGAAAACGATTCCTCCAATAGGATGAATCTGATCATATACTCCTATTAATAAAGTGCCCAAGGTTTGAAAATAGGAAGCAGCCGGAGCTCCTGCTTTTAAATATTCCTGACTTACTATTATTAGGAATAGCCAGCTGATTACCGTTGGAATATAGATAACGGTCTCAAGCGCCCCCCTGAAAACAACATACCCAAGAGCCAAGACTTCATTCTGTTTTTTAAAGATTGGAAACATCACAACTGGAACCATAGCAAGTGCAAGGCCCATAATTAACACAAAGAGGGCTCCTATTATGATTTGATTTTCATTTGCAGAAATTTTAATAAGATAATCCGGATCACCTAGAATAGATCCTGTAAAAACGACGCTTAGTATGCCTGCAACCGTCCCAATAATAAATAGCACTCCCACAATTATTGCGGTCTTTCTGTTTGTATTCATTTTTTTCTCCTTTTAATTTTTCTTAATTTATTAAATTTTGTGGTTATGTCCCACGGTTATGACTACATTTCCCTTTTTGTGTCCTTTTTCGACATACCGGTGAGCCTCGGCCATCTGTTCCAAGGGATAGCGTCTATCTATGACCGATTTAATCTTTCCTTCCTCGATAAGCCCTTTGAGGAAGATTAAATCTTCAAGATATAACTTTGGTGTCCCCTCATCGACTGATATGTATTTCCCATTCGGAGTTAGCGCTTTTTTGCACTGTAGTTTTGAGCTATATCTTTTTCCAACGGCATCAAAAACAAAATCATAAGATTCCCCGCTACTGGTAAAATTCTCTTTGGTGTAATCAATTACCTTATTAGCTCCCAGCGATTTCACTAATTCTAAATTCATAGTACTGCATACCCCGGTAACTTCTGCCCCAAAGTACTTGGCGAGCTGTATCGCAAAAGTACCTATCCCTCCGGAAGCTCCATAGATAAGAACTTTTTGTCCGTTCTGGATATTTCCTTTTCTAAGAAAATACAAGGCTAAAGTTCCCCTAGAGGGAACAGCGGCGGCTTCCGCATAGGTCTCATTGGACGGTTTTAATGCCATAATACAGTCAGCAGGCATACACAATCCGTCTTCCGGCAGACAAGTGTACTCGGCATAAGCACCAAAACGCTTGCCGGTAAATGCAAAAATCTGGTCACCTTTTTTAAATCGTTTTACATCTTTGCCTATTGCTTCAATTTGTCCGGCTAACTCTAACCCCAGTATAGGTTTTCTTGGTCTTCTAAAACCAACAAATATACGCATGGGGATCCATAGCAAGATATTTACTTTGCCACTGCGAACTATACAGTCCGAGACTGTTACCGCTGCCGCATGAATTTTTATCAGCACTTCATTGTTCTTGGGTGTAGGTTTTTCCACCTCTTTGAGTTGAAGAACTTCCGGTGGTCCGTATTTTGTGCATACAATTGCTTTCATGACGTCCTTCTTTTAATTTCAATTATTAGTTAAAAGTATACATGGTGTATCAGGAAACGGATGCAAAGTCAAAAAATCGAAAATATCTCGGTCACATTCCTTTCAGTTTCTCCGTGTCTTACCAAAATAATTTCAGTCATTTGGGCTAGCTGCCTCTGGACTCAAGATTATATTTTGTGCCTCAGCCCGTAGTTTCCTTTCCGAGACCAATATGGCACCCAAACCGAAAAGAACGGTAGCCAATCCAAAGAAAAAGCCCACGAAGGGAATTAGTATTAGAAATCTGAGAATAGCAAGACCCAAAGCCATGGCACCAACTAGAGCGGCTCTGGTCTCAACAACTCCCCTAAAGGCACCGACAATCAACTGCCCAATAAGTAAACCAACAAAAAGTTGAGTGAGATAAATGACTATGGTATAAAGAGCCAAAGTAATTAAACCGAGAGGTAAACCAATAATGGTAATACAAACTATTAGGACAGCAATGGGGATAGCAACTAAGATAACCGTTCCCCAACCGAGGCTTGCCCAGGGGCGAGTGCGGATTGACTCAGTGACCGCTTCCACCCGTTTCGGGGCAAAGAGGACGATGATTATGCCTATCACGAGAATCATTAAGAATCCTATAACTGTACTCCATAATCCTATACCGGTTGCTATCTTTTCTTTTACATTGGGTAGCTTGTGGGTGATTGTGCCCCTGATTTGAGCACCGGACTGAATATTAGCTTCGTTTTCACTAATGTAGGTTAGCTTTCCTTGGATACTTGCCGTAGATGCTATAGTTAAACTGTCAACACCGCTATTAATGTCACCCTTAATAAGTCCGTCAATAAGGGCGGTGCCAGCACCCAAAAGAAGGTCACCGCCAATTTCAGCTGTACTGGCCGCCATACTAAACTTTCTACCGATAACCAGTAAGTCTCTTCCAATAGTACCGCTGATATTCAGAGTTTCGCCTATTACCCGAACGGCGTGGGTAACTTCACCATTGATATTGACTGTTTCGCCAGCAGCCATGATACTACCATTGACCGGGCCGTTGACCGTGATTGTCCTGCCAGCAGCAATGAGGTCGCCATTAATAGTGGCATCAATGATTATTGTTCCACCACCTACATAAAGGTCACCATCGATTACCTCTCCACTGGCGACGGTTACGATATTTCCACTGCGGGCATCAAATGCAAGGACAGGTACAGCAGTGAAGGTCATCAGCAATATTGCCAACAGAGAGACAATCAACCCCTTGAGAATATGTTTTAACATCTCTACCTCTTTGATAACTGTAATTTTATTCATATTACACCTTTCCTTTCTTTTTGATTGTTTATTATCCATCCCTTCATATGTTGTATAAGCGGTCATTTTTTTTGTATTTAGTTTATTAGCTCTTTTTTCTTTTAATTATTTAAATTGTCCTGTACAGTTATCATGCAACATTTTTTTCCTTATGCATGATACTTTAATATTTGGATTAGTTGCAATATAGTTTTGATTTTTTTAATTGCAGATTACGATTGTATATATTCATTGTTCTTATACCGCCAAAACAGCGAGATAAAAACAATTGTTGATATATT
>DASRMG010000098.1:0-12840 GCA_035648035.1 Desulfosporosinus sp. | reverse complement strand
AGCCAGGATCAAACTCTCCATAAAAAGTTATTTCACTTCTCTATAATGAAGAAGATGATTCGCTCATTGTTCTTTGAAACTCTTTCGAGTTTCCTCATTGGCTGTCCTTGTTGTTTAGTTTTCAAAGATCAGGTCGGTCTAGGCGTCCCTGTAGCCACGGATGGCGGGAGGTGACCAAAAACCACTGGATATTCTGGACCAATTGGACCAGAATAACATCTTAGCATTTTGAGAGTAATTTGTCAATACTAATTTTTCTGCATACGTTTTTTTAGGACTCCATTATCATATGCAGATCAGTCAATATTATGCTGAACGACAAACAATACTATACCACGCCTATGGCGTTCTATTCAAACATTGCTGTGGGCCGTATTAATAGCTCTGCTCCTAATATAGCGCCTAAATCTCCCTTATGCTTCCGTTATCTTTAAACCAAATATTTTATAGCTTTAACTAGGATAACCTCAGCCTCAATAAAGCTGGCCCCGTATTGGGCCAGCCTTGAACACCGCAAACTTCTAATTTCAGTTACTCTTCTACTTCTTCAACCTGAACGCTATCATCTCTAGGGCGCATCGTCGGAAAAAGTATCACATCTCGAATCGACGCCGAATCCGTTAAGAACATAACCAACCGGTCAATACCTATTCCAAGTCCACCAGTAGGTGGTAACCCGTACTCCAGCGCCTGAACGAAGTCTTCGTCCATCAAATGTGCCTCATCATCACCGTTAGCGCGTTCAGCCGCCTGTGCTTCAAAACGTTGCCGTTGATCAATGGGATCGTTCAACTCAGAAAAGGCGTTGGCAAGCTCACGTCCAAATATAAACGCTTCAAACCGATCGGTATATTCCGGCTGATCTGCGTTACGTTTAGCTAACGGAGAAATTTCTACCGGATGCCCTATTATAAATGTAGGTTGGATTAAATTAGGCTCTACAAACTCTTCAAAAAACTCATTAATTATTTTCCCACGTGACGCGTCAACCTCCACATGAAGACCTTTCTCTTGGGCAGCAACACGCGCCTGGTCATCTGTTTTGATACTGCTAAAATCTACTCCTGAGTACTCTAAAATACCGTCTACCATAGTAAGACGACGCCAAGGCGTTTGAAATTGAAGGGGTTGCCCCTGATAGTCAATTTGAAGCGTTCCGTGTACCTTTTGTACAATAGACGCAATCATTTCTTCCGTTAATTCCATGATATCTTCATAATTAGCATACGCTTGATATAGCTCCATCATGGTAAACTCAGGATTATGCTTAATTGAAATTCCCTCGTTTCGGAAAGTCCGACCAATTTCATATACTTTCTCAAATCCGCCAACGATAAGACGCTTTAAAGGCAATTCGAGGGCAATCCTCAAATAAAGATCGATGTCGAGAGCGTTGTGATGCGTGCTGAACGGACGTGCTGCCGCTCCACCAGGAATAGCATGTAGGGTCGGTGTTTCCACTTCTAGAAATTCGCGTTCCTCCAAGAACTCCCTCATAAACCGTATGATTTTGCTCCGTGTCACAAACACTTGCCGAACATCCGGATTCACAATCAGATCCAAATACCGTTGACGATAACGTATTTCTACATTAGTCAGACCATGAAATTTTTCAGGAAGCGGGCGCATGGCCTTAGATAGTAATGTCACAGTACCAGCATGAATGGACACTTCTCCCCGTTTTGTACGGAAAACTTTGCCTTCCACACCGATAATATCTCCCACGTCAAATTTAGTGATTAGTTCAAATAGCGTCTCACCTAAGTCATCCTTGCGGATATAAATCTGAATACGTCCACTAAAATCCTGAATATGTGCAAATATTATTTTCCCCTGATCACGTTTGCTCATAATCCGACCTGCGACACTAACTTCCTGTCCTTCTAACTCTTCAAAACGTTCTAACACTTCAAGTGCTTTATGCGTGCGCACATAGCGATCGGAATAAGGCTCAATATCTGCTTGGCGAAGTAGCTCAAGCTTTTCTAATCGAATTTTCCAAGGGTCGTTGGCATTATCCATTCTTAATTCCTCCATCATTTATTATTATCTTATCACTCTCATCAAATTCAGACACGTTGCGCTCAACAAGAAGAATTAAGGAGGGAAAAAAACAGAGCACAGCATTCTGTCCTTTCAGAAATACTGTACTCCCCCAACCATCTTATTAGCTCCTCGTATTTCATCATATACTCTATAGTAATTCATCTAATAAAACTAATTACATAATGTTCATTATTTGATAGTGCAGTATCCCTGCAGGAACGTTCACCTCAACAACAGCGCCTTTGGGCTGTCCCAGAACTGCTTTTCCAACTGGGGATTCATTGGAAATTTTATTGGTGCCTGGATCCGCTTCTGCTGAACCGACTATGAAGTACTCTTCTTCATCCTCAAAATCCAAATCTTTGAGACGCACTTTTGCACCTAAGGCTACAATATCCGTTCCTTCAACTTCATCAATAACTCGTGCATTCCGGAGCATTTTCTCGAGAGTAATAATACGACCTTCAATAAAGGCCTGATCATTCTTGGCATCATCGTACTCTGAGTTTTCACTAATATCACCAAAGTCGATGGCCTGTTTAATGCGTCCTGCAACTTCCCGACGCTTCACTGTTTTAGATTGTTCTAACTCTTCTTCAAGCTTTTTGAGACCTTCTAAAGTTAGAATGACTTCTTTTTCAGCCATATTTTTCTCGCTCCCTTTTCTCATCCTACGCATTAAGCGTTTTATGATGCCACGCGCGATCTATAAGACTTATATGCGTACTTTCTTTAAATCTAGGAACACCTTGAAAGATTCCTCAAATACATTACTCGTTATTATAAGGACCTTGCAAAATATTGTCAAGGATGAATCCCTACATATGATCGAACTTTATTCACATAACTTTTCTTTATTCTTCATAACTATTCAAAGTCCTGCAAGATCTGTATGATGACCGCTCTCATTTCTTCTGGTGATTTAGTTTGCATGATCACATTACGGAGTTGGGCAGCTTTCTCGACTCCTTTGATATACCAAACTGCGTGTTTTCGCATCTCATTAAGCCCGATTCGCTCACCCTTATAACGCACTATGCGATCGAAATGCTGCAAAGCAACTTGTAGTCGTTCTTCAAGCAGTGGTTCGGTTAACAAAGCCCCATGGTTTAAATAATGCTGGGTACGCGGAATGAGCCACGGGTTTCCGAGTGCACCCCGTCCGATCATAACTCCATCACATCCCGTTTGCTCAATTAACTTACTGGCATCTTCGGGAATGAATACATCCCCGTTTCCGATGACAGGAATACTTACTTCTTTCTTCACTCGTCCAATCCATTTCCAGTCGGCATGCCCTGAGTAAAATTGTTCACGTGTACGCGCATGGACCGTAAGCATTTGGACGCCCACTGCCTCAAGCGCTTTAGCGAGTTCAATGGCCACAATGTCATCATCGTTCCACCCAAGGCGAATTTTAACCGTTACGGGAACACTGACCGCTCGTACAACGGCAGAAGCGATGGCCTGAGCGCGAGGAAGATCTTTTAGTAGTGCCGCTCCTTCTCCATTCTTGATAATTTTCTGTGCGGGACATCCCATGTTAATATCAATGACGTTGGCGCTACAATCTATTGCCAATTGAGCTGCGCGAGCCATCGTTTCCGGATCCATACCAAAAAGCTGTACGATCCTCGGTTCTGATTCCCCACGCAAATCCAGCATATTTAAGGTCCTGGAGTTCTGATAGGTCAAAGCTTTATCACTGATCATCTCAGTCCAGACATATTCTCCGCCCACTGCACAGACCGTTTCACGAAATGCTTTATCCGTTACTCCAGCCAAAGGGGCTAAAAATACTGGAACTCCCAGTTCATAATGTCCTAACTTCATATATTTATTCCTCTTATTTACTATTTTTTATTACGTTCGTAAATTAACAAAAGTCCTTCGAGGGTTAAAAAGGGATCTACAGTATCAATCGTGTCTGATTCTTGAGATATCATCTCGGCTAATCCACCCGTCGCAATCACTTTTGTCTCCGCTCCCAGTTCTGCCTTCATACGCTTAACAATCCCGTCAACTTGACCGGTGAAACCATAGTAAATTCCGGATTGCATTCCCGCTACCGTATTTTTAGCGATAACCGATGTAGGCTTAACAAATTCAATACGAGGCAACTTTGACGCCCTAAGGAACAGCGCTTCTGTAGAGATACCGATTCCAGGAGCAATCGCGCCACCTACGTATTCCCCTCTCTTCGATACCACACAAAACGTCGTTGCAGTTCCAAAATCTACAATGACCAGGGGGCCCCCGTACTTAGCATAGGCGGCCACGGCGTTCACGATGCGGTCAGCTCCGACCTCCCTGGGGTTGTCATACACTATAGGCATTCCTGTTTTAATACCAGGTCCCACCACTAGTGGTTCTACACCAAAATATTTTCTGGCCAGGGCTTCCAAAGTTGGCATCACAGGAGGAACCACTGAAGAAATGACCACTGCCTTAATTTCCTTAAAGGTTAGGACGCTAAAATCAAATAAGTTCTTAATAACAACCGCATACTCATCAACAGTGCGGGATTTTTCAGTGGATACCCTCCAATGATGGGTCAAAACCCTCTCATCATAGACTCCCAACACAATATTTGTATTACCGACATCAAATACAAGAATCATAATTCCTTACTCCTTTTGCAAAATGAGCTACCCTTTAGACGCTTTACGCCGTCGAACCACTTCCAGTCCAACCCAGACGGCAATTCCTGCCTTAATTAGATCCCCAAAAATAAAGGGTACAAAACCGATCATCATTACACTCGCGACACTTGTCGGGCGGTGCAACACCCAGTGTAAGATTATATACAGATAGCTTAACCCAAAGACGTACAAGGTGACTAGACCAGAAAGGACTCCAGCAATCGCCCACCACGAACTTCCTTCACGGTAGATTCTTCCCACAACGTACGCGGCCGCCACATAGCCTAGAAGAAATCCAAAGGTTGGCTTAAGGAGGTAGCCGAATCCTCCAAATGGAGCGGCTGAGAAGACAGGCAATCCAAACAGCCCTAGAACCAAATACAACAGCATAGCCATAGCTGCATACTCCGCGCCCAGTATAATGCCTGACATAAGCACCAGAACCGGTAAAATACTAAAAGGTACTAAAGCTGGAGAAACCCAGTGAAGTAACATCCCTGCTAAACACATCAGTGCTGCCATTACGGAAGTCATGGCTAATTTCCTAGTTTTCATAATATCCTCCTCTTATTGTAAACTTATTTATTATAAGAAGTTTACAATAAGTTTGGCGGAGTTACAAGAACTATTTGATGACTCATTTTGGACGCAGTTGTACTTCTCCCGCGGAAAAGCTTCTTTCTCCTGCCTCAGTTTCAAGAAGTAGGGCTCCGTCGATCGTGATTCCTTTAAAAATACCCTGAATGACTTGTTCTCCTCGCAAAATTCTTACCTCTTCTCCCAAGCTAACTGCCCTTTCTAACCAACACACCCTCAGTTCCTCAAACGCTTTTCCTTCGAGAGATATGACTTGCTTTTCTAAATGCTTTAGTATTGTCGCTGCCAATATGTTTAGGTCTACCTCCACCTTTAAAACTTCAAGAAGAGTTGTTGCTTTAAATAAAGGACTCAATTGTGTACTGGGAAAATTAGCGTTTATCCCTATTCCCAAAATCAACGTTTGAACGGCATTCCATTCCCCCACGACTTCTCCTAGAATTCCTGCGATTTTCATGCCGTCAAACATCAGATCGTTTGGCCACTTGATCCCGAGACGAAGAGAGAAGAGTTCCTCAACTGCGTCGACAATCGCTATACTCGCAGCGAGGGTCAATTTTGACGCGTCCGCTAAGGATAAATTAGGCTGGAGTACCACAGACATCCAAAGACCACCCCTTGGAGATTCCCATTGTCGCTGCAGTCGCCCTCGCCCCGAGCTCTGGCGCCTTGCCAAAACAACTTGTCCATGAACGCACCCTTGCCGAGCAAGCTCTTTGGCCCGAACGTTGGTGGATTCTAGCTCATCTTCAAGAGTAATTTTTTGACCTAATGAGGTTGTGGTTAACGCTCTATTAAAAACCCATTCATTAAGAGAAAAGGGAGTTTTCAAGAGGCAATATCCCTTCTTAGTTTGCCCTACAATATCAAAGCCCTCTTTTTTCAATACCTGAATTTGCTTCCAAATAGCTGCCCGCGTGACATTTAATTGTTCGCTAATTTTTTCGCCTGACACATATTTTTCAGGGTGTGAAGCAAGGAGTTGGAGAATTTCCTGACGTAACATCACGCTTTTTGCCCATGGACTTCTTCTGAAACAATCTTAGCTTGGAGGTTTACATCATTAACAAAGACGACTTTCGGAATATACTCATGAGCTTCTTCTTCGGTGAACATGCCATAGGAAATAATAATGACTTGGTCTCCGACTTGGACTTTACGGGCAGCAGCACCATTAAGACAAATCACCCCTGAGTTTCGGTCTCCTGGAATAACATAAGTTTCAATCCTTGCACCATTGTTATTGTTCACTATCTGTACCTTTTCGTTAGTCAAGATATCTGCTGCTTCCATTAGTGCTATGTCAATCGTAATACTTCCCATATACTGAAGATTAGCCTCGGTCACGGTCGCCTTATGAATTTTCGACTTCATCATGATTCTAATCATGAGGATC
This sequence comes from Desulfosporosinus sp., assembly GCA_035648035.1. Classification (GTDB taxonomy): domain Bacteria; phylum Bacillota; class Desulfitobacteriia; order Desulfitobacteriales; family Desulfitobacteriaceae; genus Desulfosporosinus. Next base: position 6,159 of record DASRMG010000098.1, on the reverse strand, counting down.
CACCTCCACCAGTTTGTTATCAATTAAGCGAGTTGATCCGAACTTAACTGCTAGAGCGATAAGCACGGGACCCTCAATCATAGTTACTTCACTCAAGTCTCCTGCATCCCGAACTTCCACATAGTCAATGATGCCATGACAATTGCCCGATATTATATCTCGCACCTGCTTTTCCAGTTTACGTGCTGATCGTTCACCTGATCGCAAAAACGTTTCCGCAGCTGTTAGACTTTGGGATAAAACCTTAGCCTCATGTCGTTGTTCCAAAGTCAAAAAAACATTACGAGAGCTTATCGCCAATCCATCTTCTTCACGAACTATGGCAACAGGACAAACCTCAATTGGAAGATTTAGATCGTTGACCATGCGCTTAACAATCAAATATTGTTGATAATCCTTCTGTCCAAAAAGAGCTAAGTCGGGTTGGATAATATGGAACAACTTACTTACAACGGTTGTCACTCCACGGAAATGTCCCGGACGCTTTGCTCCACATAGCACCGTATCCAGCTGACCTACCTCAACATAGGTGACGATCGGGCGAGGATACATTTCCTCAACAGTTGGATGAAAGAGTGCATCAACGCCTGCGTCTTTCACTAAATTGGCATCTCGATCAAAATCCCTTGGGTAATTCTCATAGTCTTCATTAGGTCCAAATTGCAAGGGATTGACAAAGATGCTCACCACAATGAAGGCGCCCGTTTGTTTGGCCTGCTCAACTAAGGCCAAATGTCCCCGATGCAAATAGCCCATAGTTGGTATGAGGGCAATTTTTCGACCATTGCTTCTTTCCATGGCAATTATCTTACGCAGTTCAGAAATATGCGAAGTTCTCTCCATGTTATCTCTACCTTTCATCCCGATCTACTACCCCTGATTCTCCGAACAATGATTTTAACAGGTTTGAGGTCTCCTGAGAATAACTGAATCCCTGCTGAGCCTTTTTGTTTTCTCCCAGTTCTAGAGCCTTTAACCCTAAGACCTGATAAATTTTCAGGAGGTTTGCCGGCATATTATCTAAGTGTCCTTGTACCACTTGTGCATCTCCACGGGCAATTGGTCCCGTTAAAGCTTGGGGTATACCTGCCTGTTCCAAATTATATAGTGTACCTCTCATCAGCGGCAGTAAGGACGATAGGGCTTCGTCTGTTGCAATACCTGCTTCCGAAAAAAGCTCCACTGCCAAAGATGCAAGAACCACTAAATAATTAGAAGCTACGACGGCACCCGCATGATAGAGCGTTTTCTTTTCCGCCAAAATGTGATGGGGAATTCCACCCAAATCCTTGACAATTCCAGCTCCCAATTCCTCGCGGTCTCCTTCGATCCCGAAATGTGTTCCCGTGAGAAGCGTCAACGCCTCCTCAACACTCGCAAAGGCCTGCAAGGGATGTAACGATAAGCAATATATGGGTAAACGTTCTTTTATACGCAATATATCTGAAGGGAGTGATCCAGAACAGTGAATCCACACCTGTCCCGGTTTTATGAACTCATTTGTCCCCAAATTCTCTGCAATCGTTCGAATCATACCATCTTGGGTAGTGATAAACAAAATATCAGCCTCTAGAACAAGCGCCTCTAAGGGGAGATGCTCAGTCTTTAAGTACCTCTTAAACCGCTCATACGATAGACGACTACGTGTATGAACCCCTATACATTCATGCCCCGCTTCTTCTAAACGCACAGCGAGCGCCGTGCCTACGATTCCTGCTCCAATAATTCCAAATTTCATCTCGTCCCTCCTAATATTCAAGCAATAAAAAACGCCCCCACGAGCGTGAAGGTGCACATTTTACCCTCCGTCTCGGTCAATGGATCCAAGCGGTTTTTATAAACTTCTTTTTTGGCAGCGACTTCTGTCAGTCATTTTATCATGCTCTAATTCACCCAAAACAGTACAATTCTTTCGATATCGTCTGGTCATCAGGTGTCATTACAGAAGTATGAAACATCGTACCCTTACTATTTTCCTTAGGTAAGCGGGTGCACCTTTCCTTCTCCGGATACATCAGAAATAGATCTTCCGGATGGCAACACAAGTTGCGGTGCAATCTCTCGCAAAGGGACAAGTACAAAAGCTCTTTCTTCCAGATATGGATGAGGTAAAATTAATTCTTCAGTATCACTGACTGTATTATCATAAATAAGCAGGTCAATGTCAATGGTTCGAGGACCCCAACGCTCCTTGCGTTCTCGCCCAAGTCGTATTTCAATCTCCTGACAAAAATGAAGAAGTTCCAAGGGCTCAAGTGACGTTTTAATCTCAAGCACTTGATTCCAGTATATGGGTTGGTCCATGACGCCCCAGGGCTCTGTTTCATAAATTCGAGACGTCGCTTCAACCTTTAGCATGGGGCTGGTCAAGGCAAAAATCGCCTGTGAGAGATAATTGGCGCGGTCTCCTAAATTACTGCCCAACCCTAAAAACGCCCTCATATTCGCTCTCCTCGCTCCCGCCAAATCTCCACCGAAACATCTCTAAAAATCCCAGGAATTGGGGCTTGAGGTTTATGAACTTCAAGCCGAACTGCTGTACAAGAAAACTTTCTCAATACACGTTGCGCTATATCGTCAGCCAAGCGCTCTAATAATTGATGACGTTCTCCTCTAACACAATCCTTGATGACTTGATACACCTCTCCATAGTGGATAGTATCCTCCACTTGGTCTGAAAATCCTGCTTGACTTAGATCAGTGAAAAGATCTATATCGATCAAAAATCTCTGCCCCAATACTTGCTCCTCTGGCAAAGCCCCATGATAAGCATAAAACTCCAATCCCCGCAGATGAATCGCGTCACGCCCCAACATAGTGAGCACCTCTCCGTGACCGCACAACGGCATCGGCCATTTGCACTGCGCTGTAATTAGCCTGAACATCGTGGACTCGTATGAAATCCACGCCCGCAACAACCCCAAGAACACTCGTTGAAAGTGTCCCTTCTAAGCGATTATCCACCGTCTGGTTTAATGTTTTTCCAATGAACGATTTGCGAGAAGCCCCCAGTAATACCGGATGTCCAAGGGTTCTAAATTCGGCCAAGCGGGCCATAACCTCAAGATTCTGCTCCGTGGTTTTTCCGAACCCAATCCCCGGGTCAACAATGATTTGATCTCCAGCTAGGCCATAGGCCTTTGCCAATTCAATACTTCCCCTTAAGAAACTCAACATATCTCCTATGAGATGATGATAGTTCGTACCAACTTGATTATGCATCACGATCACAGGAACCTGGTATTCTCCGACAACCCTAGCCATGTCTGGGTCTTTTTGTAATCCCCAGACATCGTTAATCATATGAGCACCCGCTTCGAGAGCTTTAGCTGCAACACTCGCCTTATAGGTATCTATTGAAATTGGGACGTCAACATGCTCTAAGAGCGTTTTTAGAACTGGTTCTAAGCGTTGCCATTCTTCTTCTGCATTCACTTCCTCATGCTGTGGGCGTGTTGACTCCGCCCCAATGTCTAAAATATCTGCGCCTTCATCAACCATACGTTGTGCTTGAGCAATGGCATTCTCTATAGAATAGTACCTACCACCATCAGAGAATGAATCCGGCGTTACATTCAAGATACCCATGACCAGCGTACGATGGCCGAGTTCTAGTTCCTTACCCCGGCATTTTAAGATACGGGTTTTCTGAGGTTCCAAAGTAGCTAGTAACTGTTTTAGGTCGTGCCCCACCTTCTTTAGCCCAAAGGGTTGGGCTAGTATCTTACTGGCCAATTTCCCTAGTTGCCGTACTGTGCCCAGCAACATAACATCCGTAGCCTCTATCTTATTGATAATAACGTTCCGGTGTACCGCTGCATCTCCACCAACAGATAACATTTCTTGTTTTAATATATGGGCTACCCATAACGGTACTTGTTCCAATTTTATCCCACGACCTATTGCTTTTCCCGCCGTATGAGCAATTCCTGCAGGATCAGATCCAATTTGTGTCAGAGCCATTTTAGCTTCTTCCAAACTATCTAGAGTAACCCAGCGTATACCATACGTCTGCATGCTTTACCCTCCCTCAATACATGACCTGATTCATCGACTGATGATACTTATTACATAGTGCTTGTCCTGAACAACGACGACAATCCCTTGCCCAATCATCCGCTAAGGCCAAGGCCGCTCCTAGCCTTGTCAAATCGTCCTCAGGATCACGACGATGTTCACGAATTCCTTGTAAGATCACATTAATTTCATCCAGACCAAAGTGACATGCTTCAAGCAAAGGAAGCGCTAGTCGAGCACTTGCTTCTGCGTGATCTTCACCCGTTCCATATTCTATCCAACGTCCTATATCATGAAGAAGAGCGGATGCATAAACGCTCTCTTTGGGAAATGGCAGCTCTCCCTTTTCTAGCAAATAAGCATAAGCGATACGAGCCACATTTAAGCCATGCTCAAAGCCATGCTTGCAAAAAAGACGCTCCTTTTCCAACACATCGATCTTTTCCATGTAGGAAATATAATCTTCATGGTCTAGCAGTTGATTCACTCGAGCCATCAAAAGTAACATACTTCCCACTCCCAACATTTTAGCACGCCTGCCTCTATTGAGGGATCAATGGTTTCGCTTTTTCGAAAACATACGCTCTTTTATAAGAGGGGATAGGCATTACTTTCTTCGTGACGCTCACTGCCATGCCATTTGCTTTTAAGTTTGGAGCTTCTAGTTTAGAGAAGTAATCCAAAAGCACCTCTTGATTCCCAATGACATTCAGTTCATACGGGATTCCATCAGAGCGATTTATTGGCACTCCGTTCACCAAGATAATCGAACTTCCACTCCGGACAATGGAGGTCGAAGCAACGATACGTTGGCCATTAATGCTGATGGCCTCAGCTTCTGCGAACTTCAACGTGTTGATGATTGTAGCCAGGTCTTCAGTGCCGATAGGTAAATTAGACTTTCGGTCATCAATACTAATCTGAATCCCCGGGCCCTGAACTGCTTGTGTGCCATCGAGAATCTGCAATTTTACTATTTGTGCAAGAAGGTCAGGATCGGTCCCCACCTTTTTCCTTGCAGCGTCCAATTGTTCCAATAAGACTTGATGCTCTTCTTGAAGTTCAGTATTTTTCGCCTGAGAATTTGTTAGCACCGATTTCATTTTTGTCAAACGCTCTGCGCTAATTTGCTCAGCTGCGGAGACATTTTTTTGCGTTTGAGCTTGAAGAGATATCATAAAGCCAAGGGCAATCGCCACCATAGTGACCGGTAAGGCTAGGCTCCTTTTCCATCGTTTCATTAAGTTCCCTCCTTGAATGGTTCCGCATAATGATACTCATGGAGTTTACCTGCGGGAATCACTACCTTACTTAAAACCTCAACTTTACGAGTAATTCCGTTTTGGTCTTGAAGATCACCGAGTCTAAACCAGACATAATAAAAACTAAGCGCAGACTTTAATGTATTTGCATCTCCAATCGATTCAATAACATAAGGTGGCATTTGACGAGTTCCGCCAATTTGGATGTACGAGCCTGAACAAAATACCTCCGTATCTGTCGTCACACGGTGACCATTGACGGCAATGGCTTCTGCACCGCCATTCCACAGAGCGTTAAAAATCCCCCGAATGTATTGTTCATGAATTAAGAAGAGCTGAGCATCATCTTCTTCCGTAGCAACGCGCTTGGAATCATCGAGCGTGATTCGTAAGCCTTCGCCGAAAACTTCAACCAAACCAGCATTCATCTTGGCATCTAGTAATTGCTGATTTGCCAAGGTGAAGGCACTTTGACCTTGAGTATATTTCCCCACCTCGAGTTGTATCTTATCGTTTTCGGCAACAAGCAGTTGATTTTCTTGTTCCGTTTGAATCAGACTGGGTACAGATGTGTCCGGCAGTGGAAGCAGACTGGCCGTTGCTCCCTGAGTTTTGACAAGTATAATAAAAAGGAATCCCAGCAAAGCAGAAGCGAAGCCTAAAAGGGAGCGTTCTCTTTTATCCATCTGCATGATTCACACCTCCATTCTTCTAATTTTTAAAAAAGGACACCCCTACGTGATCTATACCCACAAAAGTGGACAAATAAAAGAAATGTAACCGAGAAGAGTGATAGATTTATCTATCACTCTTTTTCGTTTTTAATCCTTACAAGCTCGTGTTCTTTGAAGTCAGCAGGTGTTAGGTATCCTAGCCTTTT
>DASRMG010000097.1:0-2271 GCA_035648035.1 Desulfosporosinus sp. | reverse complement strand
TCCTTTACCCCCAGTTCAAATCTGGGTGCCGCCTCCATTTATATTTGCCGAAGTGGCGGAACTGGCAGACGCACAGGACTTAAAATCCTGCGGTCCTTACAGATCGTACCGGTTCGATTCCGGTCTTCGGCACCATATAGCTATCGAAAGGGTTTCTACGTTATTTTAACGCTGGAAGCTCTTTTTTAGTTTGTGTTAAAGCACAGGATTCATTCTTGATAACGTATCTTCTACAAATAAAGGTGCTTCGGGCCTAGGTAGAATCAAGGTTTTGAAGCACTTTCAAATTTCATTTGTATTGCTATTTCATTTGTACATTCAGACAGTTTAAGATTAGTTGTTGTTCTTCATCGCATTCGGTGATAACTTTTGTCGCAATCCCTTCAATTTCTACCGTTTCTTTGCGGATGCTTTTTAACCGTTCTATGATGTGTTCAAAGGTATATTTTTTGTTTTGTCCTACTTGGTCAGTTTCAAAAAGTGGTGTAAGCCGTTGTTTTGCATTCCACATCAAATAGTAAGCTAACATACATAAGAATATATGACATTTTATTCTGTCATCTGTTTTGTGATAGATTGGACGTATTTCCAGCTGTGTTGTCTTTAGATTTCGAAATGCCTGCTCTACACCAATTAACTTTCTATATGTTTGGACTACTTCAGATATGTTCATTTCTTCTTCCTTTACATCCGTAAAAATCACATATAATCCATCCAGTGCTTCAGCTTCTCTAATCATATTCTTGTTTCTTTCCCAAGTGACTTTGCCATCTTTTATTTCTACTTTAAGCAGCTTGCCGACTTTATATTTGTTGATGATTTTCCCAACACGAATCCCAGTAGTGGCATCGTCTGAAGGTCTTTTTAATGCTGCTATTTTCTCTAATGCATTCTCCGTTTTTGCAAGGAGTGTTTGTCTTGTTGCTTTATCCTTTTGCCCACGTATCGGGTTCTTGCTTAGCCCATATCTGATTTGAGGATTCTCCGGATCTATCACTTGAATTATTTCATGTTCATCAAACATCGACATCTGTACGCAGTCCTTCTCGCACAGGTGTGCAAGTTGCGCGTGAGTAAGAGCGGATATTGTTTTGATATAATTAGTCTCATTCTCTTGTATACGTTCAAACTGGGTCTTTGTAATCATTCCACGATCACCTACAAAAATAGCGTTTTTCACACCATAGGTATCTTTTATCTGAATAATTTTATCCTCCACCGTAGATTCATCTTTGGTATTTCCACGGAACACTTCAACTGCGATAGGACAGCCTTCCCTGCTACATATAAGTCCAATTACAATTTGTTCATGCCCTTTCTTTTTGTCTCTGTTATAACCATAGGTGACAATCTCACTTTCTTCATATTCCCCTTCCATGTAACTGCTGGTGATGTCATACAAAATGATACTGCTGTCATTCAGGTGTTTTGCTGCCAGCTTACGCTGTATTGCAACCTGCCTCTCAAAAAGCTTATCCATTGATTGATAGCAGTGAGAGTTTACATCAATTGTTTCGTCATCTATGCCACATACATTCCAAAGGCAACTGTCGGTAGCAATTCGGGTCAGCGATAACTTGCTCCCAGCATAAATCACTTTGCCAATTATCATTGCGAGAGAGTCTCGAACCCACGTTTCGGAAGGTCTCGAGTAAATCATTTTATCCAGCCCCAAGTCTTTAGCCAACTGAAGAAAAGCGTAAGAGGCACCATATTCCATGGAATTTTTTATTACAAAATCCTTTTTTAATACAACATTTCCTTGAAGTGCTGCCTGAATCAATACCAGTTGTTCTATAGTCAGTCCTGTCAAGGTTGAAATAGTTTCGTGTGTATTTTTACCATCCTTACGAACAGAAGTGCGAATAAGTCCGCGTGGATTTTTTCTATGGGTTTGAATTTCCAAGTGTACTCGTTGCTTGTTTTGTTTCATGACACACACCACTCCTATTTATATGTATGTCTATATTATATCATAATAGCCCCTTATATTACAAGCTATATTATTTCAAATGTATGGCTATACTTTGAATATTAAAATGGCTATACCCCTCTAATTATATGAGATACAGCCATTTTAGGTTCAGAAGTTACGTTATTTCAATAAATGACTAGTAAATATTTGTTAATTTTAATTTAAAATTTGGAGTATATGATATATAATATATATTAAATGATAAAAAGTTTATGAAACTACAAATATTTTTTCTAAAGGAGGAGTTCTATTCATGAAGGTAGGAATTATTGTCCACTCCCATACGGGTAATACGC
>DASRMG010000096.1:0-24961 GCA_035648035.1 Desulfosporosinus sp. | reverse complement strand
CAACAGGCAGGCATTACTGCATGCAACCGAGCCAGATAAGAGTATAATAATTTGTACAACTAAAAGCTACCCTTTTATTTGCAAGACTAACTTCCACCTGTGAGGTTAGTAGGGGTGGAAATAAGTTTTACAATTGAGTATGCAGAATTATATTAATGAAATCGGCCATTGAGATACTTGACTGAATATTACATATGTGATAAATTTAATTTGAAAATATAATAAATGAGCAAGCGATTTCTCATAATTGAGAGATCATAACAGGAAAGCTGGTTGAAATCCAGCGCGGTCCCGCCACTGTAAAGGGGAGTTTGTGCCATATCCACTGAGGAAACTTGGGAAGGAGGCACTAAACGAAGAACCTGAGCCAGGAGACCTGATTGCTTATATGCTTTACTCACGATGAATGAGTGGCAGGAATTGTTAATTCAGCCCTTCATTTTTGGAGGGCTTTTATCTATTCTTCGTATACATAAATGGTTTCTCGAGGGAAACTGACCCTATGGGTTGAAGGTCTTGTTCAAGCGGGATCTGCTTTCGAACATGCGAATGCGACTTGAAAGCGGAAGAGAACGCTGCGTCCGAGACAATCAAAACATTACTGTCTTTATGATTAGTAATGCTTTGGTTGTCTCTTTATTTTTTCAGGTGAGAGGAGGAAATGTAGGAGAGCATTAAGGACGGACAGGTCTTATATTTGAAAGGAAAGGACTGATAATGATTATGAATCTACGTATAATTAAACCAATCAGTATTTTAATAGCCTATATATTGGCTATCTATGTCGTCTTCCCCAATGATGCTTATGGCATGCATATTATGGAAGGATTCTTGCCGTTTAACTGGGCTGCATTCTGGTGGATTGCCATGATTCCGTTTGTTATCGCGGGTATACGATCCATTAAGAGTACAGTGGCAATTAATCCTAGTCTGAAAATGTTGCTTGGTATGGCCGGAGCCTTTGCCTTTGTTTTATCGGCTCTTAAAATCCCATCTGTAACGGGTAGTTGTTCTCATCCAACTGGCGTGGGTCTAGGTGCGATTTTGTTTGGACCTGCAGCGATGTCCGTGTTGGGAATGATTGTTTTGATTTTTCAGGCAATTTTACTCGCACATGGTGGAATTACAACCTTAGGTGCCAATACCCTCTCTATGGGAATTGTGGGCCCGTTTGTTTCTTATGGTATATACAGAGGCTTAAAAAGAATGGGGTCTCCCCAATGGCTCACTATTTTTATGGCGGCAACTATAGGGGATATAATGACCTACATTACAACTTCCATTCAGTTGGGGCTAGCTTTCCCTGCCGCTTCGGGCGGAGTGATGGCTTCCGTACTCAAATTCATGAGCATTTTTGCATTGACTCAGATTCCTTTAGCCATTAGTGAAGGTCTACTTACGGTTATGGTATTTAATGTCCTTAGTACTTATAACCAAAAAGAGTTGCAGGTTTTAACTGCATATACTGGTAAAGCGTTATCTTCCCTTAAACGGGGGGTGAAAGTATGAAACTCTTTACCAAGAATATGATACTACTGATCTTTGTAGCCTTATTGGCCTTCGCCCCACTTTATATAGTACGTGATGCTGAATTCGCGGGCGCTGATGGTCTGGCATCAGATGCTATCGGTGAGTTCAACGCCGATTACACACCTTGGTTCGAGTCGTTTTGGGAACCACCTAGCGGTGAAGTTGAATCGTTCTTGTTTGCCTTGCAGGCTGCGTTGGGAAGCGGTTTCGTCTTTTATTACTTAGGCTATTCAAAAGGGAAATACAAAGCCAGTATCAAAGATCAAACGTGATCGACATCGATGATTATTCATAAAACTAACATACTCTCACATTTGTCATAGAGACATGTACATTAGTATTAAACAATCATATTTAGAATACACATTAGGCTTGTATATTTGAGCCGCACTTGTTGTTATAATGGCTATGGGGGTTAACAAAATGATTATATTATTGGGAGAAACGGCGGCAGCACGTGAGATTAGTCGATGCCTTGATATAAGAGAGCTTGAGTATATGCGTACACAAACCTGGACAGAGAAGATCTGCTTGAAGGCTCCTTCATTAATCCTTGATGCTAGCCCTCCGTCCAGTAGTGTAAAGTTCGCTAAATTATACAAATGGTGTGAACAGCGCGCTATTCCTTATCTTAGTTTAGAGAGACCAGAGACAATCATTCCTACCAGTTCAATCATTCATCCAGTATTTAGTTGGGAGGAAGCGTTGCTGCAATTAGAATTGCGAGTTGGTGACATGCATAAGGCTAACGGAAGAATAGTAACAGTTTTCGTAACGACGGGAAGTTACCAATTGGAAAGCGTCGTGCAAAGTGCCTTTGCTCGCTATTCTCGCTTAGTCGTTAGGGTCCTTCCGGAAGGACGCCTAGTCCAAAAATGTAAAGATATTGGGATTTCGCCCAGGGATATCGTAGCTATGCAAGGACAATTTTCTAAGGACATTAACAAAGCAATCTTTAAATTCTATGGAGCAGATATTCTATTAACCAGAGATAGTGGGTCTGCTGGTGGGACAGATACAAAAATTTCAGCGGCCTTAGAATTGGGAATCGAAACAGTCCTTGTGAAGAGAACGAAGACGAAAGTGGGCTTGACTGTGAATAATGTCGACGAATTATTGGATTGGATAGATACTAATATGAGCTCACATGCATTGACTCATGGGTCTCGCTAATTTACGATACATAGTGTCTATACTATGTAAAAGAGAAGAGAAGCCGCATTACATTTATGCGGCTTCTCTCGTTGTTTATATGTAAGGCAGTTTAAGAGCATAAACCTGCAGGGTTATAGCGAAAAATGGAGAAATACCTTAAGAGCAGGAGTTTGATCACAAGAAGAAAGGAATGGGGTTGCTGTATGTCAGAACTTAATAATCCCTTAGAAATTTACAAGTTACTCCCAAAATCAAACTGTAAACAGTGTGGGTTAGCGACTTGCATGGCATTTGCCGCGGAGGTCATTAAAGGACAAAAACGTCTTGAGGAATGCCCTCATCTGGAAAGCAACGTCGTTGAAGAATATGGCGGAAAAATTATTAAAAAAGCCACTCCGGAAGAGCAACTGACGCAACTACTTGTGCCGTTGAAAAAAGAAATTGCTATAATGAATTTTTCTGCATCACTGAACCGATTGGGAGCGAGACTCGAGGGTGATAAGTTGGTTATTAAGTCTCTTGGCAAGGATTTCACAGTTGATATCGAGGGCAATTTAGTATCTAACTGCCATATCAATGTATGGGTGACGGTACCCTTATTGAACTATATTCTTTACAGTGCAGGGGATGATTGTTCTGGTAATTGGGTTCCGTTCAGGGAGCTTAGTAAGGATACGGTCTGGGATGCATTTTTTATACAGAGGTTTGAAAAACCATTAAAACAACTAACAGATGCTTATCCAGAACTTATCGAGGATATCATTTGCATTTTTAGCGGGAAGCCAATTAAAAATAGTTTTTCCTCTGATATCTCGCTTGTACTGCATCCCCTGCCAAAGCTTCCGATGCTGATTTGTTACACCAAACCAGAAGGGGATATAGAATCCAAACTTAACGTTTTCTTCGATTCATCAGCAAAGGAAAATCTTAACATTGATTCAATCTATAGGATTAGTGTGGGGCTTTTGATGATGTTTCAAAAAATCTCTTCTAGGCACATTAAGCCATGATGAACTGTGGAATTATTTCATTATTTAAAGGAGATTTTTAAATATGGATCATAAAAAAACCGTTGTAATCACGGGTGCTTCCAGAGGAATTGGAAAAGCGACTGTGGAAGTGTTTGCCCAAAAAGGCTACAATGTTCTGATCAACTTTAACAACTCAGAGAAGGAAGCCATTGCCATATACAATAACCTGAAAGCAAAGAAGTTCTCGGTTAAGCTGTTTAAGGCTGATGTATCCAACAGGGATGAAGTGGATGCAATGATGAAGTTTTGTGTCAATGAATTTGGAGCTATAGATATTCTAGTGAATAATGCAGGGATATCTCAAGAAAAGCTATTTACAGATATCACCGATGAAGACTGGGATCGAATGCAAAATATTAATTTGAAAAGTGTTTTTATTTGCACTCAGGAAGTTTTGAAACATATGATTCCTGAAAAGAAAGGGAAAATTATTAACATATCTTCCATATGGGGAATGGTAGGGGCTTCCTGTGAAGTCCATTATTCTACGGCGAAAGCAGGTGTAATAGGATTAACTAAGGCATTGGCAAAGGAACTGGGACCGTCAAATATACAAGTCAATTGTGTTGCACCGGGTATCATCGAAACCGACATGCTTTCATCGTTTGATCAGGAGCAGTTAGATATTCTTAAAGAAAATACTCCCTTAATGCGGTTAGGTAGCCCTCTAGATATTGCCATGTGTATCTTTTTCTTAGCATCGCTTCATGCAGACTTTATAACCGGCCAAACCATTAGTCCGAATGGTGGCTTTGTAATTTAAATGCTTTATATTTAAGGGTTGCGTTATGACACAGCTCTGGGTATAATCTGATTGGTCATATGCCCAATTAGATTATACCCAGAGCTGTGTCATCTCCCTGCCAGGTGTACCATTAATATTAAATGAAAGAAATTGTACGAAGGCCAATGACGCGAAGGGACATGAAAAACATATCAGGTGGAGGGATGAATATGTATACTGAAAAAGTTATGGAACATTTTATGTGTCCGCAGAATGTTGGCAGCATGTCGGATGCAAACGGGGAAGGAACTGTAGGAGATCCAAACTGTGGAGATTGTTTGACCATATATGTTAAGGTGCGGGATAACATCATCATAGATATTAGTTTTTTGGTGTTTGGTTGTACGGCGTCTATTGCAACGAGCAGTATGACGACGGTTTTGGCAAAGGGCAAGAGTCCTGCAACTGCCTTAGAAATTACTGAACAGGATATCATTGACGCCTTGGGTGGATTACCTAAGGAAAAACAGCATTGTTCTAATCTGGGTGTCAGTGCATTGCATAAAGCAATTGATAATTATCTTGAAAAGCAGGGAACACGTAATGATCAAAACGAGCATAACATCTGTTTGAAACCATACTTTAATATGGCAGATTTAATGATAATTTACATATTGTTTATTGACATATGTTCTAAGTGGTATATAATAAAGAGAGTAAAGGGCATATGTCTATAACCTTGTGGAGGTAATTAAGGTACCTAGTAACAAATGGAACAGGTTAAATGGACTTAGGATCCATGATGGAAAGAAACTGATTTGGTCAGAAAGAAAATAAAATTGAGGAGGGTACATTATGATTGCTGAAATAGACCAAGATGAGTGCATCGGGTGTGAATCATGCCCTGAATTCTGTCCTGAAGTGTTTAAGATGGGGGCCGACGGGATAGCAGTAGCTTATACAAACCCAGTCCCTAGTGAGTGTGAGGAAACCGCCAAAGAAGCAGCCGAGGGCTGCCCAGTACATTGTATTACGATTAAGTAAGGGCTAATTATGCAAAGATGTATCAAAGGTGGATGATTATAATCATCCACCTTTGGTACATCTTTGAAGTTGCTTTTTAATAAACAGTGTTCTCTTGCGTTGGAATTAATGGACCATATTGACATGAAGCATTACAAACTGGGTGTGAAAATGATGTATCTCAGTGCCTTAATAGACGTTGCATTGGGTTTGATCGATGAAGGGGACCAGTTTTTCATTAATTTTTATAATTTGTATTACACATTTGATTTGCGGTGAGCCCTGCAAGTTGGACCGTGTTGCTTTAGTACATTACTCTGGATATACTTAAATTGACCATAATGCCTATTTGCAATGGAGAATACGACACTTAGAATTGGGGTGAACGAATTATGCCAAGACCAAGAAAATGGAGAAAGGTGTGTTGTTTGCCGGAAAATAACCGATTTGGGCCACTTAATCCTTTAATTAATCAAGAAACCTATATTACTATGACGATTGATGAGTATGAAACGATACGATTAATCGACTTAGAAGGGTTTATACAGGAAGAGTGTGCTGAACAAATGAAGATTGCACGCACAACCGTTCAGCGAATTTATTATGACGCGAGAAAAAAACTTGCAGAGTCTCTAGTCAATGGAAAAGTGCTCTTAATTGAGGGCGGAGATTATAAGTTATGTGACGGTGCTAAAGAATCATGTGGTAGTGGTAATTGTCGAAGACATCAATGTGGCAGAGATACTGAGCCAATAATCGAGAGACAATGACAAACAACAAAGGCATATGACAGTTCAGTGACTATCGAGTAAAACTTTCATTTTCCTTTGGCTAACTGGTTTGAGTGTACAAAAAATCCTGGGTTATTGGACTGCAATCAGTTTCTCCACTGAACGTTAAAAAAGCAAGTATTTTCAGCTTTTGTTGAACATGCTTGCTTTTTTGATGACTAATATAGACTCACAGCATTCCAAAATATTATTATTGACATATGTTCAGAATGAGATATACTAAAATAGTAAAGAACATATGTCAATAATAATATGTAAGGAGGTGATTGGACATGCCAAGAAGAGATGGAACAGGCCCAATGTCAGGAAGAGGGTTAGGAGTTTGTAATGGAATAAACTCTGTTCGTAATAGTATTGGTTCAGGACGTGGTCACAGAAGACGTCCCGAAATTAATTCTTCAGTAGACTCCACAGGGTCTAAAACACAGAAGGAATCATTGCAAGAACAAATGGATTTGCTAGAAAGTAGACTTGATGTGATAAGCAAGCAACTAGAAAATCTATAATTAGTAGCAAAAGTGGCAGGGGTGAGGCTCCTGTTACTTTTGACGTGATTCAAGGAGACATCGTGTGATAGTGGAGGTGCGAGAGACGTGGAGTTGGAGGAGATCGTATGAAAACTAGTCATAATGAGGATAAGAATTGAACTCAATTAAAAGGCCGCAAGACTTATTAATTGACATATGTTCTTAAGAGAGTATAATGAAATCGTAAAGAACATATGTCAATTAATAATAAGGAGGATGCTTTAATGATAATCGCAATGCCAGTAGACGAACAGTCGATGGAAACAACTGTATGCCAGTCCTTTGGACGCACACCCTATTTTCTTATTTATGATACTGAATCAATGGAAAGCGTATTTCTTAATAATTCCGGCGCAGCCAGTCAAGGTGGTGCTGGGATTAAGGCAGCGCAGACCATTGTGGATCATAAGGTTAGTGCACTACTTACCCCGAGATGTGGGGAAAATGCTGCAGAGGTCATTAATGCAACCAATATCAAAATGTATAAGACAATTAATGATTCTATTAAGGATAATATTGATGCGTTGAACAACGGTCAGTTATCTTTACTTGACGAAATCCATCCTGGATTGCATGACCACGCAGCAATATGAAGATCGCTGTGCTAAGTGGCAAGGGTGGTACAGGAAAAACACTTGTATCTGTAAATCTGGCTGCAGTGGCTAAAGAATCGATCTATATTGACTGTGATGTTGAAGAACCAAACGGGTATTTTTTTTTCAAACCTAAGGATATTAAGTCAGAAAATATCTCAATCAAAATTCCCTATGTTGATGAAACGATCTGTAATGGCTGTCGTAAATGTGGCGATTTCTGTAAATTCAATGCCTTGGCCTATATCAACAGTAAGTTGTTAGTTTTTGATGAGGTTTGTCATTCATGTGGTGGATGCGTGCTGATTTGTCCTGAGAAGGCCTTAAAGGAGAAACCTAAATTCATAGGAGCGGTTCAAAGAGGTGTTTCGGAAAATGTTACCGTAATTACTGGAATGTTGAATACTGGTGAAGCATCGGGTATCCCAATTATTAAAAATATATTAGAAGATATTCCGACTGATAAAGGGTTCGCCTTTATCGATTGTCCCCCCGGGAGTGCCTGTATTGTCATGGAGAGTATCAAGGACGCGGACTTCTGTATATTTGTGGCAGAGCCAACTTTGTTTGGTGTTCATAATCTTAATATGGTTTATAACCTGGTAACGTTATTTAATAAACCACATGGTGTAGTACTTAACAAGTGTCTGAAAGGAGAAAATCCTGCCGAAGAATTCTGTCAAGAAAAAGGCATACAAATTTTAGGCAAGATTCCCTACGACAAGGAACTAGGTACTTTGAATTCAGACGCTCTGATATCAGTCAGAGAGAATAAAAAGTATCATGAGCTGTTTTTTGATTTACTGCAAACTGTGACTAAGGAGGTGGAGCATGCAGCAGTTACTAATTCTTAGTGGCAAGGGAGGAACGGGAAAAACAACGATTGCCAGTGCTTTTATTAAGTTGTCACAGGCCAAAGCGTATGCAGATTGTGATGTAGATGCACCTAATTTGCATCTGGTTATGAAGCAGTCATCACAAGTTAGACAAACAGATTATTATGGACTACCTAAAGCAGAAATAAACCCAGAGTTATGCGTGCAATGTGACATGTGCAGACAAAATTGTAGGTTTGATGCAATTATGTCTCAAGGCACTGATTATAAGGTCGATTTTTATGCCTGTGAAGGTTGCGGTGTTTGTGAAATGGTATGCCCAGCCGGTGCTGTATCGTTAAAACGTTCCGTAGCAGGAGATTTAATGCTTTATGTGGACGATACGGTGTTTTCTACTGCACAACTTAAAATGGGGAGCGGAACGTCTGGGATGCTCGTGACCAATGTAAAGAAACAAATGAAGTCAGCAACTGAAAATATTGACTTAGCAATTATTGACGGATCTCCAGGTATAGGGTGCCCGGTCATTGCTTCACTGAGCGGTGTTGATATGGTGCTAATTGTTGCAGAACCTTCTATATCAGGAATCAGCGATATGGAACGTATTGTTAAAACAGCCCAAAAATTTCAAACTAAAATTGCAATTTGTATCAATAAATATAATACGAACCTTGGAAACACTGAAAAAATAGTTTCGTATTGTCAGAAACTCGATTTGCCTTTTGTAGGTAAAATACCCTTTGATATAGATGCTGTAAAAGCCATCAATAATAGTCAGAGTATTGTTGATATCGATTGTATATCAGGACGTGCTGCAAAAGCTGTTTTTGATAAAACACTTAAAATACTAATGGATGGGAAGTTGGCGTTTAACGTAAACGCTCAACTCTAAATTCATCCCCAGGCTTGATATTCATGCCAGCTGTCGATGGATCCCCCTAGCACTTATCGATAGTGGTTGGCTGGATAATAAAATTAAAAAAATGGAGGAAAAAAATGAAGATTGCAGTTGCTAGTGAGAAGGGTATGGTTACAGAACATTTTGGATATTGTGAGGGCTTCAATATTTTTGAGGTTGAAAACAATAAAATTGTTAAAAGTGACTCCGTATTAAATTCTGGACCACATAAGCCTGGTCTTTTACCTAATATGTTAAATGATATGGGAGTCAATGTTATTATTGCCGGTGGTATGGGTGGCGGTGCTGTCAATATCTTTAACGAAAAGGGTATTGAGGTCATTACGGGGGCTAAAGGAAGTGCCGAAGCCGTAACCAATAGTTATATACAAGGTGAGCTTAAATCTACAGGTTCTGTTTGTCACGATCATCAGCATCATGATGAGTGCGGGAACTAAGGTAAATAGAAGCTCACGGAAGTCACCTGCAGAACGCCCACTTCATAGAAAAAGTGGGCGTTCTGTAAATTTATTTCACGTGACGTATTTAATGATATAATAATCAGAAAATATTCCTCATATCACTATGAAAGCCATGAAACTTAATCAGCTTCATGGCTTCAAAACTAAATATAATAAATTTTCAAGTGGTCAAAGTTAAAAATATTAAGTTTTATTTTGTAAAAAAATGAGAATAGAGGTGGTTTGTTTGGATGAAACTATAATACAAGCCATTAGTAATCTCCCAAAAGTTGATCATGCGAAATAGTCCAACAATAGGAGGAAATAATATGTCTTTTCAAATTATACCTAACGTATATTCCGTGGGAGTAAAAGATCCTGAACTTGCAAAGTTCGATATTGTAGTGCCTACCCACGGAACAACCTATAACTCTTACCTAATCGTAGGTGAAAAGATTGCCCTCGTAGATACTGTGAAGGAAGAGTTCTTTCAAGAATTTTTAGCTAATATTCAGTCTATCATTGATCCTGCAAAAATTGACTATATTATCACCCAACACAGCGAACCCGATCACACTGGGTCCTTGAAGAAACTTCTAACAGTAGCAACCAATGCAGTTGTCGTGCTTTCTATCCCAGGCTCGAAATTCATTCGGCAACAACTTAATGAAGAATTCCCCCACAAAATTGTTACTGATCAAGAAACTCTTGATTTGGGAGGAAAAACACTTCGCTTTATTACAGCGCCTTTCCTCCATTGGGCTGATGTCATATTCACCTATCTTGAGGAAGACCAAGTACTTTTCTCTTGCGATGCTTTCGCTTCCCATTTTCCGGAGACAGACCAACATAAGACGCAATTAGAACCTGATTTCACACTGTATTATCAAGCCATCATGGCCCCCTTTGCCCCACATATTCAAAAAGCAGTTGCCAAGGTAATTGACCTTCCTATTAAAATAATAGGTCCTTCTCACGGCCCTATTCTAATAGATCATCCCAAAGATTATATTCTTAAATATAAGGAAATGAGTGAGCCAGTAGAGGTTTCTCCATACGTTGTAGTAGCTTATGCCTCTGCCTATGGTTATACGAAGTCTTTGGCATACAGCATTATTAATGAGCTTAGCCCCCTCATAGAGGTCAAAGTCTTCGATATAGAAAAAGATTCTCGTTCTGAAATTGTGGCGTCCATTAATAATTCAAAGGCGGTACTCCTTGGTTCTCCAACCTTTAATCAAGATGCTATAGAACCCGTTTGGTTCTTGATGGCTTCTCTCTCAGCAATTATTAATAAACGAAAACCAGCTGCTGCTTTTGGGTCTTATGGGTGGAGCGGTGAAGCAGTTGAGATGATGAGTCAACGACTTAAGGGCTTGAAGTTTGATGTTTTGCCAGGAGTACGTGCTCAATTTGCACCAACTCCCGAAGATCTAGCTAAGGCTCAAGAATTGGCACGTTTAGTTCTTGCGAAAATTCAACCTAACTAAAAAAGAATTTATTTGATAGCAAGGAATTATTTGGCAGGGATTAGTGAATTGTTGTAGAATATTTACATTTAACGGAGACGAGAATAATATTGTAGTGCAAGACCATGAAGGTGTTTGCAAAAACCATGGAGGTTTGACTCATTAGAGTCTGCTTCGTGGTTTTTTTTATTTATATAATGATGAGCTACAATGCCATGAGCTGGGGTTACTATCACCTCAAGGGATGATGGGGAGAGCTCAAAGTCTAATAATTAATAGAGAGAGGTTATGAAATGAGTAGAAGGATGTTCAAGGGAAGCGCTTTGCTTCTCAGTCTATTGCTCGTAGGATCTACGTTGACAGGTTGTGCAACTGTTAGCACTGCGCAGAAAGTGGAGAATTCGGAGGGCGCAGTAAAGACTGAAGTTAAAATGGTCACGGATTTAGTGGGACGCGAAGTGAAAGTGGAAATTCCCGCTCAACGAATTGTAGCGATTGGACCGGGTTCGTTGCGGTTAGTGACCTACGAGGAAGGGATGTCCATGGTAGTAGGTATCGAAGAAATTGAGAAAAAAGCCTCACCGGGAAGATCTTACATGATGGCTTATCCAGACTTGAAAAAACTACCCAGTATTGGGCAAGGGGGACCGGATACAGCTCCGAACGAGGAGAGCTTACTTGGCGTTAAACCAGATGTCATTTTTGTGTCGTATTTAGTTGACAAGGCGAAGGCTAATCAACTCCAAGCAAAGACGGGTATTCCGGTAGTCGTTTTGAGCTATAGTAGTGGGACAACGTCATTTGACGAGAATTTGTACAGCTTTCATCGGTCTCGTGGCGCCGCACCTAGTGAAGCGCCTGATCGGTGGGGACAATCGTTTTCTTATACCAGCTTCTGGGGTGATGGGTGCTTTGTTACTTTTAGCAGCTGATACTCTGTCTAGGCGAATTATTGCGCCTGTGATCTTGCCAGTCGGAGCAGTCACATCCTTTCTCGGGGCGCCTCTGTTTCTCTATCTTTTGGTGAGGGGGTCTAAGCTGCGATGATCTTATCGGTGAATGGGATTGAATTTCGATATGGTTCCCGAACTATATTAGAGAATATTGGCTTTACTGTGCAGAGGGGCGAGTTCTTATCTATTTTAGGTAACAATGGGGCTGGAAAATCTACGCTTCTCAAAACTCTGAACAAAATTCTGTTAGCAAAAGAAGGAAGTATCTTATTGGATGGGCAGGAAGTATCGAAGCTTAGTCGCTTAGCTATAGCACTGAAAATGGCCTATGTCTCACAGCACTACGAGAGCAACCGCCAGACCGTATTTGACGCTGTGCTCTTGGGCAGGAAACCCCACATTAAGTGGGAAGCGACAGCATCGGATTTGGCGTTGGTGCAGGTGATATTAGCCAAAACAGGTCTTGAGGAATTTGCTCTGCGCTACTTAGATGAACTGAGTGGAGGGGAACTGCAAAAAGTTGTTATTGCGAGGGCTTTAGCACAGGAACCTGAGGTTCTGTTATTGGATGAACCAACCAGCAACTTGGATCTGAGAAATCAAATGGAAGTATTGAAGACTATCCAAACCGCAGCTCAAGAAAAAAACATTGCAGTGATCGCAGTGATGCACGATCTTAATTTGGCCTTGCGATTCTCAGATAAATTCATATTACTGCAGGATACGAAGGTTTTCGCGGCTGGTGGACCTGAGATAATGATCGCGGAAAATATCACTGAGGCGTATGGGGTTGCAGTTAATGTTGAGAGGGTGCAAAACCAAACGATTGTAATTCCCAGGTGAATATATATATCATTTTAATTGGATGAATTGTAATTCAAAACTTGAAAAATGATTAATCAATAATATATGGCTCAGTAGGTCACTAAAAAAGGATTATAGGAAGAGGCTGAAAAACAGATATTGTTTCTCAATGAGGGAATTCAAGTTATTGTTCTTTTTTTTCCTGACGAGAAAGAGGAGTGAACTTGATTGGGCGGTTGTATTTCAACAGCTATTAGATGATGTTTACGAGAAGGGCGGCCGGAAAGAAATTATCCAAATTAATTAAAAGTCAACTGCAATAATGGATTATGGCTCTACCTGCCTATATCAGGGTTAATCTTACTCATTGTGGGTGCGAATGTTGAGTTCCTGAGAAAAGAAATACAAGTCGTTCTTCGGCACCGTCAGTCCATGTTTAATACGAGCACGAATATATATTTCCTGCTGAGATTAAACTCTATATAATGGACAGAAACAAGGAGCCATTAGACTTTCCAATAAATCCAGGCAGTTTTCGTCTGTACTTTCTCAGTGACAAATCCATTGACAGAGATCTGATCAAGATAGTTCCTTATTAAATCGTTATTCTCATCACCTAAGTTATCTGAGGTTTCTAAGAGCGTTTTATAATAGACAAATGCTTCCTCGAAGGGACGGGCATGGTCCCGATCTGTATCAACATAGGTAATGATGGGGTAATATCCCATCAGCCAAAGGATGTTAAAAATGCTGTACACCGTATTACTGTAGAATTTTACTCCTTTAAGCTTAAGAATCTCCATGCGAATAACGTCTTGAACAGAGTCAGTACGAGCCACAAAATTAGACAAAAAGCAGTAACCCTTGCTTGCGGCGATCATCTTTTCTAAGGTGACTTGATCATGGATGCCGGGACTATTCATTGCGGTAACCAGGTCATACTTTTTTCCCCAACCAAGTTCTCCAAGGCTGACTTCATCCCAGTTTAAGTTCTTAAACCAGACATTAGTGAGATGGTCTGCTTGGGCATTCTGCTCTGCATAATCCAACATTTTGTCGGATATGTCTAGGCCGGTGACGTCTGTGGAATGCTTACCGAATTCAACCGCAAATCGTCCAGGACCGCAACCTATGTCCAAGACGCTACTATTCTTGGTCAGAAGATTATTAGTCAATAAATAATTTAATATGTTCTTAACGCGTTCATCGGGACTCCCTTGACAAACTATCTTGTTAAATTCTGCCGCCCTGTTGTTCCAAAAAGCTTTACCTGATGCCTCCGCAGCCTTTCCTTCGCTCCAAAGACTGTAGAAATCTGTAATACCCATCATTTACCATCCTCTCGAATAGTCTTTGAAGCAGTCTAGGCAAACTTTTTTCCCGTCATTTATTCGGATTTTATGCTCAGGAGCACCTTCTCCGCATATTTCACAAACCACTGTCGTGAATATTCTCGCCTTTACGGGCAACTCAAACGTCGGTTTTGAGTAATTAAATAGTTGGTCTATAGGTGAGTTTAGAATGTATTCTTGACGCTGTTGACGGTCCATTTCTCCGTTTAATGGCTTCATTATGATTCTCAGACTTTCGCCATTTGACCTGTTATAAAAGCTGAAGGCCATTTTACCCGTGCCTTTATACAATAGATTACCTTTTCCGAAGGTACAGCCGGTCATTACCTGAACTGCATCGACTCCGCACGCATCGTTTTCGGTGACACATACGATTTCCTCATCAGCAGAAAAATTAAGGCTCATCTTTTCAATGGCGGCCTCACAGGCTTTATAGCCGATGGCAAGTCCTGGGCATTCATGACCGTGAAATTCTACGGATTTTTCCCACATCGTTTTTTCACTACACATATAATTAATCCCCTTTCTCAAATATATCATTAAGTATTTGTTTCAAGTGTACCCACTTGGATATGCGTTTAAAGTGGGGAAACCTTCTCTAAAATAATACGATGGTTGAGAAGGGTCATGTTCTTAATTTTAGCTTGAATGAACATTTGTTTCCCGAAAATATCCATCAGCTTAAGACCATTTTCATAAGGCTCGATCGTATCGACCGACTCCATGAACAACTCTTCGTTTTCTCCATCCTTTAGATAGGCATTTGATTCACACATTGCAGTCAGCTCCTCTTTCCAATAATTATAAAATCTTTAACAGAACAAGTCCATAGTAGTTGCCCTGAAAAGCTACATTTTCAAGTTAGTGTCAGTCCCAATGTTATCATGACGGTCAGATCAAAACATCATTGGGACTGAAGTTGGATATTTTCGCACGTAAAGATGCAGGAAAATTTTGAAGGAATTTTAGAACGTCGAATTCATTACTATACAAACCTTACAAAGACATCTGAGCAAAAGATATCTGACATGGCTTGTATATCCTATAAACACCCCCTATGCAAAATAAAGAGACCAATAGGAAGTATGACCAGACTTCTGTCTAGCCAAGACCTCCATGGTCTCTTTTTATCATCATGAATAGTTGCTATGTTAATAGTATTCTGCATGAAAGAGTTAATTCCTTTATTCTTATTATACATTGAGTGTTTTAATTCTCAGAGGCAAGTGAGAGGTTGGGTATTTGGCAAAACTATTGATCAATATTATCGTTACAACTATATAGCAGGAATTCGCGAACAATTGTAGAATGTATCAGTTACCGAAATAGAAATATGATATTGCAGAGCAAGACCACGAAGGTGTTTGCAAAAACCATGGAGGTTTGACTCATTAGAGTCAACTTTGTGGTTTTTTATTTAAATTTTGTTGAAAGAACACTGCATGGGGTTGCTAGAATCAGGAGGAAATTATGCGGATAGCAGTTGTTGATGGGCAGGGTGGCGGTATTGGTAAACATATAGTGGAGCAGTTGCGCAAGAAAATTCCTGAGTTAAATATACTCGCGTTAGGAACTAATGCCCTTGCAACTGGAGCCATGTTTCGCGCGGGGGCCACTGAGGGAGCCTCTGGTGAGTCTGCAATTTGTTATAATGTTGATAGGGTGGATCTAATAGTGGGATCCATCTCAGTTATGATGGTCTATGGTCTATTGGGAGAAATCACTCTTTCCATGGCTACTGCAATATCTGCCAGTAAAGCGGAGAAATTGCTTCTCCCTATACAACGTGGAAACATTTTGCTGGTAGGAATGCTTCGCACACCTCTGCCCCATCTGATTGAGGCCTTGGTAATGGAAGTAGAAGAAAGGTGCAAGCAAGCATTATAAATTCATGTTATACAATATAAAATTAGTTGTTTTAATTATTTGCGATTTACTTATTAAATACATAAGACCTTTGTTTGATGATAACTCAAGGCAGTCCAGCAAGAGTGGCGTGTTACTTTTCCTCTTGGCAAAGAAGCTACCGCTGCAGTTAGGCCAGCAGCCTCATCATTACCTGTCTTGTTGGCTTTTTTTACGGCAGTGAACACGGTTATAGTTATTTGCGCAGAGTTTCAGATACAAATCAAAACCGATTTGCAAACGTGCAGTGCATACTGCCATTCCTTAGCTTTTTGGGACGGTATCGCCAATGATGGATGTACTTTTTTAGTTAGTCTTTGACCACGATGTGGAATGGGCAACGCTTATTTCGCTGACTATAGCAGCGTGTTTTCGACCTCTTCATCCACATGCGTGTTAATTTCTTCATCAGCTCGAACATATAATAAATGAAGACGACTTTAGAAGGAATTTGGCTAACTATTGTGGAACTAATATAAAAGTAATATTAAATAGAAAGACTCAATATCATCCGGCTTTAACTTGAAAATAATCAGTAAGAAACCAAGTTTATTACTGATTATGAGCCGAAATTTTCACACGTAAAATGTTCTAACGTCTTCTAAACGCATTAAATTTATTTCCAGAAGCTAAACTTAGCAGGAATTCATAGAATGTTTAGAGAATACAGATATTTATACAAAGGGAAACATATTGCCGAGCGAGGCTATGAAGGTGCTTGCAAAAACCATGGAGGTTTGACTCGTTAGAGTCTGCTTTGTGGTTTTTTTATTTTCTAGAAAGGATGGCAATTCAATACAATACCTAATCATACAAGGAATTACTTGTTTAAATAACATAAAGAAGGAGAGCGATATTTATGCATATGGCAGATGCCTTAATTTCACCATTAGTTGGTGGAACTATGTGGGTTGCAACAGCGGCTGTTGCAGGCTATTCAATTAAGAAGATTCAAACAGAGATGGATGAAAAGAAAATTCCTTTAATGGGAGTCATGGGAGCGTTTATCTTTGCGTCCCAGATGATTAACTTCACGATACCTGCAACAGGCTCAAGTGGTCATATTGGAGGAGGTTTAATCCTGGCTATATTACTAGGCCCATATGCCGGCTTTCTAACTATAGCCTCAGTACTTGCCATACAAGCCTTATTTTTCGCAGATGGAGGGCTGCTGGCCCTAGGCAGTAATGTATTTAATATGGGATTTTTCAGTTGCTTTATTGCCTACCCCCTGATTTATAAGGTGATCATGAAGAAAGGTTATTCTACGAGACGGATATTAATCGCTTCGATTATTGCGTCAATCATCGGGCTTCAAATGGGTGCGTTCGGGGTCGTGCTAGAAACTTTGTTTTCGGGTAAGACCGAGTTGCCTTTTGGGACGTTTGTATTATTAATGCAGCCGATTCATCTTGCGATTGGTGCAGTTGAAGGACTTGTCACAGCAGCTGTTGTCACTTATATATGGAAAGCACGGCCAGAAATTATTAAAAAGGCGGCCTCTGGAGAGGCAATAGGCAATGTTTCAATCAAGAAGGCAGTTGGTGCAATTGTTGCACTTGCGTTGATTACAGGCATAGGGTTATCGTGGTTCGCCTCTTCCAATCCTGATGGCTTAGAATGGGCCATGATAAAGACGGCGGGTACTGCTGAACTGGAAGCACCAGATGACCTACATCAGCAGCTATCTGACCTGCAAAATAAAACAGCGTTTCTGCCTGGTTATTCCTTTAAGGCACCTGGAAATGGTTCGGAAGAAAGTGCTGGAGAAGCCGAAGAAGCATGGCCTGCCGTAAACGGAGGAACAAGCACTGCTGGATTACTGGGTGGCGGAATGACCCTTGTCTTGGCCGGCCTTATTGGTTCAGGCATAAGTTTGGCAAAAAGAAGGAAAAATTGAACTCAAGGTTGAATAATCTTAGGGGGGAGTTAACCTCCCCTTAATTTGAGAAAAAAGATCGGATTGTAGATATGTCGAAAATAATGAACGCGCTCTATAATATGAGGATTCTCGATGACTTAGCCAGGAAGGAAACTATCATACACAAAATACATCCGCTCGTGAAATTGTTGACCACAGTTAGTTATCTAACTGTGGTAGTATCCTTTGGAAAATATGATATTGGGGGTTTGCTGCCGTTCCTTCTTTATCCTTCGATAGTCTTTGGTCTAGCAGAGATACCTGTAAAACCTATATTTATGAGACTTTTACTAGTTTCACCATTAATTATCGGAATAGGTATCCTAAACCCCTTTATAGATCAGCAAATATTTATGTTGGGGAGAATGGAGATTTCTAGAGGATGGGTCACCTTTCTTTCTCTATTTATCAGGAGCGGATTAACAGTGACGGCTGCCCTACTTCTTATAGCCACAACAGGCATGGATCGGATTGGTGGAGCTTTGAGGATGTTGAAAATACCTCGTATTTTTGTGCTTCAGCTACTCTTAACCTATCGCTATATCTCGGTACTTATGGAAGAGGTTGCCCGGACATTGCGGGCGTATTCACTGCGAGCTCCACAGCAGAAGGGCGTTCACCGGAGTGCTTGGGGATCCTTGGCAGGTCAGCTTATACTGAGAACGTTTGACAGAGGACAACGTATTTACGAAGCAATGTGTTTAAGAGGGTTTACAGGAGAGTACAATACAGGGAGATTTAAAGAAATTAGAGTCGGAGATTTGGCTTATTTGGCAGGATGGGTGTCATTCTTTGCGGTGGCAAGGATTTACAATATACCTATGTTACTAGGGTCATTGATAACGGGAGTGATAAGATGAGTCATCATAAACTTGAGGTAAATGATCTACATTATAGTTATCCAGATGAACATAAAGCCGTCAAAGGGATGTCCTTCTGTATTTATCATGGAGAGTCAGTGGGAGTCATTGGCGCAAACGGAGCAGGAAAATCAACGTTGCTGATGTTGCTTATGGGGGTTATTTTTCCAAGCCAGGGTGAAGTTTGTGTGGCAGACGTTCGTGTTACCAAGAAGACGCTTCCCATGATACGTCAAAGGTTGGGTATGGTTTTTCAGGATCCAGACGACCAATTATTCATGACGACGGTCTATGATGATGTAGCCTTTGGACCCCGCAATTATAAACTTGACGAAGAAGAGGTTGAGAAGCGTGTCCTTCAGGCCTTGGAGATGGTGGGAATACTTCATTTAAAAGATCGTGCACCCTTTAAGCTGTCCGGAGGGGAAAAGCGTGCTGCGGCGATTGCTTCGGTGCTTTCCATGCAACCTGATATTCTAGTGATGGATGAACCCACTGCGGCGCTGGACCCCAAGGCCAGACGTAGGATCATGGAGCTGCTTCATAGCTTTAAACACACTAAAATCGTAACAAGTCACGATTTGGATATGATCTACGAGATTTGTGACAGGACCATTGTGATTAAAAATGGAGAAATTGCAGCAGATGGGCTGACGTCAGAGATTCTTGTAAATTCAAAATTAATGGATGAGTGTGGGCTCGAAGTGCCGCTAGCACTTCAAAACTGTCCTGTTTGTGGGTCGGAAAAAACAAAGATTTAATCGTTTTTAACTTAATTGCATCTTTTATCACTTTTTGGGGATTTTAATGAGAAGGAAGAAAAGATTTAGGGGGGGTTTTGTACTTTTGTATATTGATTGTCGATTGGAGCGACTCCTTCTTGGGGTCGCTTTTCACTAGGCTAAATTAAATGCTTATCAGGCTTCTCATTATGCTATCTTACACCTTGAATTATGATAAAATAAGAACAAAGCAGATATAGAAATTAATCTAAATAAAAGCTGAAATTGAAAAAAGTATGGAAATAGATTCTACAGAAAAGGGGGTGTCCAATGCCTACTAAAAGAGATGTGGAACGCATATTGGAGAAGCGGGATTGGAAACAACTTAACATATGGGCAAAAGAGAATAAGAATGTGTATCGACAATTAATGTCTCGAATATATGTTAAAGATGGGCTTGTTTTCTGGAGAGCGGTGGAAGCTTTAGGGGTTTTCGCTCATACAATTGAGCAGGACGATCAGAAGTATGCCTTGGAACTGGTGCGTCGTTATTTTTGGATGTTGAACGACGAATCGGGGGGGACGGCTTGGAATGCATCTGAGGCCATAGGAAGCCTTGTGGCTCACTGCCCTAATACGTGTGGACAGTTTAATTGGATGCTTTCGGGGTTGTTAGAAGACGAAAGTTTAAGTGATGGTGCGTTATGGGGCCTGGCACAACTAACCCAGAACGCCCTACATTTAATAGAACCTCTTGAAGAGCGAATCAGGCCTTTCTTAGAGTCTGAGGAGCCGTTAACGAGGGGGTTAGCGGCACTAATTTATGCACTTATGCGGAATTCTCAAGAGGCCTTTCCTCTCTTTCGAGAAAATGGGCCAATATGGAGCGTCCCAACCGATCTCGACCAACGTTTGAAGAGTGATCAAAACTTAATTGAAATCTATCAAGCGGGGGAACTAATCAAGTATTCTGTTCAGGAACTTTGGAGCGCTCAGTCCGTTTACTTTTGGACGGAACGGGTGACTATCAAAGACCTGGAGGTTGAGTTAACGGTTGCATCGACTGAGGTAGGGTTATGCTGGCTAGGACTTGGGCCGTCAATAGAGGAAGAACAGACATTGCGAACTTGGGCGTCACGATGGTTGCCAAAATATTTTTTAATTCGGAAGCGCGAGCCGAATAGTGAGGCGATCCTTCAACTACAAGAGTACCTTTCTGAAAAACGCAAGGCATTTACGATCCCCTTTCATCAGCTTGGGACACCTTTTCAGCGTCAAGTATGGAAAGAACTTCTGCGCATCCCTTATGGAGAGACACGTAGTTATGGCGAAATAGCGACCAAGATTGAAAATGTCAAAGGGCAGAGAGCAGTGGGTATGGCTAATCATAGAAATCCAATTGGCGTTATGGTGCCTTGCCACCGCGTGATCGGTAAAAACGGAAATTTAACGGGCTATGCAGGAGGTTTGGATATTAAGCAAAGGCTTTTAGAACTGGAAGGGGCTATTTTGCCATTGATCAGTGACACCACTCATAAAGAAATTTCAAAAAAAGATAACACCACGGAGGACTTAGCCCTTTTTATTGGGGTTGAACATATTGGCGTTAAGGCCTTGGATATGGAAAAGACGATCCAATTTTACATGAAGGTACTGGGTTTCGAATTTTTATATCGCATTAAGCCTGGAGACGTTGAATTAGCGTTTTTACAATTAGGGGGTTCTATCGTGGAATTGGTCCAAGCGGTTGAGGGTCGTGTTTATGAGGATGGGGTGGTGAACCACTTAGCGATTCGGGTATCGGATATTTCCCAAGCCATTGAGCACTTAAAAGCTCAACAGGTGGAACTGACCTCTTCTAAACCAACGGCGTTAGGCGAGGGACGGTATAATTTCTTCTTTCGTGGTCCGAACGGAGAAAAACTTGAACTGTATCAGGCTTGATATGCAAAAGAAGCGCTATCACACTTTTAATGTACAGTTGCGGGAAAGGTTCGGGGGGAAAATAGTTAAGGTCTCGATGGATGCTGGATTTACGTGTCCTAACCGAGATGGGACGCTGGGAATAGGCGGGTGTGTCTATTGCAGCGAACGTGGTTCCGGGGACTTTGCGGGGGATCAGAGGCTATCGATTTCTGATCAGTTTACTGAAGTGAAGGAACGAATGAAGAAGAAATGGCCTAATGCGCAGTATATTGCTTATTTTCAAGCATATACCAATACCTACGCTACAGTTGATCGGTTGCGTGAGGTGTATGAAGAAGCGTTGGAACAGGAGAACGTTGTAGGGTTAGCCCTGTCAACAAGGCCTGACTGTTTGCCACAGGATGTGCTTGAGTATCTTGTGGAACTGAACCGAAGGACCTATTTATGGGTGGAATTGGGGTTGCAAAGTAGTCATGATCGAACTCTGGCATGGATTGGGAGGGGGCATGACTATGCCGAATTTCTTAAGGGTCTTGAACAGCTGCACTCCAGAGATATACGGGTTTGTGTCCATATAATCCTCGGCCTGCCTGGAGAAACGAAAGAGGAGATGATGGAAACTGCGCAAGCGGTGGCCAAACTGCCCTTAGAGGGGATTAAGATTCACCTACTACATGTTTTAAAAGGGACTCGATTGGCAACGATTTTTCAGAACGAGCCGTTTGCCTTTATGACTAAAGAGGCGTATGTTTCGCTTGTCGTTGATATTTTAGAGATCTTACCACCAGACATTGTGATTCATCGGTTAACGGGTGATGGTCCACCAGATGACCTGATTGGACCCCTTTGGAGCCGCAAAAAATGGGAGGTTCTCAATGCGATCGATGCTGAGTTAGAACGTCGAGATTCATGGCAAGGGAAAAAGATGGAGAAAAGAAATAGCGATCTCGAAAGATCGCTATAAGGAGGAGAGTAGCAAATTATGGCCTCAACGTAGGCCTTAACGATATGGATGGGTAAATGTTTGTGTTAGAACTGTTTGGGGGCTTGGGTTCGGGTGAAGAGATCTTGACGCCAGGGGCCAAGTTCAAGTACCGTTGCAGATCAGAATTTGCATCAAGGATCAGTTGGGCTATCTGGTCGTTATTGAGGCGTTCTGTCATGTTGCACAGCTCCCTTCAAGGTATCGTTTCCTATGAGTTAGGGTGTTTCATACTGAACGTATTTGCCTTCCCAAGTTCTCAAAACGGCTTTATTATCTTTAAGGGACACTAGGTATTGAGGCGTAATGGGTGTCTTGCCGCCACCTTTTGGGGCATTGATAATATAAGTTGGTACAGCAAGTCCTGACGTATGCCCTCGTAACTGTTCTATAATTGCTATTCCGTCTTGGATTGGAGTTACGAAATGACGGGTCCCTTTGACGTTTTTAGCATGAAAGATATAGTAGGGTCGAACTCTTATCTTGAGTAGCTCTTGATTGAGTTTCTTCATGATTTCTGGCTTGTTGTTGATACCTTTGAGTAAAACGGCCTGATTCCCTAAGACCACACCGGCTGCAACGAGTTTGTCAGCCGCTTTTTTAGCGTCTGCCGTGACTTCTTTCGGGTGATTGAACTGAGTATTGATGTAGAGCGGTGGGTATTTCGAGAGGATTTCACATAATTTATCCGTAATGCGCATGGGTAGAGTGACTGGAGCCCGTGTCCCAAGACGCTTGATTTCTACATGCGGAATGGCATGGAGTTCTCCGAGTAACCAATCTAAGGTTTCATCACTGAGTAGTAAGGCGTCGCCCCCTGTCACCAATACATCTCGGATTTCGGGGTTTGCCCGAATGTAGTCGAGCGCTGCTTCAAGCTGAATTCGTGGAGAGTGAGTATCTGTTTCACCAATATTACGTCTTCGCTGACAATGGCGGCAGTACATAGCGCACATGTTAGTGACGTTGATGATGAGACGATCTGGGTAACGCCGCGTTATGCTAGGCGCAGGAGAAGTAATTTCTTCTCCCATAGGATCATCCTCACCAAAATCTTCGTCTAGTTCTGCAAAGGTGGGTAACCCTTGGAGTCGTATAGGATCGAAAGGATCGGTATCATCCATTAAACTCAGATAATAAGGAGATACTGCCCAGCGGAAGGTTTTACCGACACGTTCAATTTCCATACGTTGATCATCTGTTATGGGTAGCAGAGACGCTAGGATATGGGAGTCTGTTATTCTGTGAGCCATTTGCCAATGCCAATCTTCCCATTCTTCAAGGGTTGCACCGAAGTAGTTTATAAGCTTTGAACGACGAGCGTTAACCATTTCCGCACATGATAGTCCCGTCGGAATCGTATTAGATTGCTCTAGATAAGGGGTAACCATCTGTTTAAGTTGTCCTGCTCGATGCAGTGCATATTGACGAAAGTCTTCTGGACGGTTTTGTAGTTGAACAGACATTCATAGCCCTCCTTGTATTTAGTTTACTGGCTTGTATAGCCGCATTAAAGGGGATAATAGAGGACCTTATTTTTGGACAAAAAAGGAACCTATCAATCGGGTTCGAATGCATGTCCTGACACTTTTGGCAATTCACCCCAAGACTGGTTCCAATATTTATCCTTTTGAAATTCGGTAATTCCGTAACATTATCCTACTAACAACCTAATAATAACATGCAGGTTGTTGCCCGTCAATAGCATGGTGTTACTAAGATGTGGCTATGTTATAATAGAACAAATGGGGTAAGGGGTTGAAGGTAATGGACCAAGCACGTTATCAGGAAATTGCCATTGATATAGCTCATGCAATCATGATGGGGGAATACCACGAAGGGGTGAGGATTCACGGCCGCTCTACTTTAGCTGGGCGTTATAATGTCTCACCAGAAACCATTCGTAGAGCTATCGCAATCTTGCAAAATGTCGGTGTGGTTGAGGTGAGTCAAGGCATAGGAATTACCGTAACCTCGAAAGATATGGCTGAGAGATTCATTAAATCGCTGGATCAAAAAGGAGAAATTCAAGGTTTTCTAGAAGATTTAAAAAGTCTCATGGATATAAGAAGAGAAAATGATATAAAAATTGAGAGCCATCTTGACAAGCTACAAGGCTATGCAGACCGCATAATGTCGCGTTGGCTGGATGTCGGGGAAATTAAAATTGGAAAGACTTCACCGGCCATTGGAAAGACCTTGAAGGAATTACAAGTTCGTGAGTGTACTGGAACGACGGTTGTAGCGGTGGTTAGAGACGGCTTTGAACAGTTTTCTCCGGAAGCGGCGTTTGTCCTGCGCGCAGAAGATGTCTTACTGGCGGCAGGATCCAATAAGGGACAAGAAAAGTTACAACAATTTGACCCTTTCCCGATAAACCAGACACCAAAGAGTTAGTGTTTTCGCCCGAAATCTTAACTATCCTTAAAATTTCATTTCTTGTGATATCTTCAGGCTACTAGCTCCTTAGTTTGTGAAGCCAAGCTCTTGTAATAAAG
>DASRMG010000095.1:0-11403 GCA_035648035.1 Desulfosporosinus sp. | reverse complement strand
GCCTGTGATAACCAAGAGATTGAATGGGGATTAACCTGTATCGCTTGCCCCATCTTTGATTATCATGGACGGGTTGTAGCGGCAATTAGTGTGGCGGGTCCGTCGTTACGTATCGAGCTGAGAAAAAAGGAAATTGAATCCTCGTTGTTAGAGCACTCTCTTCAAATATCTGCTGAGTTTGGATATCATCCCAGAATAAGCTTTGAGAGACCTCACCAAGCACAATAAGTCAAGGAAGAGGTAATAGATATGAAGTACAAGCCGCAAATTGAAACTGTACTGAAAAGGTATAAGGCTTTTTGGCAAAAGGACATCTATGGCCGTCCACCGATTCGGATCCGCTTCCCAGTACCTGGAGAAGGTGAGGAAGAATGGACGGTGGCTTGTCAGAGACCGGAAACTTATTTCGCGTACTGGGAAAATATTTTCAGTCAGAGAGCGGAACTGGAAGATGATGATGTGCCTTCCGCTACTGTCGATCTGGGACCCGCTTTTATGGCCGGAGTCATGGGTTGCCCCGTCCAATTTGGGAATGGCACCAGTTGGAGCGAGCACACTATGCATGATTGGGATAAACTCGAAGAACTGGATAAAATTCCGCTTGACGATTGTAATCCTTGGGTTCAGCGTATGAAAGATTTAATTCTATATTTTAACGAAAAGAGTAAAGGTAAATGCGCCGTGGGGGTATCCATGTTAACTGGACCTGGTGATATTATGACTGCCTTGCGTGGCCCCACTCAGGTATGTATGGATTTCTATGTTTATCCGGAAGAATCCAAACGGCTGGCCGAGATTTGTACAAAGGCTTGGATTGGCGTGTCACAGTACCAAATGAACTTGATCACCCCTCTTGAAGGTGGGTTCTGCGATAACTACAATATTTGGACACCTGGTAAGAGTCAGTATTTTGCAGAGGACATCAGTACGCTCGTTTCACCGGAGACATACGAGGAGTTTCTCTTCCCGTATGACTGCCAGATCGCGGATCGTCTGGAGGTTCCTTGGATGCATGTCCATTCTGCTGAGGCTAGGTTAACGCCGGAATTTGTCAAAATCCCTGGCTTACGGGCAATCCAGATCGTAAATGACGGAGTAGCAGGACCGACTCTAAAGGAAATTGTTCCCTTGTTAAAGAAAATCCAGGAGAAACATTGCCTCCTCCTCCGAAAATATACCATGGAGGAGTTGGAACAGGTTCTGCCTGAATTATCACCGAAGGGTCTTTATATAGACACTCAATGCAATTCATTAGATGAGTCCAAAGTAATTCTAAAAGACTGGAATAAACGGAAGTTTAATTAAAGATTCCACTCCAGGTGAGGCAATATCTTAAAAAAGTAGATCTGTACTCTTAAAAGGTGTTGCAATATGCAATATTGTGATATATTGCAACACTTGCGTAATTATGCAATCTAAAAGCTTCATTGCAAGAACATTCCGTATTTTTAAAGGATATAATTAATTCGATACGTTGCCAAATGCAACGTTATTTCTTTTTTGCGCTTCCTTTTAAAGCTGACTAGCCCCATATGTGTGGCGATTTAAGAATGGCATGAATATTGCATATTAATTAAGTGAATAAATTATAAAAAGGAGGGACCATGCGATATGAATTCCAGGGAAAGGGTATTAGCTGCGTTACATTTGCAACAACCAGATCAAGTACCTTTCGTCGATTCAATCGACTCAGCTATAGCAAAAAAGATTATGGGCAAAGATGAGTTCTCAAAGGTAGAATTGGCCAGAAAATTGCACATGGATTCAGCCTATATTGAAGACTACTTTCCGCCTCTTTTCGCGTTGCGTCAGGAAATAGGTGGGATTAATGAAGTGGTCGGAGGGATGATTAAAACAGAGGCAGACTTAGCTATTATGAAATTTCCTGACCCCAATGATCCAGCTTTTTACGATCCGGTCAAACGATTTGTGGAGTCTTGTAAAGAAAGCAATTTAGCGCTTTTTGCCAAGATACGTTTAGGCGCAGCTCCGACCATATTAAGCATGGGATTTGATGGTTTCTCTTATGCTCTTTACGACAATCCTCGACTGGTGGAGACTGTTCTGGATCGCTTTTCGGAGTGGACAGTACGCGTTGTAGAGCATCTAAATGAAAGCGGCCTAGACTTCTTATTGGCAGCCGATGATATTGCTTACAAAACCGGGACCATGATGTCACCACAGGTGTTCCGCGAAGTGTTTTTACCGCCCATGAAAAGAGCAGCGGATGCCATCAAATTACCATGGGTTTACCACAGTGATGGTAATGTTATGCCAGTTATAGACGACTTACTCACTTTGGGCATGAATGCATTGCATCCTTTTGAACCTGGGCCCATGGATATTGCCCAGGTCAAAAAGGATTACGGGAATCGGATCTGCCTAATGGGAAATATCGACCTCCACTATACGTTGACGATGGGCACGCCAGAGGAAGTTGAAGCCGAAGTAAAACAACGGATCTCCGAAGTTGCGCCTGGAGGCGGGTATATGCTGGGTTCAGCTAATGGCATTGCTCATTATTGTAAGCCCGAGAATATTATCGCAATGGCTGAAGCAGTACAGAAATATGGGAAATATCCGTTAGACATGACGGCTTTGGCAACCTGAATACGAAGGGAAGAGAGTTAATTGCAGGATGAACTCAAGAATGTTATTGATCAATATGTTAACTTAGTTGAAAGTGATGAAAACACACGGCGTCAACAGTTTTGGCAACCTGAGCCAGTTTGGTCACGCGATAAATTTCGCCGTATTGCCACTCCTATAGCAGAAACCGGGTATGCGCCTGTAGTGGCTGACCCTGGGCCGACCATTTGGGCGAAAGTCTTTAACTTCAACGTCAAAGACTATTATACGAAACCGGAAGCTTATTTATTAAACTACTTCAAATCCATGATTGCTTTGTTTGAGATGAATGATGATACAACCCTTGATAAGGTGATTCCTTTTTGGCCGGGAACTTCCTTTGAATCCTCTTTGTTTGGGATGGAAACGGTATATCATGATTTTGAGGATCCGTGGGTTGGTCGGGAAGTAGCAATTAAAGAAAAAAGCGACTTAGACAAGCTGGTTTTTCCTGATTTCTATAAGTCGGGTCTCATGCCCATGATCCACAGGTTTTACGAAGATGTTAATAACCTTTTAGCTCCATGGGGTTGCAGAATGGATTTTCCGCATATCACACGAGCGCCTTATGGTATTGCCTTTCACCTGCGAGGATTTGCCGATTTGGCGATGGATATGATGGATGACCCGGAATGGATGCATAAGCTGATGCGATTCATTACAGACAGTAGGAAAAAATGGTATGAAGATCGGGCCAAATTCCTAAACGAACCCATTCCCAAGGTACAGCTATTTAATGATGAAGTCGATTGCAACGTTATTAGTCCTAAAATTTATCGTGATTTTATATGGCCCTATGAAAAAGAACTGTCAAAGTTTCATGGCGGTGTTGCATACTGGCACAGCTGCGGTAATATTGCTCCAGTCCTAGAATTGATCCGTCAGATCCCCAATGTAGATATGATCAACATCAGTTCCTGGACGGATTACCATATTGCAGCTGAATTGTGTCCAGATATTCCATTGGAAATCTGCGTTCGTCCCACTGACGATGTGTACTTAGCTACTCAGGATAAAATGGAAAGCAAAATCAAGGATATTATGGATACCTGTATGGCTAAAAATGTGAAATCATTCCATGTTCGAGCCGGAAGTTTGCAGTCCTTCTTTGGCACTGTGGATGAAGATTTAGCCAAGGCTAAAGAGTGGGTTAGTGTAGCTAAAAAAGTTACCAAACTTTCTTAACTTCAATTTGGAAGCAAGGGTCTCGGCCGTAAGATTTAAGGAGGTGGATGTTAACCATTTAAGGACTGGGAATCTTCTGAATACGTTAAGGTATTAATATTTGATAGGAGGAAAGAAAATGAAGAAAAAATGGATTGCTGGGGTAACGGCAGCTGCCGTGTTGATGACTTTGGGTTTGAGCGGGTGTGGCTCAAGTAGCAAGCCAGCACCAACTGCTTCTGCTGGAGACAAAGTAGTTATCAAAGTCGCTTACGAGAATAATGTTGGCGAACCCCTTGACCTGGGTGCTAAGGAATGGGTAAGACTAGCTAAAGAAAAGACTAACGGGAAATTAGAAATTCAACTTTTTCCAAGTTCACAGTTAGGTACGAAAGTAGACCTTATTCAACAAATGATGACTGGGGCTAACGTGATCACGATCGCAGATGCCAGCTTTTTGATGGACTATGTACCAGATATCGGTATTTTGTCGGGACCCTATCTAGCGGATAATTATGACCAACTCTTTAAACTGACTAAATCCGATTGGTTTAAAGAACAGACTACAAAATTAGAAGCTAAAGGTCTGCATATTGTAACAACCAACTGGGTTTACGGTACCCGCGACATTGTGGCAAAGAAGCCTATTACCAAACCGTCAGACATGGCAGGTATGAAAATCCGTGTACCAAGCAACCAATTGTTTGTAGAGACAATCAAAGCAATGGGCGGAACCGCAACACCTATGCCATGGGGTGAAGTTTATACTGCTCTAACCCAAGGTGTCGTAGACGGAGCAGAGAACCCGATTCCCGTACTCTATGGTTCTAAAATGTACGAATCTGCAAAGTTTCTTTCTATGACCGGACACATTGACATGATCAGTCAATGGATTGCCGGTCAGAAGTTCTGGGAGACATTACCGGCTGACATCCAGAAGGCACTAGTAGAAAGCGGTGAAGAAGCAGGCATCTTTACTAACAAACAGATTGCAACTGCTGAGAAAGATGCTACCGATAAAATGAAGGCTGCTGGCGTGACTATTGTCACAGCAGATAAACAAGCTTTCCGGGAAGCTGTAAAACCAGTTTATGAAAAATTCCCGAAATGGACACCGGGACTATATGACACAGTGCAAAAAATAATGAAAAGTTAACTAAAGAGTTTGGAGAATAAAGCGGATTACGGGCTTTCACTCGTGCTCCGCTATCTCCCTCGCATGATAGAGAAGGGGTGGTCCAATGGACGAGTCAAGAAAAGAAGAGTCATTGGGGTTAGACGATATAATGGCGATGGTGTTCCTTTCACTTCTGGTCATCGTCACAACTCTTGGCGTGTTTATGCGTTATGTTGTGTCTCAACCTCTGCTCTGGGGTGAGGAGATTCAGATTCTACTTTTCGTTTGGGCAATATTTTTTGGTGCTTCTTCCGTAATGAAAGGAGAAGGCCATATAGGAATTGATATTTTAATACAATTCCTACCGCCTAAAATGCTAAAAGGCGTACACATTTTTGATAACCTACTAGTTATGCTTATTTTAGCTGTTCTAACTTTTTTGGGAGTTGAATTATCGATTAGCGGTTGGGCTCAGTTCACTCCGATTCTCAAACTGAAGTGGACGTTTATGGAAATGGCTATTCCAGTTGGAGGAGTTTGTATGATTTATCAGTTAGCTAAACTGACTTGGCGAGAATTTAAGAGGAAAGAAGTTACTTAATTTACGAAAGGAGACAGGAGTTTATGGTTGTAGATACCATGAGCATTTTGATGCTAGTTCTTTTTGCCATCAACATTCCGATTGGATTTTCCGTACTTGCAGTATCTCTCTTCTACTTTTTCATCACGGGCCAATTGGATCCAATAATTGGCGTCCAGCGTATGCTGGGTGGTGCTCAAAGTAGTACTCTACTGGCAATTCCTTTCTTTGTCCTTTTAGGTTCGCTGATGAATTATACTGGAATCAGCAAGCGTATGTTGAATCTGGCGGAGACTTTGACGGGTCATTTGCCTGGCGGTTTGGCTCAGGTTAACGTGGTCTTGGCCATGTTAATGGGCGGTTTGTCTGCCTCCAGTCTGGCGGACGCTGCCATGCAGACCAAAATGTTGGTACCGGAAATGGAAAAACGCGGGTATGACAGAGGTTTCGCTGCGGCGGTTATTGCATCTGCCGCCCAAATCACGCCGATCATTCCTCCTGGTATTGGTCTAATTTTATTTGGCTTTTTGGCAAATGTTTCGATTGGCAAAATGTTTATGGCCGGTATTTTGCCAGGACTGCTAATGACCGTTCTGAACATGACTGCTGTGCATTGGGTATCTAAACGGAGGGGCTATCTTCCGACTAAGGAAAAACCACCTACAGTAAAACAAGTGGGAATTGCCAGTAAGGATGCTTTTTGGGCGTTGTTCTTAGTGATCGTCATTATAGGAGGCGTCAGGATCGGGATCTATACGCCCACTGAAGCTGGGGCAATTGCTTGTTTTTATGTCATGATCATTGGTTTGTTTGTCTACAAAGAAATGAAGGTCATTGATATCAAAGGAGCTATATTAGAAGCAGTCCGTTCTACCAGTTCGATCATGATAATCATTATGGCAGCTTCCGGTTTCGCCTGGATCTTGACCTGGGAGGGGGTTGCTCAGAACATTACAAGTTTCGTGACCACGTTTAGCACCAGTCCGACGGTTTTTATGATAGCGATTAATATTTTTCTGCTTGTAGTAGGGTGTTTCATTGAAGGCAATGCTTCCATGATCGTTTTGATTCCGCTTTTGTTGCCCACAGTTCTGTCTTTAGGGATTAATCCTGTCTATTTCGGGATCGTCATGATTATTAACTTAGCGATTGGAACACTGACCCCGCCTATGGGAACGGTCATGCTGTTGATTTCCGGTCTTACGGGAGTCAAAGTAGATAAATTCACTAGGGAATTACTGCCCTTCTATGTGGCAAATATTGTGGCCTTATTACTCATAACCTTTATCCCTACAATTTCCTTATTATTGCCTAATGCAATGAATTAATTACGAAACTTGGGATACGCAGAATGAGGTTTAAGTGGAGTTTAGGGTTTAAAGAAATAAAATTAGGTTAAATAATCATCTAAGTGGTTTTAGATTCAAAAAAGAAGAACTTTAAATAAATAATTTTAATAGGAGGTAATAATTATGTCTATACTTGAAGAAATTAAAGAAGCAGTTATGACTTATGATGCCGCTAAAGTGACCGAATGTTCGGAAAGGGCCGTAGCTGAAGGAATTGGTGTGGAAGACATTATCAATGACGGGCTGATTGCGGGAATGAATGTAGTCGGCGTAAAATTCAAGGCAAATGAAATCTATGTTCCTGAAGTGCTTGTCGCTGCACGGGCTATGCGTGCGGGTATGGCAGTTATTAAGCCACTAATTGCGAAGGCTGATATTAAAGAAAAGGGAATCGTGATTATTGGCACTGTAAAAGGCGATCTCCATGATATTGGAAAAAACCTTGTGATCATTATGTTAGAAGGGTCAGGCTATAAGGTTATCGATTTGGGGATCGACGTTGACAGTGAGAAATTTGTCCAAGCTGTTATAGACTACAAACCTCAAATTGTCGGACTTTCTGCATTGTTAACCACTACAATGGTTCAAATGAAAGCCTGTATTGACTTGCTAAAACCATACAACGTGAAAGTCATGATCGGGGGAGCCCCGGTTACCCAAAAATATGCTGATGATATCGGTGCTGACGCTTATGCTGCTGATGCCGCATCGGCTGTGGACAAAGCGAACCAATTTATGGCTTCTTAAGATAAATGCTGGCATTGCTTGCACTCTGTGCAAGCAGCGAGCTTCTGTGTTGAAAGCAATGCTCTTCTTAAAAATAGACCAGTAATACTGAAAAGTAGTATTAGGGGATGTGATTATGCCTGAAAAAATCCTGTTGCTTGCCCCCTATCCAGAACTGGCGGAAGTCGCTGCCAAAGTGCAAGACGAAATGTCTATAGGATGCGAGATTGCAGTGGCTGACACCAACGAGGCCGTTAAATTAGCAATAGAAGCGATCAGCCAGGGTGTGGAAATAATTATTAGCCGTGGCGGTACAGCAACTATGCTCAGGGAGTACATAACGGTGCCAGTCGTGGATATTCCAGTGACCTCTTTTGACATTCTGGAAGCGTTAGCGCCGCTTCTCAATTACAAGGAGCAAATTGGAATAATAGGCTGGATAGGCTTTAACAATGTTATTAAACAGTGTCACCAAGTTGCTAAATGTTTAGGATTCCAATTTCACAAAATTGAACTTAAGAACAAAGGAGATATTCCTGCTTGTCTGGATGAGGCGATCCGAGTTGGGGTTAAAGTGATCATAGGCGATGGTACGACTGCCCGGATGGCAGCAGAAGCGGGGCTAGAGTCAAGGACGATCGATTCAGGTGAAGAATCATTTCGCACAGCCTTTACTGAGGCTCAGCGTTTATTGGAGGTCCAGCATTGGGAACGGGAGCGTAGTGAGCAGGTTAAAACCATCATTGACCATATTAATGACGGGGTAATTGCTGTTGATGAATTGGGAAATATATCATTGTTTAACCCATCGGCTGAGCGAATTCTGGGATTTAGTTCAGTCAATATCATTGGTAAGAATCTCAAAAAGGTAGTGGGACTTCGCCCGTTAAATGCCGTCATCGAGGAGGGACAAAGCGAGCTAAGCCAGATCATTTCCTTTGGAAAGAAAAGGGTGGTTATTAAGCGCGTTCCGCTGGTAACAGCTGGGGAAGTGAAAGGCTTTGTGCTTACAGTTCACGATGTGGGCCAAATTCAAAGCATGGAAAAACAAATTCGGCGTGAATTAAACACCAAAGGTTTCACAGCAAACTTTACCTTGAACCAAATGGTATCTGAGTCCAAAGTAATGAAAACGGTCCTGGAGGATGCAGATCGTTTTGCACAGGTGAATTCCACACTTTTGATCTTAGGGGAGACTGGTACGGGTAAGGAATTGCTAGTCCAAGGTATTCATAATAGAAGTACACGCAAGGATGGACCCTTTGTGGCGGTAAATTGTGCTGCGATTGCTGAATCCTTATTAGAGAGTGAATTGTTTGGTTATGCGCCCGGTGCCTTTACGAGTGCACGCCGAGAAGGAAAAATGGGCTATTTTGAAATGGCTCGCGGAGGTACAGTTTTTCTTGACGAGATCGGAGAAGCACCTATAGGAGTGCAGGCTAAGCTTCTGAGAGTTCTTCAGGAACACCAGATCATGCGCATTGGCGATGAAAAAGTGACCCCTGTTGATGTCCGTATTATTGC
Source organism: Desulfosporosinus sp. (assembly GCA_035648035.1). Lineage (GTDB taxonomy): Bacteria > Bacillota > Desulfitobacteriia > Desulfitobacteriales > Desulfitobacteriaceae > Desulfosporosinus. The sequence continues at coordinate 2,315 of DASRMG010000095.1, read as the reverse complement.
TGCTACTAATAAAGACTTATTAAAACTAGCGATCAAAGGACAGTTCAGGGAGGACCTTTACTATCGTCTGGGCGTCATCATTATAAATGTACCCTCATTAAGAGAAAGACCGGAAGATATCAGGTCACTGGTTGAGTATTTTATTGCCAGCAGTAATGCTAGGTTTGGCAAGCAAGTCAAGGGTGTCGAATCAAAAGTCTATGAAATTCTCGAAGCTTATAATTGGCCGGGCAACGTGCGGGAGCTAGAGCATGTTATTCAGCGTGCGGTGCTTACTGCTGAACAAGGTATCATACAACTTTTGCATTTAGGCGATTTTACTCAGGGGAAATTATTGCCCACTGACCTAGGGAGTAGTACAAGAAAGTTGAAACTGGAGCTAAAAGGGACGCTCGCCGATATGGAAAAGGCTATCGTTCAGGAAGTATTGCTACAAGAAGGGAATAACTTCAGCAGTTCAGCCCGTCGTTTGGGCGTTAACCGTTCTACGTTATGGCGATGGATTAATCATAAGGATAAAATTAATGCTAATTAAAACGAAATTGGATGAGCGTTTGTTTGCGCTTCCATTCTTGTTTAAGAAGATATTATTTATTTACTATTCATAATCTGTAATACTCGATTTTCTTTTCTTTAAGGAGGAATTTTAATGCAGAACTTAAACAGACAATTATTAGAGGGGAATTTCCAGTTCCCTGAAGGATTAGAAGTCGGAAAGTTTCCTGCTGAGCTGCCGGAGAAAATTATTCAGTTTGGTGAAGGTAATTTCTTGCGTGCCTTCGTGGACTGGATGGTTCATGAAATGAACCAAAAAGGACTCTTTAACGGTCGGATTGTTGTGGTGTGCCCACTCCCGGAGGGGAAAATGCACCAATTGAATGAACAAGATGGACTTTATACCCTAATTCTTAGAGGAATGAATCAGGGTAGGAGCCTGAGCCAAGAACAAATTATAAGCTCGGTCAGTCGGGGAATTGATCTCTATGAGAATTGGCAAAACTATCTAAAATGTGCGGAAAATCCTGAAATCGAGTTTGTTGTATCCAACACAACAGAAGCTGGCATCGTTTACAATTCCAGTGACCGACCGGAGAATGCACCGCCGTCATCGTTTCCTGCTAAATTGGCAGTCTACCTCTATCATCGGTATCAATTTTTCTCAGGCGATCCCAAGAAGGGGATGGTCATGCTTCCTTGCGAACTGATCGAAAAAAATGGGGATCACTTGAAACGAATTATACTTCGTCTGGCGACGGAGTGGGAGTGGCCTAACGATTTTTGTATTTGGATAGAAAAACATAATCAGTTCCTAAATACTCTAGTCGATAGAGTCGTACCGGGGTACCCGAAGGATGAAATAGCAGAGATCACGAATCGTTTAGGTTATAAGGATCCATTACTCGACACTGGAGAACTCTTTCATTTGTGGGTGATCGAAGGAGCTCAAGACTTGAAAGAAAGGCTTCCTTTTACCGAAGCAGGTCTTAATGTTCTATGGACAGATGATATGACCCCTTATCGCACGCGAAAGGTTCGCATTCTCAATGGGTCTCATACCTCCTGCGTTCCTGTCGCCTTTCTTTATGGATTGGATACCGTGGGAGAGATGGTGAAACACCCTGTTTTAGGACGCTACACTCGGGAAGTCATTTTCGAAGAGATCATTCCCGCTGCGGATTATGATGAAGCGATGTTAAAGGATTACGCTAACGCTGTCGTTGAGAGATTCGAAAATCCATATATTAAACACTACCTTCTGAGTATCTTACTCAACTCAACTTCTAAATTTAAAGCACGAGTCTTACCGACAATTCTTGACTATAATCGTAAAACTGGCCTACTTCCTCTCAAGCTTAGTTTCTCGTTGGCCGCTCTCCTTGCGTTATATTACGGGACCATTGAGGGCTCGACTATGAAATGCTGTGTAAAAGAGAAAGACTTCCTCTTGCAAGATGACCTTGCTACTCTAGAGTTGATGCAAGACGCTTGGAAAACATGTGATCAAAGCATTGAGTCGATCGTAAACCTTGTGCGCCATGTTTTTGGCCAAACTTCAGTCTGGGGCCAAGATCTTAATAAAATAGCAGGGCTCGCAGAGAGAGTAGCCTCTGATCTGCACGCTATCCTTCATGAAGGAATAGAAAAGGCAATTGAACGATTATTTTATTAAAGACTATCACTACAGCGTGATTTTAAAAAATGCTAGACACAACGAATCTTTTGTGTTAAATTGGTGATGAGGACTCGGAGGTTGAACAGAACAGAACACACGACAGGGATACCTCTGTCTCCAAAACCGAAAGGATTCGTTGTCA
>DASRMG010000094.1:0-18106 GCA_035648035.1 Desulfosporosinus sp. | reverse complement strand
GAAATAACTTGTCACTTTTATATAATTTATCAACTTCCGGAAAAGCAATAAGTAATTCAAATCCATCTTCTATCGCCTTTTGAACCTCATTGATATATCTAAATTCAAATTGACCAACTTGAGATAACTCACCAACAGGATATGTTCTTCTTGATTTTGGCGCTTTCCAAATCAGTACAAGATAATCTCTACCATCTTTAATAGACATTTCGCCCCTCCTCTCCACTAATTATTTTAGCCATTAATTAACCATCTTGTTCCTTACTTTTAACACTATTTGTTCAATGAAATCTTTAACTTCTTTATGATATATTTGTCCTAAATCCCCTGCACGGTTATTCATATGGAGTCTCTCCTAAGATGAAATTACACCCACAGAATAGCGCCTTTTATTTCGTTTTGTAAGCTCAAATGAAATAAAGGTGCTAATTACATGATCACTACTGATGTCACAATAAACTCCTTCAAGTAATTAACATATTTTTAAAAATAATAAAGGTTCATTTTTAGCATCCTCGTACGTAATGGTGTGATCACAGGCTATGTGCAACCACCAGTTGAACATACCCTTTATTCAAAAAATTGTTACCTCTTTCAGCAAATCTGCAAACTCTCGCTTAAGGGTTTGCACAATCGCCTTCGCCAGTGGCTGTTCTTGGTCCTGTTCAAGGCCAGACAAGAGCAGTGGGAATGTTATAGCAAGGAAGGGTTTACATACGTATAGATAATGCGTATAATATAAATAGAGGGAGGCGATGGAAACTATGAAGGTTGGGGAAGTACTTAAGCTTCTGAATCAGGATGGATGGACAGTGAAAGATACAAAAGGCTCACACAGTCAACTTACACACCCGACAAAAACGGGAAAAGTAACATTGCCGAACCACAAAGGAGACATACCACCGGGCACACTTAATAGTATCTGGAAGCAGGCAGGGTTAAAATAAGTCGTGCTTAATTTATAAATGATAAATAATATTGGAGGGATTAACTTGCGCAAAGTAACTTATTTTGCAGTGTTTGAACCATCGACCGAAGGAACATTTGGCGTATATTTCCCTGATTTGCCAGGATGTATTTCAATGGGCGATAATTTTCAACAAGCTCAATCCATGGCAAAAGAAGTGTTGGGTCTTCATTTATGGGGCATGGAGAAAGATGGGGATAATATACTGGAGCCTTCTCAGCCACCTTTTGAAGATATACCCAAAGGCGCTGTGGTCGTTTCCATTACAGTTTTTCCCGATATGGTCAAAAATGAGATGGATAATCGGGCAGTAAAGACAAATATAACATTACCTGCATGGTTAAAAGAATTGGCAGAAACGCAAGGAGTCAATTTCTCGCAGATCACTCAAGCAGCCTTAAGAGAATATCTTGAAGTAGAAAAACAATAACGATGACAAAGAATAGAGGATATCGGGGTTAAAACCCCCAATATCCTCTATTTTCTATCAGATGCTTTACTACAATATTCTTCAATTCACTTATTTTCAATGACTTGCAAAATTCACTTCTTCAACCGTTACTATAGTGTCAAACTACTAATTAATTGACGTATTCGTACAATCTAATACACGAACCCTGTTCTACCCATGACTTAAGGAAAGTCCCAAGAAACTATTTTCACCGGTACCATCGCCAAAAAATGCTACCCAAGAAAACGGAGCTAGGATAACCATCCTCAGCTCCGTTTTCTTGTCCGTTTGTACACACATTATACACACACACATAGGTAAAACAAGTGAATTAGTGTCATGCAGTTATACAAACTAAGCTTAAATAAATTTCAAACTTCCATTTACGCCGATTTACTCACCCTAGCTACAGTGCGGTGTCAGCTATGACACGTTTCTAGATTCAGGTTCTAGTGCTCGCAAGGGCATGGAGGTTCAAGTCCTCTCGACCGCACCACTTAGAACTGTAAGGCCTTCGGGCCTTTTTTCTTTTGCCTCTGTTGACTTTCCAAAACCCGATATAGTCAACAGAAAGTCAACAAAATAATATGAGTGCTTTTTTAGAGCTTATTTGCTCTTTGTCACAAGACCATTAAGAATGTGGCAAGGTAGGAAACAAGCTCTTGTTTACATTTAAAATTTATTGGCATGATCGTGTTGGCAACCATGCCACCGGTATGGTTCCGTTGCCCGACGCAGTGGAACGACCAGCAACGCTCCCTCCTTCGGTCGCCCCACTGGCCTGGGTGCTGACTTCGCTAAAGATACCCTGATGTCTATAATCTATCTCAGGAACAATAATACTGCAGCAAAAACAGCAGGGATTTAAAAGGACAGACCTGCTAGTGATCCTGAATGAATTATAAGCTGCTGCACAAACGGCATCTATTAAGTCTTTGACTTTCTCATCCACCGAGAAGGTTATGTACGGCATCTATGACTAAGTCTCTTGTCTTTGAGTGGGTTTATTACCTCGGAATTACATACCTAGCTAACTTAATGCCTTTACTTACTTCAGTTGAATATGATGGCTTTATCCCAGATGCACGAATAATTTCAGTGGTTTTAAAGTTGTTATCAAGAATAATTGATGCATATTTTACTCCAAAAAAATGAATATTTGCCACTTGATACCCTGCAGGTGCGTTGTCATACATTTCCCTTAAGATTTTACCTAATTCATTTTCAGTCATTTTAGCAACTCCATTTCACTTAACGTTTTTCGTCCTTCATTTCCTCTATTGACATATTAATTCCCGGCATAATGGGATGGCCTGGAATTATCAGAGAATATAACTACATCTATTTATTATCCCCCTGCAAGTAACTTAAACTGGTTCGTTTCTATCTCTTATCTACCTAAGCCTAGTAAATATCCATTGATCCCTAGCACAATACCCGAACATCACTATTTTTCACCAGACGGTTGGAAAGGAACAGTCAGCGCCTACAAAGCTAGGGGTTTGTACAAGAAAATGTTCCTAACCAAACATTCACGTTCGATCTCATTGATGATTACTTCGCATTCATCGTTCTGGTCTCTGATGAATAACTTATCTGCCTCGACAAACTTATGCCTAAGCTCCTCTGGCAGATTAGAACTACGCAAGATATAAAGCCTGTTGTCTAAATTTTTGTTCATGAGTATGCTCCATTCATATATTTTTCTGGATGTGAACCGCGGTGGACATAAGTCTTAAACCATGATCTTATCCATTCTCAACACTTTAATATTTTAGATTTTTTTCGCTGAGTATAAGGCAGGGGGGGTTAATTTGAGAACAGTTCTATTTGCCTAGGCAAATTAGTTTCAGCTTCTAATATTTTCTTAATCTTCAATGCAATACTCTCTGCCATTAAGGGAGGAACTGCATTTCCAATTTGAGTGAATATAGCTGTTCGTGGACCTTCAAAAAAGAAATTATCAGGGAACGATTGAAGCCTTGCAGCTTCTCGGACAGAAATAGAACGCAATTGATTAATGTCTGGGTGTATATAATGATGACCATCTTTGGCTATGTGAGCAACCACAGTATGAGATTGACTAATATTTTTCCCGACTACTTTAAAACGGTCTAAAAATGAAGTTAGATTCTTATGTGTCCTTAAATCTTCAGGAAGATCGGTATACTTTAAACGGATCTCTCCCTTGTTCCACAATTCGATTGCAATTTTATAAATGCTTCTATCACGCTCGTTATGAGGTCTACAAATATTTTGTACTAATATATCATTAGTTTGTCTAATCCCAAATTTTTTAAGATAACTATTTGGCTTTTTTGTATAATTATAATCCTTTGTCTCACCAGGAATTAAGCTGGGTAAATCTTCAAATATGTCAGAAACTTTATAGCCCAATTCGAGTCTTTCAAATTTAGGATAAAAGTAATTAGTACCCTTTACCCAACCAATCAGAATAACACGTTTACGTTTCTGTAAAACACCAAAATCACTTGCATCTAGAACTTGAGCCTCAATATCATAACCCGCTTTATCCATAATTCTCTTAACATCTTCAAATAATTTACCTTTCCCTGCTGTCCGGATACCTGGGACATTTTCGAATACAAACATCTTTGGTTTGTACTCGTCCAAAAATCTGACATATTGTTTGTATAAAAAATTTCTGGGATCGTATTGCTTATTATATGGATCACGTGCTCTACCTACTAAGGAATATGCTTGACAAGGAGGACCACCTATTAATACATCTATTTCTGTTATGCCTCTATTTGTTAGACCCTCATCAATTAATCGAAAAATATCATCAATATTTTTATTAGAAATTTCTCGATTAATTATCGTATTTAATAAATTAGGATCTACACTAGAATACAATTGATCCCTAGTAATATCTTTTCTGAGATAGTTTCGGTATATTTCGAGATTACCAGCATCTTTTAAGCAGTAATAGACTGCTCTGGTTCTAAGTGTCTGAGCAGCATAATTATTCATTTCTATATGTGCCACAGGCTCATAACCTTGGCGCATAAAGCCCTCTGACAGTCCTCCCGCGCCAGCAAATAAATCGATGAAATTCATAATTAGTTACCCCTAAACATTTTTTGTAAATTGCTACCCTATAGAACCAAAGAAGATTCATTAAAAAATCAATATTTCTGCGTAAAGATGTCAAGAAACAAAGCTCTGCTAATATTTAAGAGTAGTAGTCCAAGACTGCTATCGTTTTTGCAGAACACATATTCCGTCATTATAACATATGTTCGTTTTGACAACAATGCAGTGATTAGAATTTAAAATTAATTTTACGTCCTATAATGTCTTTTTGTTTTTCATATCAAGGCTCTGACAATACTTTATTTATAACCACCTAGAGCTCTTTGCTTTGTGCCTAATCAGGTATTTGGAATGCCGTCCAGTTAATTTACAGTTCCTTTACAATCGCAACATTTGAGCTTCAATATCATACACCATTTAACTAAACTTCGCTAACATTAAAAAAGCCAATGTCTGAGTTCTCTAATGTTCCAACAATAAGCGCCCGATCCAATAATCTATTGCCATTTTCGCAACATGTTTCCGGTAGCAAAGCACAGTTGTGACATGCCGCAAGGTTACTCGAATCTGGACCTTGGCCTAGAGACTGAATACAAACGGGATCTGCGGAACACCATTTTGCGCCCATGATTGCTGCAAGAATTGTATCTTCAATCCTATCTGGTAAACCCTGCCTTACCAATCCACCAAGTGAACCTTCTGAATCTCCTGATGCAGTATATATTAATACACCGCACATTGAATGTTCTTCTTCTCCTCTATCACAATATATCCTTTCACGAATAGAAGAACTTCCATATCCACATTCAAAGCTAAGCTGATTAATAAGAATGTGCGCGAAGGTGTGGATCAAGATATATTTAGGATTCAGTTCACATTCTTTGGAATTTCGTCTCAATAACATTGCGTTATAGGGTGTGCTTAATTGATGTACCCTGTCAATGACATTAGGCTGTTTTGCCCATTTTTCAAGTGATTCAGAGTTAAATTCAAAAAACAGTCCCTCTCCATATACTTCTATCGCCGGTAACCAGTCTCCATCCCCTAATCTGAGCATTTGTTTTTTCTCTTTAATGCTTTGTCCCTCGTTTGGCTGTAACCTAGAAAACCCTACAAAAGCCCTTGTCTCTCGTAATTTTGGCACAAGTGAAATGCTTGTAAAGAATGAATGAATAATTGGATGGTACCTATCAATAGGGTAATTTCTTGAGTGAAAAGCCAACTTATCTCCGCCACTATCCTTCACTAAGACGTCGTATTCTATCAGTCTATATGCTTCTTCTGACATTTCCTCTGTAACTTCTTCTTCACTTTCCATATTGTCAACTCTTCGTAAAGCGGCCTCATATAGTTCATCCGCATCGACATTTTTTGTTTGTGCAATAATATCAATAATAACTCGATTAATTTCTCCATTTACCCGCTGGCTACATATCATGTCAAATGTGTCATCCAACACTTTAATAATACGCCTACTTGCGCTATTAGCATCAATCGGAATATATATGGAACTTCTAACGTCGGCAAACCATACATTAGAACCACCTCGTTGAACAACTTTTATAGGTTTATCACAGGGGTAGTTGGTGTCATTTTCAATTCCAAGCCAAGGTTTAGCTCCTTTACATTTGTAGCCTATTTTTGTCAATACTCCCTCATGAGTAGCACCCGCCATACTTCGTTTCGCTCCACATGAGCACTCGTAAAACACACCTGAAAGTGATGCCGAAACTCCGCCTGTACTTCTACGCAATCTGCATGTATCTTCTATAGATTTTGGATTTTTAGGATTGTTGTGGACCCATTCCATAATCGGGAAATCATCCACATGGCCGTCGGGACACACTACAATAAATCTTTCTGGTATGAGCTTTCTATTATATTTCTTCCCTGCGCAAGATCTACCACGAGGCCATTGATATCCATCACATCTTTCTTGAGCAGAATAATAACTAGATTTGCTCATTGTTCCACAGAATGGGCAGTACTGCCACCTTGGAAAGCGAACCGCCGGTATTCTAATTAAAGGATTTGTCCTGTCCGTATCTGGGTCTCTAAAGTCAGGTGGTCTTCGTAATTCCTTTACACCTAATCTTTTTTCTAATCGTTCATCTTTTATCACAAATTCTGCTTTGTTATTTCCGAATGTCCACATATCTAGTCCTGCAATCATTAAAGACTCGTCTTCAGGAAACGGTACAATAGAACCAACACCCCAAGGGCTAATCAATTGAGTTCTTCTAATCGGTTTTAAAAAATAAGCCATACTCAATTCTCCTCCATCGAATAGTCATTTTTCAAGACATAAACTTCACATGAAGAGTCAACGCTCCTCATAGATGTTGGTGTAGCTTTTCCTCGCCCTTCCCAATCCTCATTTGGTTTTGTCCCTGAAGGATACATTAACGGAACTGCTGATTGCGCCCTGAAATCGTGATATTTCTGTGGCCATTCATTTTTCCACGTTTTCAGAATCTCCTTAATATGAGCGCTTGTATCCTCTAATTCATCTTCATCAATGGATCTCACTCTTGTTTCAATAGATTGAATAATATGTTTCAATTCTTCATTACTTGGAAATATCTTTGGATTATCGTACGTATCCTCATTTCCTAACAATCTAATCATTCCTACTAAAATAGCATGTAACGCTCTTTCTCTAAGCGGAGCTGAAAATGGAGTAACGCTTGTAGGCTCAACATGACAATATATTCTCGAGTGATACGATCTAAACTGCTCATAATGCGATCTATCTCTCGGCTTTCCTGGATTATATGAAGTGAATATTATACCTGGAGCATTTTGGCTTCTACCTACGCGGCTTGTAGCTTGAATATATTCAGATGTTGTCTTGGGCTGACCTGTAACTGTCATCAGACCCAGGCGTGGAACATCCACGCCAACAGAAATCATATTAGTAGCGAGGCAAATATCTACTGGCCTTTTTCCATCACGCTCAGCCGGATAAGTAATATTCAAGTTCTGCAAACTCATTGGGACTTTATCACTACGAATACGGCTGGTAAGTTCTTCACATCTCCATATATATCTTCTTTTAGTTTTATAACCCTCTTCTTTATCTTTCATCTTACGCTTATACATCGTATGTAAATATTCATCAATATCTGCACTTACCCATGTGGCGGTTTGTCCGAGTTCCCTTAAGCTGTTGAAATAACCAAGATTTGTCCAGTAAGGATCTCTTTCTTTCTCATCCTGAACATCAAGTTCTTTTGCACTATAAAGTAGTGAAGCATAAAGTCTTATATTAGTCATTGAATAGGAAGATGATGCTGGTGCCATGATGCCAACATATAATCTGCCAACCTTGGTTTTGTCTTCGATCGCAAAAAACGAATCCCCTGCATCGATTCCCGATGGTGGAAATTGCTTCACTCTATCTTTACCACAATTATATAGAGCGTTACACTGCTCTTTTGCTCGACTAATCGTAGCGGTTGATGCAATTATTTTAGGATGAACTTCTAATCCCTTGATCTTTTCAAGACATAGCTCACTTATCATCGTTTCATAATGTCCAACCATGGAGCCGAGTGGTCCCGAAATCAAATGCAACTCATCTTGAATAATCAAATCTGGAGACGTTTTTTTCCTGCCATTATATATTCCGAAGATTTTCTGAGCCTCAGGTCTAAATGGAAGCATGGCAAACTTATCCACCGTCCCCAGCAGAAGTGTAGGCGGTTTTTCGTAGATTGCGTCATCAATCATCATTAATGGTAAATTAAAATCATCCTTTGAAAAATCGCAATAGTGGTTAGAACACTGGAATACAATTTGATTGGGATGCATTAATTTTTTGTAACCCTGGATCCTCACTTGCTTATTTTTCAGATGAAACGGTCCCATTTGAGCACCACACCATGGGCATTTTGAAATAATAAATGGATTATCTTCAGTTTTTCTTTTGTAGAGGTCGTTATATGCTTTAACTGCATCTGACATTTTGTTTGGAGTCGTATCCTTACCTACCCATAATCCAATAGTTACCCTTGACTCTCCCAATTCATCGTGCTTTTGTCGTCTTATCATTTCACAAGCACATATCATTGAAGCCGCTCTTTCATACTGTTGAACCGTTAATAGCCTTAATGTATATCTCATCAAAATAGCGGTACCTGTGTCTTCAATGTTGTTGAGTTTTCGGATGAAGATAGTATAGGCAGATAAACCCAAGTAAGCTTCTGTTTTACCACCACCAGTGGGAAACCATATCAAATCAACAGAATTTCTATCATCACACGTTTTTTCAGCCATGGATCGTAAATTAATAAGAATGAACGCAAGCTGAAAGGGTCTCCACTTGCCATATTGACCATGGTTATTATACCAAGTAGTTATGTCACTTAAATCTGGCAACTGGCTATTTTCTGAAATGAGGGATGCTTCGCCAGCCCCATTATCTCTCCATTCTTGCAACGGCAAATTATAGTGAAGTTGCTGTAGTAGCATCGCTCGGTTCATATACTGAAAGGCTTTTCGTACTATTGAATTAGAACTGAGCAGTTGCACGCCATCCATCATTCTTTTATGACACTTTTCACAATTATCAATATGACGCTCTGCAGTTTCTTTATGATTCACCAATATCGAAGTTTTTAGTTTAAGTTCATCAATCCATTTCTTATATTTCTCACACATCAAAATTAATTCTTGTAGTGTTTCATGGAAATTTCCCAGATCACTCATTTTATACATTTCAAGTGAAACGCCCTCTATTTCAGTAGGTACTATTGGTTTCATCTCGTATGTTGGGAAAACTGCTGTCTTAATTTTTTTAACCTTACAGTTGTCCTCGCTCCAATCTGCTGAGCAGCCATGACCAATTGCATAGTTTTTCACATCCCGATACAACAATTGATTAGATTGATAATCTTCATCATTAATATTAACCTTTTTACTTTCCGGTAGAAAGGCAAAACCGCTCTGACAATATATCTTGAATTCTGTTTGAAAATAGCAATCCGCATCTTTGACAGATGCATCACCAATTTTTTTAGAATTCTCCAATGTAAATGTGTAAATGATGCTGTTATTTTCAATATCGTCGTATCTATAGGTAATTACAAATTTTAAATTTGTTGTTTTTTCTTTATTGCAGATATCTATTTTTATAATTTTCTCAGATCTCGTGGGTAAAACAACAACGTCATCATCATTATTCCATAACAATGAGCTACGAACGTACTTAGTATTTTTCTTTAACGTGCTCGGATTTTGGCTGGTAATGGTATTATACATTCCCGCACTAACCGTCACTCTAATTGGTTCGCCTTTAACAACTGCCGCAGTTAGACTAATTGCGGACTGATGGAATGCATTAGATAGGTTAATTAGTTCTTCTGCATCTTCAATCAATTCTCTGGAACCGCTTCCCTTTTCTTCACTCTCTTCTAATGTCTCCTCTCTAGGCAAATCATCAGTTGTCACATTGTTATCATCTTTTTCATCCACAGCATCTGCTTGCACATCTAATACTCCCTGTGGGAAAAGTACCCCTGCTGAATATCTAATTCTTGGTGGGTCGACATTAAGTATCTCCTCGCCATTTTGCTGAATCATGCCCTCATAATCAACCGGATCTGGACCAACAAATTCTTTATTAATAATATCAATTAGTTGTTCTCTTCTGGTATCTTTACTCATTACAGCCACCTCACTAATAGTTGATTTCGTTCCTTATCCGCTTGTTCGGTTTCAAACACGTAAAGTGCCGTTCTTGCTCTGCTCAGCCCAACATACATTATTTTTTCATGTTCGAATGTTTCAATGTCCGTTAAAATGATCACTGAATTTTCTAGGCCTTTGTATGCCTGGATTGTGCTAAAAGTAATTCCTTCGTTCAGTCCTATCTTGTATCTATTAATTGTCGTAGAATTCAATATAGATACCACAGAATTTTCAAACTTAACAGGTGATAAGATTGTAATACCAGCCAGATCCACTTGCTCCAATTTCAATTTATGTAAGAGAGCTTCCAATTTTTCATTTTGCTCTCCCATATTTTTATAGGTTACGTAGTTTACTGGCGGACCCTCCACCCTTGCAAACAAGTAATATGAATTATCAAATCCTGTAATATGCTTAATTGCGTTTCCGATTGGTTTAGTGTTACGACAGTTAATTCTTAGATTATATTTTATGAATGAAGTCTTTTCTTCTAAGAGTCCTTTCATATGTTCTGGATTTCCATTGCTGCTGTAAATTGCTTGCATTGCAAAGTCACCAAACATACTCCATTTACCGCGAGTGATACCGCCTTTCAATACCGAATCCATGATATTGAGATAATCTGAAACGATTAAATCTTGAGCTTCATCCACTACAATCTTGTCGAAATATAAATCTTTTTTATCTAATGCCTTAAGTGCAACAAGTGGCAATTCTTCTCTATAAAATTTTTGATCATTACTATCTTGTGGATAATTGATACTCATATTAGTTGAAGTCACAAGCCAATATAAAAAAGAATGAAACGTGCCCACAAACTCTGGGCGTAGTGACTTGTGCATTCCATTAAAATAGCCTTTTAGCCAATTCCCTAACATTGTATTATAGCAAAACAGTACCACTTTTTCCCCATTAGCAACAGACTTTTTAACTTCCTCAATAGCAAGGAGTGTCTTTCCTGTTCCCGCAGGTCCTTGGATTAAACACCTTGAATTATCTTCAAGCTGATCAAGACATTTTAACTGTTCTTCAGTTAACGTAATTAGGGCTTCCTCTGCATGATTGATCTGAGTACGTAATGAAACTGCTATATCGAAATTACCACGGAGCATATTGGCAAATTCTCTAACTGCCTTTGCATCTGGCAGTTTTTCTGGATTAAGAGGTCCATATTTTTCTTCCCATTTTCTTTTTGAATTTCTAGCAAGTCTTTTTATGAAACCACTTACTTTTTTGCCATCATTTTGATCAAATACTTGCCACTGCTCCCCTTCAATTTCATCTGCTTGAAAGGTGATATCCGGAAACATTACACCTGTGCCAAATAGAAGTTTGCCTAAAGGGTGGTTTACCCCACACTTCTTTTTCACTACATCGAATAAACTAAAAATACCCTCATTGGCTTGTTCAAAAGGTCCTCTGTTTCTTGTAGAGGTTTGTCCGTATTTATCCTTAAAATGCCAAATCCCCTCTTCTCTTTTTACTCTTCCACCTTTAACTTCCAAAGCAAATACACCAAGCTTTGGAGCAATTACAAAAAAGTCTAGTTCACCGAAAAGCACAGTTCTATGATTCGCTATGCCAAGCGAATGCAGCACAACCCAACCCTCTGTTTCTGGATCACTTTGAAACCATTCAAAAATCCTCCGTTCTGCATTGCTTTTAACTTCCGGTGATATTACTGATGGAATCATTCTTGCCATCTTTAGTCCTCCTAATATTCATTAATTAAGCAATTAACATTAGTAGAATCTACGAGCATAGAACTTCCAATATCTATTACTTTCAGAATTTTTACCGTACCGATTTCATCTAAGTTCAAGGTAATTGGTTCCCATATGTTATATGGATCTATCTCCCCAAGTTCTTGAATCTTTTGAGCAACTTTTCGCTTGAGCAATTCAGATAAATTTTTACCCGCTTGGATATGGGCGCGCTTCACTTCTTTACCTGCTTCAAAAATATCTTCTAATTGTTCTAACAAAATATCATCTTCTGTTGCTTCTGCAATATATCTTAAGTCATCAATACTTTGTGGTGAAATGATATCTTCATTTTTCATCCACTGCCTGACCGTAAATTGATTTTTAGAACAACCTACTTTTTTCAATCTTGCATATATATCGTCGAAAGTTGAAAAAACACTTTCTAACTCCAAGGTCACTTTCCATTTCGTTGCAAATTCACGTAAATAATTTTTCCCACTATTTGCTAAAATTATATCTGCAAATTCTTTTATCAAATCTCTTTGAGATTCTCTAACTACAATGAAATCACCTATTTTCAATTCTGATGGAAGAATAGTCTTTATTTCATCCTTTTCCTCTAAAATGATTTCCGTTATGGACACTAACTTATGGGAAGATTTATAAAATGCAAAACAGCCTCCAACAAAATTCACTGGTGCAGCTTCCACTACCCCTTCAATGTTCTTTTTTCCACCATTAGATAAATATTTACGAAACTTATTTTCTCGTAATACTATTTCAATTTTACTTAATTCATCTTGGGATTCTTGCACAGAAGGCCTCGTAGGTTTCACGCCTTTGAATTGAAAGATATCTACAGCGACTTCAGCTAAAGCTTTTTCTATACATTTCCTTTTATTCCCTTTATGTAAAACTCTACTCCATGATTTAATATGGGGATCCTTCCATCGTTGTTCGTAATCATAAATCAGTACAATATATTGTGCTGTGTTGTAGCTATAAATAATATTTTTCATAATATTTTTATTTAGCCATCCGCATACAACTGTAATATCACAGCCTATAGCATCACTATTACAATATTCTGACTGACATAAGACCAAGCTCCTTGTTTTAATGAAGTTTCGATTACACTCATTATCCCAAAAAATTTGGTGCGCTTCTTTATCTGCTCTATCTGGTATTACAATGCATACGCTTTTATATTGATTAGCAATTAAGATTTCTCTTAACTCAGCTATTTTAGGCATCTCAAAATGCTTACTGAAAATAACCTCAAAGGAGAGGATAACTCTATCAAAATCTCCTAACATTTCTTTGCTTATAAAGCGCTTTTCTTTTTGCAGTTTGACTTTACAGTCTAAAATATCCTCACTAATCCGCTTATAATCATCATTGGTTAAATGGATAATATTTCTAAGGCTAAGGAACGCCAACGAAAATAATTTGTCATATACATCTGTAAAGTTTGCAGTTGTTTCAGTACTTTCCTTGCGGTAGTAATACAATCTCTCCAAAGAATTGCTTATATCTTCACTATTACATTGTATATATTCGATTTTTTGTTCAACGCAATTGCGGACTTTTTTATTAATTACTGTTGCTGAAATATTATACAAATCTTCTGATATACTCTCTTCATCCCATCTCCACACACTGAAGCGTCTTAGTTCAAGAGCTTCTAAGTCAAAGGAATTAGCAGTATCTGTAATGCAAATAACAGGAAAATCAGATTTTAGGATTTCATCTAACACATCTAATTGACTATTAATAATATTTGGACTTGAAATATCGATAAGCAGCAATTTAACATCAGATTCTTTTTTTATTGCCTCAGAAACTGCATATAAATCCGAAGCCAAAACAATTGCAGGTTTACCAGATAGTTGTCCGGTATTTATAATATCTACATTTCCTTCTGTATCGGCTTGCCCAATTAGCAACAAATCTTTAACATTGCTTCCATTAATGCTGATATTAGATAACATTTCTTTGGTTTTCCCCATAGGTGCAACGTTGAAAACGATGTTGTTTATATGAGTTTTATAATCAATAAGTAATGATGTAAATTGGTCTGAAACTACCATCTCCTCTTTTCTTTTTTTGATGTCAGCTTTTACCTTCGAAAATTCTTTATCCGGCGAGAGTCGTCTGTTTGTCTCGGCCAACTGAAAAAACGGCGCTAATTCTAATGGAATGCCATTACTGCAATCTGCATTCCTTACCCATAGCATAGATTCGCCATTAAATTGATCTACTCTATCAAATTCCACAACACAGTTTCCACATTTTAATTTTTGCCCTTTAATAAAAGTGTCCGGATTATATGATTTTTCAACTTCGCCGTCAAAAATATCATAAATAACTTTTAATACTGCCAACAAGAAAGTACTCAGAGATTTTTCAGGAAACACCATAATCACACGTTTTTCATTTGCTTTAATAAACATGTTTAATAATTCAATACTCATCTTTATAATTGGAGGCGTACTAACGCATTCGTTGGTATTGTCACCAAAGGTGATTTTTAAATCACTCAAACTATTTCTCTTTTCTAGTTCATGCTTAACATAACTTTTCCAATCCATGTGTACACCTCCAGACATCACTTAAATCCTTTGATTTCAGCTTCTCTATATACTTTTATTGCTTGAATAGCTTGCTTGTATGTCGGCACCTTACTTCTACTCAAAATTGTGCCTATGGAAAACAGTAAACTTCGCTGCCACGTCGCAAAATTATTAGTTTCTTTTGCCCATCTTGATAATGCAAACCACGTAGCTGCCGGTATCTGTTGCACTTCTTCAATTAGGCTCTTCTCATCTTCAGTAATGGAATTAATACTCTTATTTTCTGCTACTGCTCTATTGGGCCTGGCCACAGAGATCAGTTCTTTAATAAGTTCATCACTTATTGTGTAATTTTTTTCCTTGAAAGTGTTCCAGCATTTAACATTCTTGCACCACTCCCCAATATTAGCCCCGCCTGGTGGATTTACGATATGTTGCTGTACAATTTGAGATGCTCTCACAATCTCATTTTCAAGTGCTGCGGTTAAGCGCTGTTCCTTCCAAATTCTATCTAGGTCAATTTTCTGGGATGTTGTGTAGGATAAAAATGCAATTGTATATGTCACAATATTGGCTCTATATCCGCCATATTTTTGTGCTTGAATTAATTTTTCGGTTGTTCTAAATAAAATAGTTTTTGCAATAAGGTGTTCATAAGACTTCGCATCCGGTACTATATTACCTCTTTCGCTCAAACGTATAGTGAATTTTTTAAAGTTTTTTTGTGCACCTTCACTTACTAGATACGGGAGTTGATCCCAAGTATTTTCATACTTAGCTAAATCAGTTTTTGTATAGAGTGGATGTTCTTCTTTAAATTGCTTTTTCCTTAAAGGTGTGGTTTCTTGAGCAAGCATATCTGCATACTGGCCCCTTGCCCTCTCATAAAACCAATTTCGGGGTTTTAACCCACCTAGTGCCGGTGCCCACATTGTCCTTGAAAGCTCCTCGAATTTTCTGTGAAAGGGATCATTAGCGGAAAAGTCAGCAATTTGCACTTTGTTTTGCGTATTTGCAAACTCAGAGATTCTAGGCACAATCTCATTCATATGAGCAGCAATTACTGATAGTTTCATTTGAACATATACATGGCTCAAATCTGCGTTTGTTTTTTTATCTTTGTGTGCACTAAATATCGATGCCGTGGTTTGTCCTCCATTTACGATTTGTATATCCTTAATCTTCGTAATGGATGGTTTACCATTTTCATCTCGTACAATCTCAACACTTTCTGCTGTAACAGAGATGCCATTATTGTAAGCTAGAAACATGTCAGGTTCATCTCTCAACGTATCCCTGATGCCTTTGTTAACTTGTCCTTTAACTTGCAGAAATGATCTTACATTACGCTCTAATAATCTTGCGCCATGTTCTTCGTATAACTTAGCTAATATTTCTCCGGGTATAATCGCAAGGTAAACGCTATATCTATCGCTGGTCTTATTCTCGATGCATTCAATAGATGTGTTGAACTTTTCTATAAAGTCTATCTCAACCACTTCTCGCATTTTACCTGAATTAACACATCGATATAATCTTTCAATATCCCAAACTGAAAAAGATACTTCGGCCCCTTCAATTAAGATATTCTTAAACGGAATAGGCTTTACTAGGCAATTTGTAATAGCAATTATCCTCACATTTTTAATATCTTTTTTATGTTTATGAATAGCGAAAGCAAATCCATATGTATCATTGTCTTTTGCAAACAAAGCATACAAGTCGTTGACCGCTTTCCGATACATCTGGATAGCACGCTTTAGCGCAGCATCAATCTCTGTACGGGATATATTTGATGGAATTTCATTTTCAACAAATATACTCACATAAATATCAACGCTATCAAATTCTTCGGAGATGCTATATCCATTCATCTGTAATCCATGTCCACGGTATGGACATATAACAGCACCCTCCACCTCGCCAGCTTCCTCTAAGTATTCAAGCATTACAGTAGTGAAAAAATCTTCTGCCTCCACACTGTATACATCCGTCTCTTTTGCAAGCATCACTTGCTGGTAAAAATCCTCTGCAAATTCGAGCAAGCTCATATCACTTTTCATAATCTTTGCCTCTTTTCAGAACTTCTTTTACTGCTTTCGCTATTTGCTTTGATGCTTCTATAATAGATATTGGCCTACATTGTTTTATCTCTAGATGAATAAAATAATGGGGATCTTTTGAAATATGTGCACCCGAGTATGTCGCATTGGTACATCATCCGTCAACACCTTAAATCAATCTAGAAATGGAGGCCTAGTTTATAAGTGTATGCTATACAGAATGGCTACAACCCCATTCCTCAACAATTCTCACATGGATGTTTGGTTTTTTGCATACGATTATGGGGCTTGCGAAGCTTTTGATGGCTCTCGTTTAGAATTCAATAAACTTCCTAAATATTCCTGCTATAAATACGAAAATAATAGAACACTATAGCCTAAAAACGTTGTTGCAGTCAAAATAACAAGAGTAATACAAAAAGTCCTTGCAGCTCATATACTTGTTCACTGATTCCTGGTGCCCAAACGCAACTCTCCACAGCAAAAATATAGACAGAATTACATGTTTTCTTTTAATGTTAATACTGCCTGAACATAAACGGCAGCATGCTCCTCTTGGCCGTTCGCTGCAGGCTACTAGGGGACGCTGTTTTATTTGCTCAGTCTCTGGCCGCATAATACTGCAGCAACAAAAACAGCGATCTAAAAGGACAGAACTGCAAGTCATCCTGCTGAACTATATGCCGGCAGCACAGTCCTCTCTCGCATGCGTTTCAGGTCCTGGCCGGCTGCCGCTCAGTGGATCTCCCCTCATAATTGGGGAGCTAACTGAGCTCAGAGCGCGGTTATCCTGCATCTGGGTAGTGGGTCAAAGGTTGCCACCGCAGGGCAGCCTCCCTCGTTGCTCGGGCAGCTCCCCTGCTTGGCGCGCGGTCATTCTGCTTTGCCAGCTCGCCGTCTTGGGTCCTGGATCGACCGCTCGGCAGATCTCCCCTCGTTCCTCGGGTAGCTAGCCGAGCTCAGCGCGCGGGTTCTGGTCTTGCCCTGGTCATCAAGATCGTCCGAGATTTCCCTTCTTCGTCGGGAAACCACGGTCGGTCTTGTCTTATCCTGCATAGGCCTTGCTCTCCACCTTAGGTCAATGGGCTTTTCCCGCTCAGTGGATCTCCCCTCGTTCCTCAGGAAGCTAACGGAGCTTGGCGCGCGGTCATCCTGCGGGCCAAGCTAATCCAGCTGGTATGGCAGTTAGTCGGCGTATACATAGACGGCTAGCTATGCGTAGTCGTCGAGTTCTCACCTATATGTCTGGCCCTTATGGTATACTGGCATACCCTATACCCCGCAATGCAGCATATTTGAGTGAGCATGCACAATCCCTTCCGAACTCGGGCAAGCCCTCGGTCCTGCTGGACTAAATTCTCCAGGCATTACCCCTACTGTCCAAGGGAGCGGGCGCGCCGGTTCGGGAACCCAGCGGATCGTTCCCTTCTCGGAGGACGCGGCCCTCCTACGTCGGAGCCGGTCCTCACTTCGTCAGGATCTCAACGCTCGGACGAAGTTGCACGAAGGCCTGGGCGCGGCCTACGTGCCGAGATAGGCCCGCCTATCCCCCCATGCTATAGCATGCCGGGCCAGGCATTGAAGCAAGACCGCTTACC